>NZ_JANUQL010000002.1:0-349853 GCF_024793925.1 Pantoea sp. B566
TGGTTGGTCGTCACCATGGGCAATATCAGCCGCGCCGATTTTTCGCCCATTATCGCCAAAGGGGGGAATATTGATGTATTTGTCGAGGCAATAGGGGGCTTATTTACCAGCACGTCTATGGATCTGATCCTCACTTTCTTTGGTAATTTTGCGGTAGCCAGTTCATTGCTAGCCGCGACGCTGGGGCTTTTCGATTATATTGCCGATCTGTTTCATTTTTCAGACGACCGTTCTGGCCGGTTTAAGACGGCCCTGGTAACGTATTTGCCACCCGCTGTCGTTTGTTTCATCCTGCCCGGTGGCTTTGTCTATGCAATTGGCTATGCCGGTCTGGCCTTTACGATCTGGAGCGTTATTCTGCCGCCTTTTCTTGTGAAAGCGGCCCGCAAGCGTTTTCCCACTGCAGTCTATACCGCACCCTGTAATAACATGATCCTTAATCTGGTTATCGTGGTGGGGGGATTCGTTTACCTGACGGTGGTACTTGATGTATTCCGGCTGCTGCCTTCGTTTAGCTAAAGTGAAGCGAGCGCGATGTGTGCACCTTATCACCATCACCATCCTGTGCTCTCATGCTGCCTGATTAGACCAGTGTCCCTTGCCGGGGGCTGAGCGACTCACGTCTTCAACACTTCTCAGGCTTCAGCCGCGATGCTCCCACGGACAAGCTGGCTGAAGCTCAGTGTCAGGGCTCAGTGAGCCCCGATCGACAAAGCGTATAACGACCTGTTATTCAAGGTGTGATGACAGGCAGCAGGCTAAAGGGTAATACCCTGCTGCTGCAGTCGCGTTGCGCGGAATCTTACCTGAAGGCAAACCTGCATCTCTTCATGGCAACATCCTGAGATGAGGTCTGAGCAATGTGAATTGGGGTTTTAACAAGAGCGGCCCTCATTAAAACCAGTCAGAGGGCCAGGAGAGATCGGGACAGTGGTATTTATTTTGCTGATTTATTATTGATTTTTACTCGTTCAGTTAACAGACTGGTTTCAAGATCAGAAAAATTCAGGGTTCTCAAGAAGGCAGGATTAATATTCTTACAGGGTAACAGTCGGGTATCACCAAGGTTATTGACAAGAATGAGGTAAGGATTTGTTCCTTGCATATCAATCACAGAGTTCAATTTCCACATAATTTCCTCCTTGGTTCATGGATGTCATGAACACAGCTGGAATTATGCGTGGTAATCCGCCGGAAAAATGAGGAATCAGTGCTACCTGATGCTCTGTTTCCCTCATGGTAAGCATTAAATTATAAATACTTGATGTACATCTATGTCATTAAATTGTCACAATGAAAGCCATCGCGAATCGCGTAAGAAATAACTAACTCAAACTTGATCGGACCGACGATGAAACAGTGTTGTCATAATGGAGCTAGTTATGAAGGGTTCATTTTCCTGCATCACACGTGTTGATTAAATCTGAATTTATTTTACATGACGCCCTGTCAGGCATTACGCCTTTTTCCGGATCTAAGCATTTTTCGCCAGGGAAGATGCTGTCTCTGATTACTTATGTCTTAAAATATTAATAACATAAAAACCACCAATTTAACCTCATGGAAACAGGCTTGTGAGGTGTATTCCTTAAATGCGTGTTATTTATTTCGCTATCTCATCCCAGCACATGTCACAATTCAGGTGTTGCTTCTGGTATGGTAGTGGACTTGCATATTTTCATAGCGATAATCTTGGTTTTGACGAAAAAATTGTTCAACGCACAATCTGCAATCCACTAATTGATCATTTTGTCGCGGCGGTCATTTAATTTTAATTACCCCTTTTTTTCATCAATGCTGTTATGTCACGCAAGGACACAGCGAATCATGCCGGAAATAACCAAATAATAACTTTAATTAACAGTGAGATTACAATGCCAAATAAATTACTCAGTGCTAACGCCACCGTTCCACAGTGGGATCGCCATAATCTGGTTCTGAAAATCGTTCATCTCGGATTTGGTGCGTTTCACCGTGCCCATCAGGCTGTCTATGCAGACGTTCTTGCTGCTGAACACAGCAGCAACTGGGGTTATATTGAAGTCAATCTTATCGGCGGTGAGCAACAGATTGCCGATCTCAAGCGTCAGGATTTTCTCTATACCGTGGCAGAAATGTCCGCCAGTGCGTGGTCAGGCAGGGTGGTTGGCGTCGTCAGGCAGGCGCTTCATGCGCAGGTTGATGGCACTGAAGCCGTGCTGGAGGCGCTATGCCAGCCGCAGGTTGCCATTGTGTCGTTAACGATTACCGAAAAGGGCTACTGCCACGCGCCCGCGACAGGCGAACTGATGCGTGACCATCCCCTCATCGTAGCTGACTTAGCACAGCCCCATCAGCCCCATTCCGCCCCAGGCATCATCGTTGAAGCGCTGGCCCGCCGCAGAGCGGCGGGGTTAGCCGCCTTCAGCGTCATGTCCTGCGATAACATTCCCGAAAATGGCAGGGTGATTGCCGGGGTCGTTTGCGCCTATGCGCGGCAATGCGATCGCGAACTGGCAAGCTGGATCGAACAGCACGTCACCTTTCCCTCTACCATGGTGGATCGTATCGTACCCGCCGTTACCCAGGAAAGCCTGAATAAAATTGCACAGGTGACAGGAGTGCAGGATGCTCTGGCGGTGGCCTGTGAACCCTTCAGGCAATGGGTGATAGAGGATAACTTCGTAGCCGGACGTCCTGAGTGGGAAAAGGCCGGCGCAGAACTCGTTAACGATGTTGTCCCGTACGAAGAAATGAAGTTGCGCATGTTAAACGGCAGCCACTCATTTCTGGCCTATCTTGGTTATCTGGCGGGCTATGAACATATTTGTGACTGCATGGAGGATCCCGATTTCAGACGGGCAGCACGAACGTTGATGCTGCAGGAGCAGGCACCGACATTGCAAGTTAAGGGCGTGGATCTGACGCGTTATGCTGACCTGCTGATCGCGCGCTTTGAAAACCTTGCGTTAAAGCACCGTGCCTGGCAGATAGCCATGGATGGCAGCCAGAAACTTCCTCAGCGCTGGCTGGACTCGGTTCGTTGGCATCTCAGAAACGAAAGTGATTTTGACCTGCTCGCCCTGGGCATTGCCGGTTGGATGCGCTATGTCTCAGGCGTAGACGAGCAGGGAAATCCGATTGAAGTGATCGACCCGTTATTACCCACTTTGAACGCTGCTGTGGGATCCAGTGCTGATGGCGAGGCGAGGGTGAAAGCATTATTAGGTATCGATGCCATTTTTGGTGAGGCGCTGGCAAATAATGCGTACTTTGTGGAGCAGGTAACCCGTGCCTATCAGCTTCTGCTTGATAAAGGGGCGAAAGGCGCGGTAGCCGCTGCCGTTGCGCATTAATCTTCAGTGAGGCAAGCCACGGGCAGTGGCTTGCCTGGCGATTACAGGTTATCGTTTGGACGGCCAGACTGGTCGGCAACGACGCCCGTATCTGGTTTGAGTTCGCGCGTAAACCAGCTTACGACTTCCTGGATAACCTCCGGCTGGTACCAGGTGAGGTCGGCATGCTCTGCCCCTTTCACCACAACGTAGTCCACTTTCTCACCGGCTTTCCTGAGGGCATCAAACAGCTGCGCACTTTGATGGGGCGATACAAGAGAATCTTTATCACCGTGCATAATCAGGAAAGGCGGCTTGCTGTTACGTAAATGTCCCATAGGGCTGGCATGCCGTGCTTTTGCCGTATCGTCCATGATGCTTGCGCCAGCAAACTCACGAAAGGCTGGACCGTGCACCAGCAATGCCTCGGTTACCGCAGGTGACTGATGAACTTTTTGAATTTCATCGGCATAACCTTCGCCAATGTTAAGGAGGTCGGATATGCCATATAGCGTTGCCACTGCCTGTACATCAGAGGATTTATCGGTGAAATCACCGCGATCAAACGCCGTTTCCCCCTGTGTGGTGCCGAGCATTTGCACAAGCCATCCCCCAGCCGAATCGCCGAGTACACCAATGCGCGCGGGATCAATGCCGTATGTCTCGGCATGTTGTCGCAAATAGCGCACTGCCGCTTTACCATCATTTACCGGAGCCGGGAAGGTATTCGGTACAACGCGATATTCCGCAGCGGCCACAACAAAGCCAGCCTCTGCCAGCGCCATACGCATCTGGATGTACTTATCGTGATTGGCACTGGTAAAACCGCCACCGGGAAAATAAATGATGGCGGGTTTAGGCGCGTCGGTGCGGGGCACTAACAGCGACATATGGAGCGGCCTGGTCTCTCGTGCCGTCGTGATTTGTGAATAAACGATGCCACTTATGGCATCTATCTGATTGCGTGTTGGTTTGACCTGAATAACCTTTGCACCCTCACGATAACCCGTCAGATCGTTATGCTCTGTCGCCATCGCGCTCCCCATTGTCATCATTACTGCTAACCCACCAATTAAAAAATTGTGGCATAGATTCATAATTTTTCCCCAGACGTTGAGAGAAATGCTCTCAATTGAACAAAAAAACCTGCATTAAGGCTGTCATTTTCAGCAATCAGACGGTAATGCATAAACGGCAAAGAGAAGTTGAGCGAGATTATGAAAGCCGGATTTTGGGGGAAAGATTGCGGAGTGATGAGGCGCGAGCCAAACCTTGTGGCGGTCTGGCCCGATGAGATTAGCGAATGACGATGGTAAGCAGGATAAAAACGACTGCGATAGCAACCACCTGAATAAAAATCCGATCAAGCGTGAATTTACGCATAGCGTCACCTCACGGCGTCAGTATTTGCCAGATACCCAATCCTGTCAGGATCAGGCCGGTTAAAAGAAAAATGAACGAAATTGCGCTTTCAGATGAAAACTTCATGATGTGCTTCCTTGTCATTATGATGACGGTTAATCGCATCCGTTGATGTGAACATTAACGTCACCCGGTGAGACAGCGTCCGGCTTCTGCCTGTCAGGAAGCCGCGCTGTTATCCCGGCCCGAGTGCGCTGATGTTTCGGCGGCAGAGGCACCTCTTTATTACGCCGCTCGATATCATTGTTGCATCAGGTGATAAGTCTGACGGTTTCACGATAGGCAGTAAGCCTCTTTATCGGCTGATTTTGGCGTCATGTTCCTGTGCGGCTATCCGCATGCATGGCGACAAAAAAGGGATGATCCAGCCTGCTGTTACGCTGATCGTGTAGGAATAACTGCGGCGACAGCAAGACATCGCGTCAATAAGGCTTACAGCGATTGCACTCGCTTTGCGGGAGGAGGGAATAGCGCGTTTTTGAACAGTAACATGACCACAGTCCTCATTCGTTAACTGCTGGCTGACCAGAATGGCGATTGTCATGCGGGTAATCATGGTCGGCTTTGCGAAACAGCCATCCGAACCTTCAATCACGCCGATACCATGAAGCCTGAATGAATGCGTGCCTAGTATAATCA
Source organism: Pantoea sp. B566 (assembly GCF_024793925.1). Classification (NCBI taxonomy): domain Bacteria; kingdom Pseudomonadati; phylum Pseudomonadota; class Gammaproteobacteria; order Enterobacterales; family Erwiniaceae; genus Pantoea; species Pantoea sp. B566. The sequence continues at coordinate 5,376 of NZ_JANUQL010000002.1, forward strand.
GGATGCAACGTGAGTAAAGCCAATACCTGTGGGTGAGTGAGGATAGGTTTAAGTTACTCAGACATGAAATTATCGTTGCTGATTTCCGGCCACGGTTATCAGCCCTTACCAGTGCCTCTGATTCAGGGCGCTTTCACGCCATTCGCCATTCGCAGTTGCGAAGGGGTCAAGCCTGTCACCTGTTTGAAGCGGTGGCTGAAATGACTTAGCGAACTAAAGCCAGTATCCAGTGCGATTTGCGTCAACGGCAGCGAGGTTGACTGCACCATCTGCTGTGCTTTTTCCATGCGGCGCTGCATAACGTACTGATGCGGCGCAATACCGAGCGACTGGCGAAACATCCTGGCAAAATGGTACTCACTCAGGTTTGCCTGAGTGGCCAGTGCATCAAGCGTGAGGGGCAATTCCAGGTGCGCATCAATAAAAGCCAGCGTATTGCGTAATACAAAGGGGGCCAGTCCACCCGTTACCGCCGGAGGCCGCCACTGAACGCTGGAATAGTGCTGGATCAGATGAGTTAATAACAGGGTGCTGGCAGTGCTCAACATGAGGTGATTCGCGGGCTGCTGCCAGTCACAGCTGAGTAAGAACTGGCGATACAACGTGGTGATACTGGCATCACTGCAAAATATTTTCTCATCCAGTGCAATCGACAGCGGGCTGCGATCCCATATTTTCTCGCCCACATCGCGTAAATGCTCATCTGTGCAATAGAGATGCACAAAAGAGAGGTTATTACGTACGTCCCATGTGGATTCGCTCTGCTGCGGCATCAGGCAGAATTTATCTGGTCCACCGCCGTTTCGCCAGCCGGAAGCGGTTTTGTGGTAACTCTCATAGCCATCGGCAACATACAGGCTTAGCGTGTGATGGTTACTGTTTACGGTAATCCTGTCTTGCTTGTTGTGCCACGCTGCCAGCCGGATGCCGGAGTTAAGCATGACCGATTCGCGCAACACAGCTTTATTTTGACGCAGTATTTCAAACGTGTCGTAAACGCGAGACATAACTCTTTTCCGCCCGTTCATCAGAGGCTCAGTCTAGGGCGAGAGCCGGCAGGTAGCCAGATCTGTATCGTTAAAATGCGCAAGATTTTGCAAATCAGACGCAGGTTCATAGAAGCGTGCGTCCTCATCAGTTGGGACACTGTGTTCTGCTTCGTTTAAAGGAAAAAGCATGAACGCATTACTCTATGCTGTGGTCGTGGTTATCTGGGGTACAACCTGGATTGCCATCTTTTTGCAACAAGGGCCCGTTGATGTCACGGTGTCCGTTTTCTGGCGCTTCGCCATAGCCAGTATTTTATTGCTGACGCTCCTGCAGATAATGGGGCGCCTGCGCAGATTAGCGCCGCGCGATCATCTGTTTTGCGCTTTGCAGGGCTGCTGTGTATTTTGCTTTAATTTTTGGTGCTTTTACACCGCCGCCGGTTATATCAATACCGGTTTAGAGTCCGTGATTTTTTCCATGGCGGTGCTGTATAACGCAGTAAACAGTTATCTGTTTTTTGGGCAGCGCCCCCAGCCGCGTTTCTGGTTTGCGGTCACGCTGGGATTAACGGGCATGATCCTGTTGTTTTGGGACGATCTGCACATCAGCGGCGCAAGCGGTGGACTGTGGCGAGGCATCGGCCTGTCGGCGTTGGGCACGTTTGGCTTTTCTCTGGGCAACATGATCAGCCTGCGGCATCAGCGCAGACAGCTGGAAACCATGACCACTAACGCCTGGGCTATGTTATACGGCGCAATGGTCATGGGCATTATCGCTCTGCTTCGTGGCGTGAGTTTCTCACCGCTCTGGACACTGAGCTACCTCAGTGCCTTGCTTTATTTGTCCATATTCGGTTCGGTCATTGCGTTTTGGGCGTATTTCACCCTGGTCAGACGTACGGGCGCCGCTAAAGCCGCATACACAACACTGATGTTTCCGTTGGTTGCCCTCACCTTATCGACGGTTTATGAAGGCTATCACTGGCAAAGCCACAGCGTGGTGGGATTGCTGATGATCCTGGGCGGTAACCTGGTGATGTTCGGACGTCCCTTGCGCTGGCCAAAACCGAAACCCATGCCGGGCACGCTATAAAGCAGTGATCAGATAAGGCGTTATTCACTGGCTTGCGGAATGCTCTGCGGCTGAAGTTGATATATCCATGCGGTGACACTGTCACCGTTTTCCAGGGCCACCTTAACGCTGATCCGGTCATAACCCTCCTCAAATTCATCCAGCATCGGCCAGTGTAGGTACAGATTGTCCGAGGAAAAAAGAAAGCCCTGCACTTGTGGCCCGCGATCGTCCACAACAATACCGGGGAAGCCTGCAGCCGCGCCGCGCCCTTCAGTAAAAAAAACGCCCCGGACAACTCCGGCCTGCCAGGCGCCACCGATGTTCTCCAGAAGAGAGGCGTTACTGCGGCCCGGACACAGGGTGCCATAAACAAACAACCTTTCCATATTCGTCTCTGTCACAAAAAATGCCACCTTACCTGTCTGGAATGTCGTTGTCATCAGGCAGGGGCGATCAGGTCACGAGTCTGTATATCAGGCTGATAAACAACAACCTTATGCAAGGCAACGCGCAAATAGAACAGGGTTTAATCGCTAAAGGCTGAGGCAAGTCATTATTTTTTATTCCCGTCAGCGGTTGAGTGACTTAGTCTTTATTTTCTATTTATCAAGTTTTAGAAATTAAATATATCTCTGATTAACAGGTAAAGCTGGTTTGTACTGTGCCGATAAGAATGCATTGCGATAACCTTTTTTCAATTTCACACTCAGGGGCTTTTATGACTATTACCCAGCGTTTGGTGCTGGCATTTTCATTGCTGGCGTTATCACTTTGTGCGCTCGTTGCTGTTTCATTATCCGTGATATCCGGTTTCCAGTCGCGCTTTGAATATGTTCAGGTGAATGCGATACCCAGCATTAAAGATCTGAACAAGTCAATCAGTGCAACTAACCAGCTCGGGCTGGCATTGTATCGTCATCAGTCGATGGCCGACAGCGCGAAACAGTCCGCAGCTGAAGATAAAATCAATGGCATTCTTGATAATATTAAATCGCTGAATGACTACTATATGGCGAATGATATTTCCAGTGATGAAGATAAAGCGATGACGGTACAGGCGCAACGTAACCTTGACGCGGTTCGTAGCACGCTTCCGGCATTTCTTGCAGCTTCGCGCAGTCACGATAATGCCCTGTCGCTAGAACAGCTTCAGGGCGAAAACGGCATTGGCGCCGCTGCCCGCAAAATGGAGTCTGACTTCACCAAACAAATCGATTTGAATATTAAAATTGGTGATGGATTAAGAGCAGAGAATAACCGTATTTATTCACAGACGTTTTGGATGATGACAAGTGCATCCGTGCTGGTTATTGTGTTACTCGGCCTGTTCTCTGTCAGTATTATTCTGGGAATTAAAAGAAGCCTGACCAGCATTAAAGATACGATGTCGACCGTCAGTAATAACCTTGATTTAACCTGTTCAGCGCCTGTCCTCAGAAACGATGAAATAGGCCAGACCGCATCAGCGTTTAATGATTTGTTGAAACGTGTATCCACCACTCTGATGTCTGTGAACCATTCAGCGCAATCTGTCAGTACGGGCGCGACGCAAATCGCAGCGGGCAATGAAGACCTGTCATCGCGTACGGAACAACAGGCGGCTTCACTGGAAGAAACGTCAGTCAGTATGGCGACGCTGAGCGATACCGTGCGTCAGAATGCGGAAGGTGCGGTCCAGGCCAGCAATCTGGCAAATAATGCCAATACGCTGTCCAAACAAAACGGCTCCGCAGTCAGTCAAATGTTGACGACGATGGGCGACATTCGCGGCAGTTCTGCCAAAATTTCTGAAATCACCGGGCTTATTGAGGGGATTGCTTTCCAGACCAATATCCTGGCGCTTAATGCCGCGGTAGAAGCGGCACGTGCCGGTGAACACGGCAGGGGGTTCGCGGTCGTCGCCTCTGAGGTCCGTAATCTGGCACAGCGCTCTTCGTCCGCAGCCCGGGAGATTAAAGATCTTATCAACGTGTCAGTTTCACAAGTTGAGCAGGGCCTTGAGCAGGCAACAAGCGTGGGCAGCAATTCAGACAACGTCAGCAATGCTATTCAACAGGTCGCTGATTTAGTCAATGAAATTGCGGCCGCTACGGCCGAGCAGAGTAAAGGCATTGAGCAGGTTCATCTGGCCATCGGGCAAATGGATGAAGTGACGCAGCAAAACGCCTCACTGGTTGAAGAAGCGTCTTCGGCGTCTAAATCTCTGCAGGAGCAGGCAGAAACGCTGTCGAGACTGGTTTCAACCTTTAAGGTTAATGACAGTGTCACCCAGGTTGCTTCACCAGCCAGTGTGCCGGTGAGCCCGTCAGTACCCGCACTGAAAAGGCCGGATTTGAAAGCAGTCAACGTCGATAAGGTTAACTGGGAAAGTTTCTGATGCCTTCTTTAGGGATCTAAGCCCGCCGGTGCCTGCTGGCGACAAAAAGCGCTGTGTACGACAGCGCTTTTTTATTGCCCGATGCACGTCTTTTCTGCTACGTGTCGCTTGTTGTCCTGGGTAACAGGCAGGCCTGATCAGGCCCCCTGTTACTGCCGGTTATCACTCACTGATCTTGCACCTGATTCTGACGGCGTCCTTCTCTTTGCATGACCAGGCTGAGCGAGGCCGGTAACAGCGTTAACGTGACCAGCGTTCCGGTGACCAGACCGCCGATAATGGCGTACGCCATTGGCCCCCAGAACACCTGCCGGGAGATGGGCAACATGCCGAATATCGCCGCACAAGCCGTCAGTAATATTGGTCGGGCGCGATGAATAGCCGCGTGATAAATCGCCTCGTTGTGCATCATGCCTGCCTGAGTATTACTGTCCACCTCACTGATCATGATCACCGCGTTACGGATGATCATGCCTGCCAGCGCGATAATCCCTAACAGCGCAACAAATCCCATTGGCGTTCCACTCGGCAACATGGCGATAACGATGCCGGGTAAGCCGAAAGGGGCCATCAGCAGCGCCAGCAACATTCTTGAGAAGCGTTTCAACTGCAGCATCAACAGGATAAGCATCACACTCAGCGTGACCGGCAACACCGCAAACACCGATCGGTTACCTTTATCCGATTCGGCGACGGTACCGCCTTCTTCAATATGATAGCCGGCAGGCAAGGACGCGCGGAATGTATCCAGTTCGGGCTTCAGCTGATCTGAAACGTTTTCAGCACGCGCCGTAGGGGCAATATCGGTTTGCACCGTAATGTAAGGCTGGCGCTGACGTCGCCAGATAACCGGATCCTCAAGCTGCCATTTCAATGTCGCAACCTGACCCAGTGGGATTTTCTGTCCAGAGGCGGTATCCAGCATCAGACCGTTGAGGATATCGGTATTTTGCCGTTCCTCATCGTTTCCCCTGAGCACCACATCAATCAGTCGGTTACGATCACGGATCGTGGTTACCGTACTGCCTGACGTCACAGTATTCAGCATGGAGGCAATGCTTTCAGAAGAGACACCAACCGCACGCGCTGCCGTCTGATTGACATCAAGTCTGATAACCCGCTCGGGTTCACCTGCTGTCATATTCACCTCACGCGTATTTGGCGATCGTGACAGCTGTAAGGCCAGTTTTTCCGCAATTTCACGAACCTGCCTGTAGTCGGGGCCTGTAACGCGGTACTTTAGCGGCCAGCCAATCGGTGGCCCCAGTTCAAGGGGCGAAACGCGCGAGGTGATATCACTAAAGTCACGTGCCAGGATGTGATCCAGCTTGTTGCGTACTCTGTCACGAGCGTCAAGGCTCTTCGCAACCACCACCAGCTGGGCAGTATTTTCATTGTCCAGCAAGACCTCCATCGGCAAATAGAAACGTACCGCGCCAGAGCCGACATAACTGGAGAAATGATCGATGTCGTTATCGCTGCGTATCAGGTTTTCCAGTTGTCCGGTTCGCCGGGTGGTTTCGGTTTGAGAGGCATTCGCGGGCAATGTCAGGTTCACTAACAGCTCAGGGCGGTCTGAAGCGGGGAAAAATTCCCCCTGCATCAGCGTTGTGCCGAAGATCCCCATGCCCAGCAGCAGGAGGGCGAGAGTGACCGTCGTCCAGCGATACCTAAGCGTTTGATCGAGCAGGCGGCGATAAAATCGGCCCATCAGCCCCGGCTGTTTGTGCGTTGCGTGGGCGCTATCGGTCAGCAGCCAGGTGCCTGTCACGGGTGAAAACAGAATAGCCACCACCCAGGAGCAGAGCAGAGAAATCAAGACAACCGCAAAAAGCGAGTAACAATATTCGCCCGCGCTGGAGGCGGCAAAGCCCACTGGGATAAAACCGGCTATCATCACCAGCGTGCCCGTCAGCATAGGGAAGGCCGTGGTTTTAAACGCAAATGTTGCCGCCTGCCATTTGCTGTCGCCTGCTTCAATGCGTGACACCATGGTTTCCACCGTGATCATCGCATCATCAACCAGCAGCCCGAGTGCAATAATTAAGGCGCCCAGTGAAATACGTTGCAAACCTATCCCTGCAAACGTCATTCCGACAAACGTCATGGCCAGCACCAACGGGATCGCCGCCGCGACCACCAGCCCCGCCCGAAAACCCAGTGAAAAAAAGGATATCGCCAGGACAATGATGACGGCTTCCGCCAGCACCTGAACAAATCCGCTAACCGCCGTTTTGACGACGGTGGATTGATCGGCGACTTTTATCATATTGATTCCATGCGGTAACTGGCTGGCGATAATTGCCATCCGCTGATTGAGTGCCTGGCCAAATCTGAGCATGTTGCCAGAAGGGGCCATGGAAACCGCCAGCCCAATGGCGGGCTCACCATTGACACGAAAGGTGGAAGAGGGTGGCTGTGAGGGCTGAAGCGAGATCGTCGCAATATCCGACAGCGGGATAAAGCGCTGACCAATGCGCAGTGTAACCGCCTCCAGGTTTGCCACCGTCGTCAGCGCACCGCTGACACGAAGCGCAATATTCTCTTTATCGGTGCGTATTTCCCCCGCGGGCGCCACGGCATTCTGCGCCGTTAATGCATCGCTGACTTGCTGAAGCGTAAGGCCCATACCATCCAGCTTCCTGGGTGAGAAGGCGATAACAATCTGCTCCTCCTGTTCACCCAACAGGGTAATTTTGCCCGTGTCAGGCACATCCATCAGGTCACGACGAATATTATCGACCTTATCGCGCAGTTCACGTGGGCTGAAGCCATCGGCGGTAAAACCATAAATGGTGCCAAACGTATAACCAAACTCATCATTGACGCCTGGGCCCTGAACGCCTTGCGGCAGGCTTGGGGCGATATCCTGCATTTTTTTCCGGATCTGGTACCAGATGGTTGGAACCTGTGCCGGGGGCGTATCATCGCGCAGATTAACAAATATCACCGTCTTGCCAGCCCGCGTTTCACTTTCAATAAAATCCAGCGAAGGCGTTTCCTGAAGCTTTTTTTCCAACGTATCGGTGACCAACTGCATGGTGTCTTCGACCGTGGCGCCAGGCCACTGTGCCGACACCACCGCCGTTTTAATCGTAAAGGCGGGATCTTCATTACGCGGCAGATCGATGTAGCTGAGAACACCCGTCGTCATCACTAACAGCATAAAGAAGATCACCAGCTGCTGGTGCGCTAGCGCCCAGGCGGACAGGTTAACGCCGTGCAGAGTGCTGTCCGGTTTCATTTGTCGTTCTCCTCAAGCCTGACGCGCTCGCCTGGCAGCAATGTTTTTACGCCTGCGGTGACCACGCGCTCGCCCGGCTGCACGCCAGCGCTGAGATAGATCTGCTGTGCATCAAACCGCGTCAGTTGGATGGGCCTGACCTGAATCTGCTGGGTTTTGCTGTTAACGACGAAGACGGCAGGCCGCTCCCCGGCTCGCGTGAGTGCACTGGCTGGCAGCGCAATGACCTGGTCCACTTTTCCGGGAAAAGTGCCCAGTACCGTTGAACCCAGTGCCATATCGGCTGGCGGATTGGTCAGCGTCACGCGAAGCCGCCAGGTGCGGGTTTGTGAATCGGCCTGCGGGCTGATATCACGAAACTGCCCGTCCGCCTTCAGCGCAGGATTGGATAACAGCGCGATCCGGATCGGCGTGGTTGTCGCCTTTTCTGTGAGTGTAGGTTCGGCGAGGTCAAACACGGCATCGCGCTTGCCGTCGGCTGCCAGCGTCATGACCGTCTGCGCCGCACTCACCACCTGCCCGGGCTGAACGTTTATCGAGGTGATCACGCCGTCACGCGGTGCGGTGAGCTGTGTCCAGGCCATATTATCGCGCGCATTTTTAAGCGCAGCCTCACTGCTTTGACGGCGGGAAACGGCGACCTGCCAGTCACCTTGCGCGCTATCTAACTGCGCGCGGGAGATGGCACCGCCCGGCATGAGCAGCTTCATACGGTGAAGCGTGAGAGCGGCAACGCGCTCCGATGCCCGTGCACTGTTGAGATCGGCCGTCGCGCTGCTGAGCTGATTTTGGGCAGCGTTACTCTCTAATGTCGCAAGCACCTGACCTGCGGTAACGTGCTGACCCATATCGGTCGTTCGGGCGGTTACCCGACCCTCCAGTCTGAACGCTAATGCTATTTCTTCGTGCGCCCGGATCTCACCCGTTTGCGTCATAAGACCGCCACTGGAAAAGGGCGGTACCGTCAGGGTACGGACGGGACGTAGCGTGTCCCGCTGGGCAGGCTTTTCATCTCTACACCCTGCAAGTATCAAGATGCCCACCACGAACAGTGGCGGTACAGCAGCGTTGAAGAGGGTGAGGTGGCGCAGCGCCTGGCGAGCAAAACAAGGAATAAAATCTGTCATAGCCGGATTCCTTAAATGAGACAGCCTCATTTAACGTGGCTTATGTCCAGAATCCTTTTATGAATCATCAAGAAATGGTCAAGGTCAGCAAAAATGCCTGGCGCAGGGCGCGCAGGCTTCACTTTTGCCGGTCCTACTCTGCTGGCAGGCTTTCTATTATGGGCAGCGTAATCATGATGTGTAATCCTCCTTCAGGCGGCAGGCTGGCACGGATAGCACCGCCGTGAGCCTCAACGATGGCTTTCGCAATAGACAATCCCAAACCGCTCCCGCCAGAATGACGGGCCCGGGAGGAGTCTGCCCGGGTGAAACGGTCAAAGATAACGCTTAAGAACTGAGGATCGACACCCGGACCATAATCACGAAACTGCAGGGTGATGGCGGAGTCTGAGGCGTGCGCATCAATGGAAATTCGCTTGCCTTCGGCCGCATAGCGCAATGCATTCTCCATTAAAATCGTGATCACCTGACCGAAGCGGAAAGCATCGCCCGTATAAGGCAACGATGTTGGTGACTGAACATCTATTTCCACCTGCTCAGCCTCCGCCTGTAGCGCCAGCCAGGAAGCCCTTTCCCGCACCAGGTCAGCAAGATTAAACCGGGACAGATTCAGGCTCAGCTGACCGGCATCGGCTAGCGACAGCAGATGGAGCTCGTCTGTCAGCCGGCTCAGTTGCGTCAGTTGCTTCATAATCATGGAAAACTGCCGAGGTTCGGGTTCAAACACGCCGTCCACAATGCCCTGTAGTCGCCCCATGGCCGCGGTTAAGGGCGAGCGGAGTTCATGGGCAATCGCAACATGTGAGGCTTTAAGCTCACGCTCATAGCGCGCCAGCTGCTGAGTCATCAGGTTAAAGTCATCGGTGAACCGAACTAACTCCTGCGGCGCGCCTTTTACCTGACCGACCGAGGTGCTGAATTTTCCCCGTGCGACATCACGCGCCGCGTGCGCCAACTGGCTGAATTGTTTTGCCAGCGGCAAGGCAAAGCGCAATCCCATCACCACAAAAAAGGGAATAATGAAAGCGACCAGCACGGCTACGGTAATCCAGTCCGAAGACGCAATAGAAGGGTCGGAAAAGCCAACGCCCCACCATTGATCGACGATCTGATGAAAGCGAGCCGGATCCTGCTCCGGATGCAGGCGCAGTTGGGAAAACTCTGCCCAGAGTGCGGCGGGCATACGGTAGTAAACCCAGAGTATTTGCAGGGCAAATCTCAGCCACATGCAAAAGGCGATAAGAATCACGCCGCCTAAGCCGAGAATCAGTATGCGGATACAGATCCAGCGCCACATTGAATCGTTGCTGTCTGGCTTCATGGTTGTCTGAACCTGTAACCCACGCTGCGCACTGCGGGTAAAATCTCTGTCATCCCTGCGGCCTCAAGCTTGCGGCGGAGATTGTAGACGTGCGTATCAACGACGCGTTCAAGCGCATCACTCTCTGGCAGACAGTTCTCGAGCAAAAACAGACGGCTGAACGGGCGAGTGGGTGCGCGCATTAAGGTCACCAGAATGGAAAATTCCGTTGGCGTCAGATCGAGTCGGTGAGTGCCTTGTGCATTGTTAACCACCGCGGTCAGGGAGTCAGGATCGACCTCCAGCCCTGCCCAGCAGAGCTTATCATCCGCCACTTTCGCTTGCCGCGCGCGGCGCAGTACGGCCTGAACACGCGCGACCACCTCGCCGGGATGGTAGGGTTTAACGACATAGTCATCTGCGCCATAGCGCAACGCGCCGATTCTGTCTGGCGCGTCTCCCATCGCGGTTACCATAATAACGGGCGTGTCACCGCTGCGTCTGATCGCGGCCAGCACTTCGGTGCCATTCATCACCGGCAGCATGACGTCCAGCAATATCAGGTCAGGTTGCCAACGCCCGACCTGTTCCAGCCCCGTCATGCCGTTACTGGCGACCATCACGTCGTAGCCATCACGTTTCAGATAGGCTTCCAGTACGCTGGCGGCATCGGCGTCATCTTCAATAATCAATACGCGTTTTGTTTTCATTTGGGCCACCTTGACCGTTTCTCCATCGTTTCCTGGGCTTTTGTTGACACGCTGTTTTTATACTCCAGCCTGGTCGCGACAATGTCGCCTTCATGACACCAACTGATGAGATCAAGCAAAGTGATAATAACCGGAAAACATGCGCTTCACATGGTCAGTTTAATGCTGACGCTAAGTGTTCTGAATGCCAGGGCAGATGACAGTTCTGCGCCGGAAAACAGCCTGACAGTGGGTTTGGCGGCAAACGATGCACCACGTTACAGCGGGGCGAAACAGCATCACTGGCAAGCCGTTCCGGTTATTCAGTGGCGCGAGGGGCCGATATTTTTTGATTCTCAGAAAGGGATAGGTTACGACTTACAGACTGAAAACGGCCTTTACCTGGAGCATACACTGGGATTGAGTCTGGGTCGCTCAGACCGTGATTCGTCGTGGCGAGCAGGGGACGACAGCCTGAAAGGCATGGGGAATATCGATCCGGTTGTCAATACCGCCCTGGCTCTCGGTTGGTCGGTAACGCCCTGGTTTATCGTGGAAGGAAAAGCGACGCTTCCGCTAAGCGACAGCCAGGGTGCTCAGTATCAGACATCGGTCACCCTCATTCCATGGCAGACGAAAAGTGACACTGTAGCATTGCAGATAGCAGGACTGTTTGGGGATGCGCGCTATATCAACACGTTTTACGGGGTAAGCAGGGAGCAGCATGTCCGAAGCGGGTACGCCGATTACACCGCCCATGGCGGCTTCTATGGGACGGATGCCAGTGTGACATGGAGCCATCAGTTTGCTTCAGGATGGGGAACCAGTTTAATCGGCGATTACAGCTGGCTGGATAAAAACGCGGCGGACAGTCCAATTGTCTTCCGCCGCGGGGGGGCCTCCGTGACGGCGGCAATCACCTACTCATTCTGACAGGCCAGACCAACAGGATTGTCTGACGGCTGCGGGCGCTGAGTTCCTGTGAGGGTTAAGCCAACCCCCAAAACAGGTCTGTCAGCGCTTAACCTTTATGGCATGCAATCCGGTTATAGCCTGTTGGCGATTTCTTTGCGGCTGCTTTGCGCTTTTTGCTGTTGATCTTAGGCAGCCAGATCCTGAACTGCTCAGCCAGCAGTCTCGCCTGTTGTTCATCAACCGTCCGGCAAATAAACAGCTTACTCTTGGTCTGATGCGTCACATCAGTGGCATAAATTTCGTAGCTGCTGCCGCGCTGATCGTATTCGATGTCGGTGAAATGCATGTGTGGCCACAGGCCAGTTCTGACCTCAAATTTGCTCAATTCCATGTTTGTTACCGTTAAGTTATTGCTGTGATTAATGTCGTTATCCCTGGTCGGGCCAGTAAATGTAGAACAAATTAGGATTTGTGCCAGTGCGAGGCAAAATTTTTCCGTATTTTTCAAGAGTGATGTGTAAAATCAAGGTATTACCCTCTAATGCAGACTGGTCTTAAGGAGAAAAAATGATTGTCAGGACATGGCACGGATGCGTTCCGCGAGAACATGCCGAAGGGTTTGCCCGCCATCTACAAAAGACGGGGGTTGAGCACGCCCTGGCGACGCCAGGGAATAAAGCCGCTTTCGTGCATCAGGAAGCGCAGGGAGAGTGGCAGCATTTTTTTCTGGCGACGTACTGGGAGGATTTAACTGCAGTGAAAAAGTTTGCGGGTGAAAATTACCACGTCGCCGTGACCTGGCCGGATGATAAGGCCTTTGCCTTAGTCTCTGACCCCTATGTTTTCCAGCATCAGGTGAGCGAAATCGTGCCGCTGTAAATGCTCAATATCGGTGCGCCCGTCGGTTGATGAAATCAGCCGACAGGCTGACAAAAGCGGAGAAGATAGCCGTCGGGGTCCTGAACCAGGAACTCTTTTTGACATTCGACGCGTTCCCCCGTGTCGTAACAATTTTCGCGTAGCGGCCGAAAGAGGGACGTACTCAATCTGAGCAGACGACTGTAGAGCGTCTCGATGTCCGGAACGTCAATCTGTAAGTTTATTCCTCGTCCCAGAGGATAGGCCATTTCAGCGGTGAGCCAACCGCCATCGTGCACCTGTTCAATCATTAGCTGTGCTTGACCATAACAGAGATAGGCAAAGTCAGGATTCTCGCGCCTGATTCTCACCTTAAAACCGATCGCCTCCACGTAAAAAGCCCAGGATGCCGCAAAATCCGTCACGGCAAGTTCAGGCACCATCGGGTTCCAGTATTGAGTGGCTGAGGTTTCATTGGGACGCATGGTTACGGGTAACACCCTGAATTTCAATAAAATTGTGGTTAAGTGAGATTTTCTGTCGAATAAAGCGGGCCAGACGACTAATAAATAACGCGATTCGCCTCTGTGACTTTCCCCGATCGTAGCGATTCTGTCAATTTTGTCTTCAGACTTTTTTGAACGCCAAACTGTCTTTTTAGTACCTTCACGCAACTGTCAAACATATCTGTTTATTTAATGTGATTAGTCTGGTAAAAGTGAGAAATATCATGTCAATTTGTTAATTTCTCAAGGTGTTTAATGTTTGGTTAAGGTTCCGGGCGTATGATTTGAGACCGGTGTGAAATAAATATTTTTCTAATGTTTTATTTCTCTTGCCAGATTTTTGTGATTTTGCCTGTTTTTTGCCGATTTTGACGACGTTTGATGAACGTTCAATTGCATTTTTCTCACTTTTGCATTTCAAAATTCATCTCAGTTTGTAGAAAAACGGCAAAACAGTTTAAGGATATTACTTGATGGCGTTTCTTCCGTTTTCCCGCCCATCTCTGGGTGAAACTGAACTGTCTGCAGTACGTGATGTGTTTGCATCGGGATGGATTACTACCGGGCCAAAATGTGCAGAACTTGAGCGTGCATTTTGCCAGCTGACCGGAAATCAACACGCTATCGCCGTGACTTCCGCCACCGCCGGTATGCACGTCATGTTGATGGCGCTGGGCATTAAGGCAGGGGATGAGGTTATTACCCCTTCACTGACCTGGGTTTCCACACTCAACATCATCACTTTACTGGGCGCCACACCGGTCATGATCGATATTGACGTCGATAACCTGATGGTCACGCCTGAAGCCATTGAAGCGGCAATCACCCCAAATACCAAAGCGATCATCCCTGTCCACTACGCTGGCGCACCCGCCGATATCGATGCCATTTATGCTATTGGCAAACGCCATGGCATTCCGGTCATCGAAGATGCGGCACATGCGGCCGGCACGTATTACAAGGGCAAGCATGTTGGCGGGCATGGCAATGCTATTTTTTCATTCCACGCTATCAAAAATATGACCTGCGCCGAGGGTGGTCTGGTCGTGACCGACGATGCTGCCCTTGCCGATCGGATCCGTAGCCTCAAATTTCATGGCCTTGGCGTCGATGCCTTTGACAGACAAACCCATGGCCGTCAGCCGCAGGCGGAAGTCATCATGCCCGGCTTTAAATACAACCTGCCTGATATCAGCGCGGCCATTGCGCTGGTCCAGCTTGAAAAGTTGCCTGAAATCAACCAGCGCCGCGCGGCCATTGCGCAACGCTATCTGGAGGCGCTGAAAGATACGCCCTTCAAGCCGCTGGTTCCGCCCGCCTGGTCGCACCAGCATGCGTGGCATCTCTTCATCATCCGTGTGGATGAGCAGGCATGTGGTTTCTCTCGCGATGCGCTGATGCAGAAGCTTAAAGAGCAGGATATCGGAACCGGCCTCCATTTCCGCGCGGCCCACACACACAAATATTACCGCGAGCACTATCCGCAATTATCGTTGCCCGCGACTGAGTGGAACAGCGAGCGCATTTGTTCGATTCCGCTGTTTCCCGACATGACAGATGATGACGTTGAACGCGTTATCAGCGCACTACGTGAACTGACTGGGGTTTAAATGTTCGACGATAAAGAGATTGAAAAAGTATCGGTAGTGATCCCGGTCTATAACGAGCAGGAAAGTTTACCGGCATTAATTCAGCGCACGAATGATGCCTGTAAAAGTCTTAATCTGGACTATGAGATCCTGTTGGTTGACGACGGGAGCCAGGATGCATCAGCCGTAATGATTGCTGACGCCGCCTCGCTGCCGGACAGCCATATTGTGGCTGTGCTACTTAACCGTAATTATGGCCAGCACTCCGCGATCATGGCGGGCTTCAGTCACGTCAGCGGAGATTTGATTATCACGCTGGATGCAGACTTGCAAAATCCACCTGAAGAGATCCCGCGTCTGGTGGCTGCCGCCCAGGAAGGCTATGACGTTGTGGGCACCGTTCGCCAGAATCGCCAGGACAGCTGGTTCCGCCGTCAGGCATCACGCACCATCAACCAGATGATTCAGCGCGTGACCGGAAAATCGATGGGTGATTATGGTTGCATGCTGCGGGCTTACCGTCGCCACATCATTGATGCCATGCTGAACTGCCACGAGCGCAGCACGTTTATTCCTATTCTGGCGAATACCTTTGCACGACGCACGATCGAATTGCCCGTCACTCATGCTGAACGTGAGCACGGCAGTTCAAAATACAGCTTCATGCGCTTAATCAACCTGATGTATGACCTGGTGACCTGCCTGACCACGACCCCGTTACGTATGCTGAGCGTGCTCGGCAGCCTTATTGCGCTGACTGGTTTTGCCTTCTCCGTGGTGTTAATTCTTCTGCGACTGTGTTTCGGAGCAGCCTGGGCCGGTGATGGCGTCTTCGTGTTATTTGCCGTGCTGTTTATTTTCATCGGCGCGCAGTTTATTGGTATGGGGCTGCTTGGCGAGTATATCGGCCGTATTTACAACGATGTTCGTGCCAGACCTCGCTATTTTATTCAACGTGTTATCAATCCTCAGAAAGACCGTTCTGTACAGGAAACCGAGTAATGAAAACTATCGTCTTCGCTTATCACGACATGGGTTGTGCGGGCATCAATGCGCTGTTAAAAGCGGGCTTTACCATCAGCGCGATCTATACCCATGCCGACACGGCGTCAGAAAATCACTTTTTTGGCTCAGTGGCGCGAATCGCGGCTGAAAATTCTATCCCGGTTTATGCCCCGGAAGAGGTTAACCATCCTCTGTGGATCGATCGCATCAAATCGGCTGAACCCGATGTGATTTTCTCTTTCTATTACCGTAACCTGCTGTGCGATCAGATTCTGAACAGTGCGAAGCAGGGTGCCTTTAACCTTCACGGCTCACTGCTGCCAAAATATCGCGGACGCGCACCATTAAACTGGGCGCTGGTCAACGGAGAAACCGAAACCGGTGTCACTTTACACCGCATGGTTAAAAAAGCGGACGCGGGCGAGATCATTGCTCAGCAGCGTGTCGCCATCGCCGATGAAGATAACGCACTGACGCTGCACCGCAAGCTGGTTGACTGCGCCAGCGCGCTTCTTGAAAGTGCTTTACCTGCCATGAAACAGGGCAACATCGTTGGCACCCCGCAAAATGAAGCGGACGCCACGGTCGTGGGCCGTCGTACGCCAGAAGATGGCCGGATTAACTGGGCGCTGCCTGCCAGCCAAATTAATAATCTGGTGCGTGCGGTGACCGATCCGTGGCCGGGCGCGTTTGCCTTTGCCGGCACCACCAAATTCGTGGTCTGGAAAGCAAAAGTACTCTCCACCCCGCATAACGTCAGGCCCGGCACCGTGCTGTCTGCAGAGCCATTTGTCGTGGCCTGTGGAGAAGGCGCCCTGGAGATTCAGACCGGCCAGACCGCAAACAGCGTGTACATGAACGGTGTTCAGCTGGCTCAGCATCTGGGCATGGTGAATGGCGCACTGCTTTATTCACAGGCCGTTGCAGCCGTAAAACGCCGTACCCGTGTCTTAATTCTGGGTGTGAACGGGTTTATCGGTAACCATCTGACCGAACGTTTGCTGCAGGATGACAATTTCGAAGTCTTTGGTCTGGATATCGGTTCTGATGCGATTAGCCGGTTTGTCGGACATCCACGCTTCCAGTTTGTTGAAGGCGACATCAGTATTCACTCTGAGTGGATTGAGTATCACATCAAAAAATGTGATGTGATACTGCCCCTGGTGGCCATCGCAACACCGATTGAATATACCCGTAATCCGCTGCGCGTTTTCGAACTGGATTTTGAAGAAAACCTCAAAATTGTCCGCGACTGCGTTAAATACGGCAAACGCATTATTTTCCCCTCGACGTCTGAAGTGTACGGCATGTGTACCGATGCGAATTTCGATGAGGATCACTCAAATCTGGTCGTGGGTCCGATTAACAAACAGCGCTGGATTTATTCCGTTTCCAAGCAACTGCTGGATCGCGTTATCTGGGCTTACGGGGAAAAAGAAGGGCTGCGCTTTACCCTGTTCCGTCCTTTCAACTGGATGGGCCCGCGCTTAGACAACCTGAACGCGGCGCGAATTGGGAGTTCACGTGCGATCACTCAGCTGATCTTAAACCTGGTGGAAGGATCGCCCATCAAGCTGTTTGATGGTGGTCGCCAGAAGCGTTGTTTTACCGATATCAGCGACGGTGTCGAAGCGCTGTTTAAAATTATTGAAAACAAAAACAATAATTGCGACGGACAAATCATCAACATCGGTAACCCGGATAACGAAGCCAGCATCAAAGAGCTGGCTGAGCGTCTGCTGGAAAGCTTTGAACGTCATCCGCTGCGTGCCAGCTTCCCACCGTTTGCCGGCTTCCGCGAAGTGGAGAGCAGCAGCTACTACGGCAAGGGCTATCAGGATGTTGAACACCGTAAGCCATCAATCCGTAATGCTAAACGTCTGCTCGGCTGGACGCCTACCGTGGAAATGAACACCACGATTGATAATACGCTCGACTTCTTCCTGCGTACCGTTGAGCTTCAGGACGACAAGGAATGAGAAAGGTTGGTCTGCGTGTTGATGTAGATACCTGGCGCGGGACAAAACTTGGCGTCCCCGCGCTTCTGGATCTGTTCAATAAACATGATCTCCAGGCGTCGTTTTTCTTTAGTGTCGGACCCGACAACATGGGACGCCATTTATGGCGTCTGATGAAACCACGCTTTCTGTGGAAAATGCTGCGCTCACGCGCAGCATCCCTTTATGGCTGGGACATTCTGTTAGCCGGAACGGCCTGGCCAGGAAAGCGGATCGGGGCAGGGATGAGCGATATCATTCGCTCAACCGCCGATCGCCATGAGGTCGGTCTGCATGCCTGGGATCATTTTGCCTGGCAAACCTGGGCGGGCGTCTGGAAAGCGCCGCAGCTCATTCAACAGATAGCGTTAGGGCGCGATGCGCTGGAAGCCATAACAGGACAACCGGTGACCTGCTCAGCGGTGGCCGGATGGCGCGCTGATGGTCGCGTAATCCAGGCAAAAGAAACGTTTGGCTTTCAGTACAACAGCGACTGCCGTGGTACCAGGCCGTTTCGCCCACAGTTAAGAAATGGCGAGCTGGGTACGGTTCAGATCCCTGTCACCTTACCGACATGGGACGAGGTCGTCGGACCCACGCTCAGCGCCGAACGTTTCAACGACTACATTCTGGAAAAAATTCAGGCTGACCAGGGCACGCCGGTTTATACCATCCATGCCGAAGTGGAAGGTATCAGCCAGCTTAGTGCGTGTGATACGTTGTTGCAGCGCGCCCGTGAGCAGGGAATACAGTTTTGCCCGCTGAGCGAACTCTTACCTGCAGACCTCGAAACCTTACCGGTGGGTAAAGTGGTTCGTGGTCATATCGCTGGCCGGGAAGGCTGGTTGGGTTGTGAGAATTTAACAAGGTAAGCACCATGACTGCCACCAAAAAGACCCTATTACTGGTTTCACTTTTTATCCTCTATTATTTAGTCCCTCTGGAGTTCCGTAATCTCTGGCAACCTGACGAAACACGTTATGCCGAAATCAGCCGGGAAATGCTGCAAAACGGTAACTGGATTACGCCGCATTTCTTCGGTCTGCGTTATTTTGAAAAACCGATAGCCGGGTACTGGTTCAACACCGTAGGTCAGGCCATTTTTGGCCACAATAACTTTGCGGTCAGGATTGGTTCGGTCTTCTCAACGTTGATGAGCGCAGTGCTGATTTTCTGGCTGGGCTGCCGTATTTTTGCGCAGCGCAGCGTGGCGCTAACGGCCAGCGTGATCTTTTTAACCTCGCTGCTGGTTTACGGCGTCGGAAGTTACGCGGTGCTGGACCCGATGCTGACATTGTGGATGGTGGCCGCTATGTGCAGCTACTGGTATGCCAGTGAGGCACAAACTAACCCGCAAAGGGTCGTGCGTTATCTGCTGTTAGGGCTGGCCTGCGGTATGGGCTTTATGACCAAAGGTTTTCTGGCTCTTGCCGTACCGGTGATAGCGATCCTGCCCTGGGCCATCTGGCACCAGCGTTTCCGCGAACTGGTTATTTTTGGCCCGCTTGCCATCGTCAGCGCGGCATTAATCAGTGCGCCCTGGGCGATCGCGATTCAGCAGCAGCAACCTGACTTCTGGCATTACTTTTTCTGGGTCGAGCATATTCAGCGTTTTGCAGAAGAGAATGCCCAACACAAAGCGCCTTTCTGGTATTACGTGCCCGTCCTGATCGCCGGTGCGCTTCCCTGGCTGGCGCTGCTGCCTGGCGCATTGCGGTCGGGCTGGCGCGAACGCAAACAGTCTCCCGGTGCGCTTTATCTCCTGAGCTGGGTGGTCATTCCGCTGCTGTTTTTCAGTATCGCAAAGGGCAAACTGCCAACGTATATCCTGCCCTGCTTTGCGCCGTTGGCCTTGCTGATGGCCAGCTATGCCTGGCAAAAAGCCCGCCAGAACACGCGAGTCTTTACCATCAATGCGTGGATAAATATCGTATTCGGTACGGCCTGTATTATTGCGTTATTAGCCGTATTTGCGCCCTGGGGTTTGAGTCATCGACCGCTCTATGGACCGCATCAGTTGCTGGCGCTGTCTATGGCCGTGTTGTCCTTTGCTGGCTGGGCAATTGCGGGGCTTTTCAGCCTGAAATCGCCACAAAGTCGTTGGCTGGCAGCGGCACTAAGCCCGCTGGCTCTGGCACTCTGTGTGGGTTCGGCCATTCCTGAAGGCGTTGAAAACACGAAGCAACCTCAGGTGTTTATTCGCAGCATTGAAAGCAGCCTTGCCAATAGCCGCTACATATTAAGCGATAATTCAGGCGTCTCTTCTGCGATTGCCTGGACGTTGCAGCGTAGCGATATCATTGCATACAGTCAAAAAGGCGAACTGCAATATGGCCTCAGCTTCCCTGATGCGCATTCCTCCTATGTCAGCAGCGAAGATTTCCCGCAGTGGCTTAAGGCACATCGTAAAGCGGGCAATGTCTCATTGATTTTAATGCTGGATCGTGGAGAAGCGACGCCAACAGACTTACCGCCTGCGGATGCTGTTTACCGTAACGGTCGGATGCTTTTGCTGCACTATAACCAGGCTGATGAGTGATGAGTTTGTTGTTGGTCCTGCTGACCAGTCTGCTTACCTGTGCCGGTCAGCTCTGCCAAAAGCAGGCGGCGCGTCAGACCAACCGGGCACGACTTACAGGCTGGCTGGTTGCCAGCCTGGCGCTGCTGGCGCTGGGGATGGTCGTCTGGCTGTTGGTGCTGCAGCGGTTGCCCGTCAGCCTGGCTTATCCAATGCTGAGTATTAATTTCATCCTGGTCGCGCTGGCCGCGCGCTTTGTCTGGCAGGAAAGAATGACCCGCTGGCAGTGGATGGGCACCGTACTGATTGTGGTGGGCGTGGCCATCATAGGGAGTTACGCATGAGAGGCTACCTGCTGGCACTGTGCAGCGTCTTACTGGTGACGCTTGCCCAGCTGATGCTGCGCTGGGCAATGCACCAGTTGCCCGCGCTGCCGATGTTAATAACGCAATACGCGCTTTACTGGCTACCGCTGCTGGTGCTGTGTGGCGGTTTAACGGCGTATGCCTGCTCGATGGTGAGTTGGTTTTTAGCATTGCGCCACCTGCCGCTGAGCCGGGCTTATCCGCTACTGAGCATCAGCTACGTGCTGGTGTGGTTGCTGGCGATCAGCCTTCCGCTGTTTGCAGAGCCGTTCCATGCGGGCGCGATGGCGGGGGTATTTCTGATCCTGGTGGGTTTACTTTGTCTGTGCGTCAAGCCAGGAAAAACGAGCTGAAAGCACGGTTTCGCTCTGAGCCATGTCAGGCAGTTAACGTCTGGCTATGCCGAAAGAGCAGGGGCAGGGTTGGCGAACCGCGTTGATGCGTATCAAACACAAACGCCGGCATTATGCCGGCGTTTTTTATCATCACAGTCAGAACGTTTCCCAGTTACCCTCAGCTGGACTGGGCTGACGAAGAGAGACAGGCGCTTTGGTCACAGATTTTGCTGTGTTGTGGCTAACGGCCATTCCACTCTTGTTCGCGGGCAAACGGAACACGGCGACCGTTTTTTCCAGCTCTTCTGCCTGAGACTCCAGCGAGCTGGCGGCGGCTGAAGACTCTTCAACCAGTGCGGCGTTTTGTTGTGTTGTGGTATCCATTTCTGTCATTGCCTGAGCAATTTGTGATATGCCGCGGTTTTGCTCATCGGAAGCCGCCGCGATTTCGCTCATGATGTCCTTCACCTGCGTGACGGACAAGACTATTTCATCCATCGTCGATCCCGCCTGATCGACCAGCGTGGACCCTTCGTTAACACGATGCAGTGAGTCACGGATCAGCGTCTCGATTTCCTTCGCCGCCACAGAACTGCGCTGCGCAAGATTTCTGACTTCGCCGGCGACAACTGCAAAACCCCGACCTTGCTCGCCCGCCCGTGCCGCTTCAACAGCTGCGTTCAACGCCAGAATATTTGTCTGGAAAGATATTCCATTGATTACGCTGATGATTTCGCCAATTTTACCTGAGCTGGTTGTAATGCCTTGCATGGTGGTGACTACGTTACGAATGATGTCACCGCCCCGTCCGGCATTCGCCGATGCTTCCGTTGCAAGCTGGCTGGCATGGTGCGCGTTTTCAGCATTTTGCTTAACGGTGGAAGTTAACTCTTCCATACTGGCAGCGGTTTGCACCACGGCGGCAGACTGCTGTTCAGTGCGCGATGACAAGTCCATATTACCGGCGGCGATCTCAGAAGAGGCACGCGCCACACTGTTCACTCCGTCGCGCACGTTGGTGATGATGTTTTGCAGACTTTCGTTCATCACGCTGACCGCCTGCATCAACTGGCCCAGTTCGTCGCGCCGCGTGGTTGAAAGCGTGGCGGTAAGGTCGCCTTCAGAGATGCGCTGAGCCACGCTCAACGTTTCTTTCAGCGGTACCGTAATGGCGCGCGTAATACGCCAGGCAACCAACAGGCTGAGCAGGATACACAATGCGGCAACGACGGCGATCTGACGTTCAGCGTTAAGTAGAGCGCTGGTAGATTCAGATGCCTGGTAGTCAAAGAGCTCAGCCACAGATGTATTTAACTTTTCGGCCACTGCACTGAGTTGTGAAGAGGCAGCGGCCTCTGCACCCACGGCAGTCATATAGTCCGTGAAAGCCTGCTTTAATTGCGTCAGATCCGTTTTTTGCGTATTAAGGACCGTCTGGATCTCAGGAATGGCGAGCGCCGAAAGCTGAGTTCGGATCTGCTCAATGGACGTAATATTACCGTAAATTTCGACTTTACTGGCTTCAGTGGGCTTGTCAATAAAGCGCTCGACGTCACCGGCGACCTCCTTCAGTAATGAGGCTAAGCGTAATACCTGCAGCATTACCTCTGGCTGAGCGGGAATATTCACCCCATCAAGACTTTGCCCAAGCGTGAGCAGATCGTTACCCTGAATAACCGCAGAAGCCGCAAAGGTCTTTTTGGAGGCGAGATAGAATGCCTGGCGCAGGGTTTGATAGCTTTGTAACGCGCTCCCCAGAACGTCAAGCTGTTGTTCACCCTGAGCGTTCCAGTCAAATTTCTTTAACGTGTCAAAATGGGCGCTTAATTCGTTGAGTGCGCGGGCGTTGACCTGAGCATACTGCTCGTCTTTCGTGTACTGATACAGTAAACGGTTCATGCGCGCTTTACTGAGTGTATTGACCATGTTGACGGTAACGTCTTGTTTTGCTGAATTCTCTTTAATGCTTTGGAAACCTTTAAAGGCCAGAAGCGCTATCGCGAGGGTCGCAACGATAAGCACGCCAAAACTCAACCCCAGCTTTTTTCCTATTTTCATATCGGAAAACGTACGTGTAATAAACATAATTTCACCCTGACAGGAAGGAAAAAGAAAGCGTGTTTTGCAGCCTGTATTAACCCCACACTGCTTAATGAAACTTATCGACTACCACCATGAAAACTTTAAAGACAATTTGAAATATAAATTCACAACTGTGACATCAGTCTGTTTAAGCGCTGTTTTACGACTTTTTTATGGTTTAGTATTAACAGTTAAGCCCATAATAGTTAGGGGGCGAATAATTTAAGCAGGTTTTTTGCTGACTTTTTTTTTCATTTGAAACCAGAAAAAATATAAAATTTAAAAATCTTTACCAAGAATAAAAGATTTTAAAATCAATAGGTTGGTTGATCTGCCTTCCGGCGGGTATTTATTAACATCTTAAAGATTTGATAATCACCCCTGAAACTTAAATGTGCAGAAAAAATACGTTACTTTCTCTTAACATCGCCAGCTTAGTGATTAACATTCTAGTTATAATTTGTATTAGTTAATTACAGAGATTAAATGATATTTCTATGAAACTCGCTCCCTGAGAGGTACGTTTAATCTGATTAATCTTTTTCAACTATTTGGAAACAGGCTAACCAAACATGCAATATATGACCTTTCTTCTTGCTGCATTAATTTTCTGCGGCTCTGCCGCCGCCGCGCCAGCGTCAGAACCCGTTTCACTACTCTCTCGGGCACTGCATGAGAGAATGCTGTTAATGAAGGATGTTGCAGCCTTCAAAAAAACGCACAATAAGCCGATTGAAGACCTGGCTCGGGAACAGGATGTGTTAGCCGAAGCCAAAGAGAAATCGGCAAAAGCTGGCCTCGATCCACAGTCTGTGACCGCTTTTTTTCAGGGACTGATGGATGCAAGTAAAGCGATTCAGTATCGTTATCTGGCAGACTGGTTGAGTGCTCCGCATGCCGTCCCACCCGCGAAAGATCTGGCAGAGTTGCGCCAGCAGATTAATCTGTTAGACGGACAGATTTTGCAAGCCATCAACCAGCAGCTGTCACAGGGTGGTTTTACCAAAGGCGATTTAGCTCAGCTACATCAGCAGCTGAATGTCCAGCATCTGAGTGATAACGACATCAATAACGTTTTGCTGGGGCTGGAGCACATTCGGCTCAAAAAATAACGGTCCGCCGCGCGCGGCGGAATGTACGTCCAACATCCTTGAACGTCTTCTCATACGTTTGCAACGTGACAGGTTATCTACCTTAACGGGTACCGCAATTTTTACTCTAAGAATCCTTAACTCCCCGAAGCGTCAGCAGGAAGTTGACGCTTCGTAACCCGGCAATTGCGCCTTTCGCGGTGAAAGCACGCTCATCCGGGTTACCTGCGTTTCTTCATTGCTGAAAGCCTGCAGGGCTGTTTAAAGAAAGGTAGGGAATGTCACGATTTATATGGCTGTAGCCGACTACGTCGGGCGTAAGGGGCCGTTCATCATCTGCGCCATCTTTTACGTCCTCTGGCGCCGTCATGCCGCTTAAGCGCCATTCGAAACACGGCTCTCACTGCATGCAGGGGTTAATTCAGATTAAAACGTCCGCTTTGTGCTGTGAGTTCAACCGATAGATGCAACACATTTATTGAACCCTTCTGCGGGTGATTCATAGTCTGGCGTTTTTCTCGGTCTTTCGTTGAGCTGCCTTGCAACACTGTTTAGTCTTTGCTGGCTGTGAACCGATAAGTTAGTTCCCTTTGGAAAATATTGTCTGAGCAACCTGTTCGTATTTTCATTTCAGCCACATTGCCAGGGGATTGAGGATCGCAGAAGTAAATCTGGATGTCTGCTGCTACAGTAAACCGGGTGTGGCGGGTCATCAGTTCTTAAAGGAGCCTCACCCCTGATTGTTTAGAGCGTTGATACTCTCGGAAGCGCTTAAAAACAGGGCATAAATAACCGTCGCAAGCGCTTTTTTTTGACAGTCAGTAAAAAACTGAGGTTTTTAGCAATAATATTTTTTTAGAAAAAGTATGAAAGTGACGCCTTTTTCCAGGGGCAAAATTAAATAATCCTCCCACTTTATGTAACTGCTCACTTGCAGGCAGGTAAAAACGAAACAAATCGATTGGAAATTAATCAACTGTGATAGTATGAGTTTCATTCCTCTAAAGGGTAACCACCATGTCTCTTCTCGATTACGCAAGGAAGTTCATGAGTGCTCCGTCCACGGTAGTCTGTCCTGCCTGCGGTTTAAGTTCCTCCCAGCCTGCCTCAAAGATTCGCCTGAAACAGGCTATGCTTTGTCCGGGATGTAAATCTCTCTTTGTCTCTCCACGTTAGCACCTGACTTTCAGATCCGACGATCTTCCCTGTTATACCGTAAAGACCTGGACCTGCAGCTGATAAATCCCTGATGCCTTACGCCCATCCTGAGAGAACGTTTCTGAACTGATTTCTCAACTGCTCCTGCGCGTTAATGTCGCATGAGAGCAAGACTATGAAAATAAATCCTGGGGCATGGTTTCGCCGCGCCCGTATCATGACAAAAGCGCCAGGGCGCGCATCGTTTTCTTCCAATGACCCTATGGGGGAAAACACTCCGCGCCCGGAGCTGTTCTCAACGCCTCAGCTTGAGCGTTATGGTCAAAAGCTGGCGCATACGCATAAATTGTCGCCGGACAAGATGCCGTACTACCTGCTCAAACGATTAAGTGATAACGAAGCCGTTATTACACAAAACTGTTACACGCTTAACGCCGGTAAAAAAACCAGCATTATGCCCGCTGGGGAGTGGTTGCTGGACAACTACTACCTGATTGAGGAGCAAATTCGCAACGTCCGCCAGCACTTGCCGACCAGCTTTGGCAAAGGTCTCCCTTCACTCGCGTCTCCGCACCCTTGTCCGCGTATCTATGATATTGCTACCGAGGCGGTTGCGCATGGTGACGGACGCTGGGACACCGCCAGTCTGACCAGCTACATCGGCGCCTACCAACAGGTCACGCCGCTGACGTTAGGGGAAGTCTGGGCGTTGCCCGGTATGTTGCGACTGGCGCTGATTGAAAATCTGCGTCGGGTCAGTATTGAGGTGGTTCAGGCTCAGCAGGAACGCAGCCTTGCTGACAGCTGGATAACGCGGATGACCGACTGCGCCGAACATGCGCCAGCTGACCTCATTCTGGTGATCGCCGACATGGCGCGTTCCCGGCCGCCACTGAGCAGTGCCTTTGTCGCGGAAATGGTTCGTCGTCTGCACGGGCAGGGGAATGCGCTGGCATTACCCTTGGGCTGGGTAGAACAACGCCTTGCCGAGCAAGGCCTCACAACCGAGTTACTGATCCATCGCTTCAACCAACAGCTTGCGGCCAGTCAACTTTCCGTCAGCAACAGTATTGCCGGGTTACGCCTGCTCAATGAAACCAACTGGGCTGATTTCGTCGAGAACATTAGTGTGGTTGAGCAGACGTTACGTCGCGATCCGGCGGGCATATATTCCTGTATGCATTTTGATACCCGCGATCATTATCGCCATGTGATTGAGATTCTGGCCCGGGAAAGTCAGCTCAGTGAGCCCGACGTGGCAAGCCGCATACTGGCGTTGTCAGCATCAACCCAACCGGGCATGCCCTCTCATCACATTGGATATTATCTGATGGGAGAAGGGCGGCGTCAGTTAGATCACCATTTGTCGGTGGCGAGCTCTGGCCTCAAACGCTTGCGGCACAGTCTCAACAGATATCCTCTGTTATCCTGGCTTGGGAGCATGAGCCTGTTAACCACGGCGGCCACCGCCGCAATATTGTATGACACAGCGAGTCTGGGTATGGCCTGGTGGTTGTTACTACTGGCTTTACCTTTGATTGTGGCGTTGAGTCAGTTGGTCAGCGATATACTCAGTGAAGCGACGACCCGCTTTCGGACTCCCCGACCGCTGCCACGAATGGACTTTTCTGACGGGATTCCGGTGACATCCTCCACGCTGGTGGCGATCCCCTGCATGCTGACGAGTCACGCCGGCTTCAGCACGCTCCTCACAAGCCTTGAAGTGTGCTGGCTTGGCAACCAGGACGATAACCTCTGTTTCGCGCTTCTTACCGATTTTGCTGACGCGGCGACTGAAAGTACGGATGAACAACGCGCACTGTTTAGTCAGGCGATGTCAGAAATGCACCGGCTTAACCTGCGCTATCCTTGCCGCCATCAGCGCTTTTATTTGCTCCACCGCTCGCCTGAATGGAATGCATCGCAGGGGATCTGGATGGGTTATGAACGCAAACGGGGCAAGCTGGCGTTGCTGAACAGCTGGTTACGTCATCCAGACACGCAATTTTCCAGCGTTGCGGGCATGCCCGCGAACCGCTTACCCAGACAGATTAAGTATGTCATCACGCTGGACAGCGACACGCTCCTGCCACGTGATACCGCGCATAAGCTGGTCGCAACGATGGCGCATCCGTTGAACAAGCCGGAATACGATCCGCGATGTCAGCGGGTCGTCAAAGGATACGGTATTTTACAACCGGGGCTGGCAGAAGAGATGCCGCGTAACGGTCAGGGCCGCTATGCCGCGATGCGCAGCAGCGTACCGGGTAATAACCCTTATTCCATGATGTCTTCAGATATCTATCAGGATCTGTTTGAAGAAGGCTCCTTCGTCGGCAAGGGAATTTACGACGTGGATATTTTTGTCCAGGCCACGGCCAACACCTGCCCGGAAAATCTGGTGCTCAGTCACGATCTTCTGGAAGGATGCTATGCCCGCGCCGGGCTGCTGAGCGAGGTCTTACTCTACGAGCAGTACCCGAACAACTATCTGTCCGACGTCGCACGCCGTACGCGCTGGATCCGTGGCGACTGGCAACTGCTTAACTGGCTTAAGCTGCGGGTCCGAAAAGCGGATGGGACGCGGGATAAAAACCCATTGTCAGCGCTCTCTCGCTGGAAGCTGTTTGATAACCTGCGCCGCAGCCTGGTCGCCCCCGCATTACTGGTGCTGCAGTTTAGCGCGCTGCTGTGGGTGCCGAATCCGGGATACTGGCTGGGCGTTCTGGCCCTGGTCTGGCTGCTGCCTGCTGTGCTCTGTATCCTTATCGATCTTGCCAACAAGCCGCATCGTCGTCCTCTGAGGCAACATCTGGTGCTGGTTACGGCGGGGGCACTGAAGCGACTTTCCCGGATTGGACTCAATTTTATTTTATTGCCCCATGAGGCGGGCTATTCGCTGTATGCGATCGCCGTAACGCTCTGGCGCCTTGGCATCAGCCAGCGCAACCTGACGCAATGGTCAAGCCACAGTCCGGACAGCCTTCAGTCCCAACTTTCTGCCTTTCGTTTTTATCGGGTAATGTGGCTGAATGTGGCTTGTGGTGCGGCACTCACGCTTCTGACGCTGTTACTGGCGCCACAATGGCTGACCCTGGCCCTGATCATCAGCCTGTCATGGTGCCTGGCACCGCTATTATTGAGTGGACTGAGCCGCCCGCCAGCGCGTAAGGCGTTTCTGCCTGACCCGCAACAGAAACGACTTCTGCGTCAGACCAGCAGAGAAATCTGGGCGTTTTTCGAGACCTTCGCGACGGCGCAGGAAAACTGGCTTCCCCCGGACAATTATCAGGAAATCCCGGAGCCAAAAATCGCGCATCGCACGTCACCCACCAATATCGGACTGTCCTTGCTGGCGAACCTTACGGCCTGGGATTTCGGTTATCTCTCTGGCGCGGATGTCCTGCAGCGCATCACGCAGACGCTCGACACGCTGGATAAGATGGAGCATTACCGGGGACATTTGTATAACTGGTATGACACCCGCACGCTTGCGCCACTCAGCCCGCGTTATGTTTCCAGCGTTGACAGCGGCAATATGGCCGGCCACTTACTGACACTGCGCGAAGGGCTGTCAGCCATGCGTCATCAGCCCGTTTTCAACGGCGTACGCCTACTGGAGGGGCTGAATGATACTCTGCATGTGCTGGAAAAATATTGGGGCCATAACGCGCCAGCCAGCCTGGGCGTGCTGCGCACGCAGTGCCTTAATGCTGCATCGTTACCTTCAGGGCAGTGGTTAAGCGAACTCAAAAAAATGCAGGTGCACGGCAACGAACTGGCCCGGCTGTCTCAGGAGGAAAGCCGCGTGGTGGTGCGCTGGACGGCGCATCTGGTCAGTCAACTGCAGCAGCTCTGTGATGAATGGACGACGCTGCTTGGCTGGCTACCGGTGACATATCATGCACAGGCCCTGCCTACGCTGAGTGAGCTGGCTGGCGGAATCACCCTTGAGGCGGTTATCGCGCCGACAGCCGTTATGACCCAGGCCCGGCGGCGACTGGCGATTATCAGCGAACTTGAACAACGTCTCGCTGACCATGCGCGAATGGATTTTACGTTTCTGTATAACACGGCTACCAGCATGCTAAGTGTGGGCTACAACTGCGATACCAACACGCTGGATAAAAGCCACTACGATCTTTTGCCTTCAGAAATCCGCCTGACCAGTTTTGTCGCTATTGCGACGAATCAGCTGCCGCTTAAAAGCTGGTATGCACTTGGCCGACTGTTTACCACCATCGATCGTGAAACTGCCCTGATGTCCTGGAGCGGTTCAATGTTTGAATATCTGATGCCGAATCTGGTGATGCCAACCTGGCACGGCAGTCTGCTGGATGAGATGAGCAAATCTGCGGTAATCAGGCAGATAAACTGGGGCAAAGAGCGTGGCGTGCCGTGGGGCGTCTCTGAGTCTGGCTACCATGCGTTTGATGTTCAACATAATTATCAGTATCAGGCATTTGGCGTACCCGGCCTTGGTCTCCGGCGCGGACTCGCCGACGATATGGTGGTGGCCCCTTATGCCACGCTGCTGGCGCTGTTGGTTTCACCGCAAAAGGCCTGCGACAATCTGCTCAGGCTGCAGGAAAACGGCGCGCGCGGCGAATATGGTTTTTATGAAGCGTTGGACTATACGCCATCGCGACTGGCAACCGGGCAGCTTTTCCTGGTTGTTCAATCCTGGATGGCGCACCATCAGGGCATGGCTTTCCAGGCGCTGGGGCATCTGCTGCTTGATGCCCCTATGGCCGGGCGATTCATGTCGAGTCCGGCGTTCAGATCGGCCAGCCTGCTGTTACAGGAGCGCGTACCCGATGAGGTTGAACTCTACAGCCCGCGTCGTCATTTTGAGTCCCATGAGGGAAGAATTAAGCCTGTGCGCTATGAACCGCGAATCTTCACGCATGCGGATACGCCGACCCCCGAGATACAATTATTGTCCAACGGGCATTACCATCTAATGATAACGCCAGGCGGTGGGGGATACAGTCGCTGGAACAACATCGCATTGACACGCTGGCGCAGCGACAGCACCCGTGATAACTGGGGAACGTTCTGCTATATCCGGGATCCGCTCACTGACGAGGTGTGGAGCAATACCTGTCACCCTCTGGGGGCCAGTGCGGACATCAGCGATGAAATCATCTTTACCGATGCGGGGGCCGAGTTCAGGCGCGTGCTCGGCTCGCTCAGCGTGAAAACCCGGGTTGTGGTCTCACCGGAAGATGACATCGAACTGCGTCGTGTCACCCTGATGCATCGAGGCCGAAGCCCACGAACACTCGAGCTGACGACCTATGCTGAAGTGGTGCTTGCCTCGGACATCAGCGATCAGGCGCACCCGGCGTTCAGCAACCTGTTTATTCAGACGGAAGCCGATCCCAGGCATGATGCCATTTTGTGCCACCGGCGTGCACGCTCGCCGGATGAACAGAGCCCGTATCTGTTTCATATGATGGTGGTGCATGGCGATTGTTCAGAGAACGTTTCATTCGACACCGACAGAGCGGGATTCATCGGCCGGGGAAAAAGCCCGGCTGATGCCCAGGCGGTCAGCATGAACGGGCCGCTCAGCAACACGTCCGGCGCCGTGCTGGATCCGATACTGTCGATACGCCACGCGATTACACTCCAGCCCGGACAGCCGGTGACCATTGATATCGTTTTTGGCGTCAGCGAAAACCGTCAGCAAAGCCTCGCGCTGATGGAAAAATACCGCGATCATCCTATTGCCGATCGCGTGTTTGAACTGGCCTGGTCCCACAGTCTGGTTGTGTTACGGCAGATGAATGCCAGCGAAGATGACGCAACTTTGTTCAACCGCCTCGCCAGCGCGGTACTTTATCCCTGTCAGGAACTGCGCGGTGACGAACAGGCCATTAGCCGAAACCGACGTGGTCAGTCGGGCCTGTGGGGTTGGGGGATCTCAGGTGATTTGCCGATTGTGCTGATCAGCCTGACCAGCGAGGAAAAAATTGCTTCTATCACCACGCTGATTCAGGCACATCGCTACTGGCGACTGAAAGGGCTGGAGGTGGATCTGGTGATTCTTAATAACAGCCCTGGAGGTTACCAGCAGGCGCTGCAGACGCAGATTATGGATTTAATCTATGCCGGTTCTGAAGCCAGCCTGTTAGATAAACCCGGGGGGATTTTTGTCCGTAACGGTGAGCATTTGTCTGTCGAAGACAAGCAGTTGCTGATGAGCGTGGCCTGTCTGAGCCTGGACGATCGCGCTGACGGCATCAATGAACAACTTAACCAGCGTATTCACGCAACAAAAAAACGCGTCAGGCCTTTTGTGCCCTCGGTGACGTCAGAGAGCAATCATCACGCCGACTGGATACCGGAAACTCACCTGTTGCGCCATTTCAACGGATACGGTGGCTTTTCTCAGGACGGTCGCGAGTATCAGATCCTGCTGAGAGAAAACCAACCGACGCCAGCGCCCTGGTCAAACGTGCTGGCAAACGAGAACTTTGGCAGCGTGATTTCTGAAGCAGGCCAGGCCTACAGCTGGTTCGAAAATGCGCACGAATATCGCTTAACGCCGTGGGAAAACGATCCGGTAAGCGATCGTAGCGGGGAGGCATTCTATCTGCGTGATGAAGAAAGCGGCGCATGCTGGTCACCCATGACCCTGCCCGTGCGCGGTCAGGGCGATTATCTTACCCGCCACGGTTTTGGTTACAGCGTGTTTGCCCACCGTGAAAATGGACTGGACAGCGAACTGACAGTCCTGGTGGACGAGCAGGCGCCGGTTAAGCTTGCAATACTGAAGCTCAGCAACCATTCGGGCCGTACACGCAAATTGTCTGTCACCGGCTACGTGGAATGGACACTTGGGGCAACGCGCAACCACTCTGCTGCACATATCATCACGCATTCGCCCGGCCTCGCGGGGGGAAGTGCGGTCATGGCCAATAACTTCTACGGTGCTAATGGCGGGGAACGCACCGCCTTTTTCGCCGTTAACGATCCTCAGAGTACGGTAACGGGCGACCGCCGCGAGTTTATCGGGCGTAATGGTTCACTGCGCGCCCCGGCCGCCATGACGCTTCGCAGACTCTCGGGTAAAACGGGAGCCGGGCTTGATCCCTGTGCCGCGTTACAGTCGACAACCTCCCTTATTGACGGTGACCAGAAAACCTATGTTTTTGTCCTCGGCGTGGCCGATAACCCGGCACAGGCACAGGAAACGCTTGCCCGTTTTCTGCATGAGGATAATGCGCGTCAGGCGCTGAATCAGGTTCACCATTTCTGGCACAACGTGCTTGATAAGGTCGTTGTGCAGACGCCCGACAGCAGCGTTGATTTGCTGGTAAACGGCTGGCTGCTGTACCAGACATTAGCCTGTCGCATCATGGCGCGCAGCGGCTACTATCAGTCCGGTGGGGCATTTGGTTTCCGCGATCAGTTGCAGGATACGCTGGCGCTGAGCCACGTTGCACCGGAGCGACTGCGCAGCCAGATCCTGCTGTGTGCCTCACGGCAGTTTATTGAGGGGGATGTGCAACACTGGTGGCATCCTCCGCAGGGTAATGGCGTGCGAACCCGCTGTTCGGATGACTACCTGTGGCTTCCGCTTGCGGCTTGTCACTATGTGGATACAACGGGAGATACTGGCGTGCTGGCGCAGCAGATTCCCTATCTTGAAGGGCGTCCGCTCAAGCCCGGCGAAGAATCAGTTTATGATACGCCGGTTATCAGCCACCTCGAAGAGACGTTGTGGCAGCACTGCGTAAAAGCGATTGAGCGGGGGCTAAACTTCGGCCAGCACGGCCTGCCGCTAATGGGGGCAGGTGACTGGAATGACGGGATGAATCTGGTCGGTATTGAAGGCAAAGGTGAAAGCGTCTGGCTCGGCTTTTTCCTCTACGATATTTTGCAACGCTTTGCGGCGCTGGCTGAACAGCGCCAGGATGAACGCGTGGCAGCATTGTGCTATTCAGAAGCGCTGAGCCTGCAAAAAAATCTCGAATCTTACGCCTGGGATGGTGCATGGTATCTCCGCGGCTACTTTGACGATGGTACGCCGCTGGGGACAAGAGAATCGCAGGCGTGCTGGATCGATGCGATTGCACAAAGCTGGTCCGTTTTGTCCGGCGCAGCTGATCCAGTGCGCAGTGCGCAGGCTATGCAGTCACTCGACAGCTATCTGGTGGATAACGATGCAGGATTGATCAAGTTGCTAACGCCACCGTTTGATGGTCATGGTCCTAATCCCGGTTACATACAGGGTTATCTTCCGGGTGTGAGGGAAAACGGCGGGCAGTACACGCATGGCGCCATCTGGGCGGTCATGGCGTTTGCCCGGATGGGACAAAAAGCGCGAGCGTGGCAACTATGGTCAATGATCAATCCGGTAAACCACACGCTGCAGACTGAAGGCGTTAACATCTACAAGGCGGAGCCCTATGTGATGAGTGCAGATGTATACAGCGTTGCACCTCATACCGGCCGTGCCGGGTGGAGCTGGTACACCGGTTCCGCAGGCTGGGCCTACCGTCTGGTGACTGAAGAGTTACTCGGAATAAAACGGCACGGAGAGACGCTGGTTATTCGCACTCACTTACCTGATGACTGGCCTTCGATCAGCCTGACCTATCAACACGGGGGCAGTCAGTATTACATTAGCATTTCTCGTCACGACGGTGAACCTCGAGTGACTATGGATGGCACGCTCCTGCCGGATGACAGCATTCCTTTGCGGGATGATGGACAAAATCACAATGTCGATATTATTCAGCGCTGACCGTCCGCTCTGTGCCAGAAGCGGACCTTATAAACACTAAGGTTCGATCGTTTAGGGGCAGTCTATGGAGAGTTATTATAGTGAGAACTCATCACGACCGAAGAAGATCGTAACAGATTCAGCCCCCTTGAGAGCGCAACATATAAATCAGTTGTGGACAATCCATCCGAGGCGTTCAGGCAGAGGCCAGCGCATGACTTCGCCGGTCTCTTCCTGAAAGGCAAGCATCAATATCTGTCCAGTAAAGTCTGCATGTTCTTTGGGACCAGAGGGGCACTCGCCCAGCAAATTGCTGACATGGGCTGCTACTGAAAATATGTTATTTCTCCAGGAGGATAAAAGTTGCGAGGGTGAACGAACCGAAGGTCAGGGACGTCTGCGACTGGACATACGTCCCTAACCAGCAGTGTCGCTTGGTTAATACAGAAAATGCTCGGTAAGCCGGTCGCCAAAAAGCATGATGCCGAGCCCGGTCAGCATGACCAACACGCCGCCCATCTTGATGAGCGAAACCGGCTGTCTTATGGTGCCCAACAGACCAAAATGGTCGATCACCTGTGATGAGAGCAACTGTCCGACAATCGCCAACCCGAGCGGGGCTGAAAAACCGATTTTTGGTGCAAGTACCACATAGCTGAATAACGCACAGGCACCGATCTGTCCGCTCGCCAGACTCCACAGAGGCTGTGAAGGGATGGCAGCAAGGGCGGTGAAAACCCCTCCACGTAGCAGCGAGTAAACGCCGAGGCTCAACGCCGAGGCCGTGAAGGAAAATAACGCGGCGGTGACCGGGTCGCCCCCGAGCCCTTTTGCAAGCTGACTGTTCAATGTTGTCTGCAGGGTAATACCCAGACCTGCTGCAAAAGCCAGTACGTAATAAATCGCGCTCATGCTGTTCATCTCAGTTAGTTTGCCTGCACCAGCGGCAGGAATTTTTCCGCAAAGATGTCTGGCTCATACCCTGCTGCCGAAAAAAGGTATTCACGTGATTCATCAATGGCTGCGCGAAGGCGTTCACTGTCCACACCCGCTTTCCCGGCTAACGCCGTCTGAAATGCAGAATGGAGGTCGGAGGTAAAAAACACCAGATGGCGGGGTGTAAAGGTATTGATCCCGTCGAACATAAATTCAAACACCTTGCCGGTTTCAGGGCTAAGGAGGCCGCTGAAAGGATAGCGCTGGCGCAGGTCTCCGACGTTTTCCGGCGCACACCTGGTCTGTCAATGAGCTCGGGAGATGTCATCAGGGCGTGATGAAGCCGGGTGATGAGCCTGACAATGACGTTTGGGTTTGGCTCCCGCTCAATACGAATCCCCATGTCTATAAGGGTTTGGCAAGGGGGAACGCATGATGGAGTTATGGCGCGCATAGCGCCCTCGCTTTTTTGCTTCTGTTGTGTAGATAAAATGCGCGTCTGTGGAGGAGGATGGGGGCATTTTTTTCAGGCGGGCTGAACCATGATGGTTGCTGCTGCTCCGCCAGAAAAAAGGCTATTCGTGATTCAGGAAAATATTTCCCATCGAATCAACGCTTTGAAATCAAGTAATTAAGCTCGGATCGTTCCAGAGACGAAATCCCCCCTCGAATGCCAGTGTGTTGTCGCCTTTCCGGCACTTTGGCGGGAGTGAGTCAAGTTCATCTACGTTTCCTCCGCCTAAAACCACGTAGTCAGGCTGCAACGCGGTGGTCAGCATTTCCACCACGTCAAAAACCCGCGCCTGCCATTTTTTGTTCCCCTTTTTTACCCGGTAGGCTTCACCTACGTAGTGTTCGTAGCTATTGCCTTTGCGATAAGGTAAGTGAGCGATCTCCATGGGCTGAGCGACGTTTTCGATGATCATCGCAGCCCCTAGTCCCGTGCCAAGACCGAGGAACAGCATGCGTCCGCCCTGATAGGAACCCAGCGCCTGCATCAGGGCGTCGTTGACGATACGAACAGGGCAGCCAAAGGCGCCTGCATAGTCAAACCCCACCCAGCCCTCACCGAGGTTGGCGGGCTCCCGAATGGGTTTATTGTCCGCGACGGGACCCGGAAATCCCATCGCGATCACATCATAGGACATGCCTTCAGCCAGGGTCTTAACCGCGGCAACCATGTCTGCGGCCGACATGTTTTTTCCACTATCTGCCTTCTTTTTTACCCCGCCAGTGCTGGAGAGGATCTTCACATGGCTTCCGCCGATGTCGATGGACAAAACAACATGATCTTTCTTTTTTTTAGTTTGCCGCGTCATTGGTAATTCTCCATAGGCTCAAACGGGATCGACCCAGCCGCCGGGGGGCATAAAGTCCGCCATAGCGGCAGGCCCCCAGGTTCCTGGTTTGTAGGCAGGTGGAACGGTTTTATCCTTCAGTACGGGTTCGACGATTTTCCAGGCCAGCTCTGCTGCATCCTGCCTGGTGAAAAGCTGACGATCGCCCGCCATGGCATCGCCAATCAGCCGCTCGTAGGGCGCCATATCGCCCAGACCATCGTCCAGCGCGGTGAGTTCGACCGCTTCACCCCGCATCTTTTCGCCGGACGCCTTGCGTCTCGCGCCAATGCCGATCGTAATATCCGGGCCGAGGCGAAAGCGGATATAGTTGGCGGGCTCGTCGGTAATTTCATCGAAAAGGGTAACTGGCGGTCGCCTGAAGCGCACAACCACTTCCGTGGCATGCGCGGGTAAATTTTTCCCAGCACGGATATAGAAGGGAACGCCACTCCAGCGCCACGTTGTAATCTGAAAGCGAACCGCAGCGAAGGTCTCCGTCGGAGAAGACGCGGCGACACCCGGTTCATCGGTATAGCCTTCAAACTGACCCCGAACCACGTCATCGTCTGACAGCGGCGGCATGGCCTTTAACACCTGGACTTTCTCATCAACCAGATCGTCGGATGCGCCGGAGGAGGGCGGTTCCATGGCAAGTAACAGAAGCACATTAACCAGGTGATTCTGAATCACGTCACGGATGCAGCCAACTTCGTCATAGAATTTGCCGCGTCCCTTGATGCCGAAGTCCTCAGCCATGGTGATCTGAACGCTTTCGATATGTTCACGATTCCATATGGGTTCAAGGAAGCTGTTCGCAAAGCGAAAGTAGAGGAGGTTCTGGATAGCCTCCTTGCCCAGAAAGTGGTCGATGCGGAAAATCGCGTCCTCATCGAAAACCTTGTGCAGCACCTCGTTCAGCTGTTTTGCCGAAGCGAGATCGCGGCCAAACGGCTTTTCCACCATAAGTCGGGCGTTTTTCGCGATACCGGCCTCTGCCAGCCCCCCCGCAACCGTTTCAAACAGGGAGGGGGGAATGGCAAGGTAGTAGAGCGGGTTATGATGACCGGCAAGCGCCTCGCGCAGCCCGTCGAATGTTGACTGAGATCGATAATCGCCTGAAACGTAGGAAAGCCTGTCCGCCAGTGCGGCAAAGACCGCCTGATCGACCACATCGACATGTTTTTCAACCGCCTCTTTTGCACGCGCGATCAACTGGTCACGCGTCCAGTCTTCAAATGCAACACCGATAATGGGCGTACTGAGCGTTTTACGCTTCACCATTGCATAAAGAGAAGGGAATATCATCTTGTAGGCAAGATCGCCGGTGACACCGAACACTACCAGCACATCTGATCGTTGCTGCGCCATCGCTGTGTACCTCCGCGTTACCTGGTTTTTTCCAAATGGCCGCCGAAGGCATGCCGCATGGCTGAGAGGACTTTTTCGGCAAACAGTGCTTCGCCACGAGAAGAGAAACGCCCGAAAAGAGCAGACGCGAGAACCGGAGCAGGAACGCCCGTGTCGACAGCCGCCTGCAATGTCCAGCGCCCTTCACCGGAATCAGACACGCGGCCATCATAATGGTTAAGATTCGGGTCCTGTTTCAACGCCTCGGCTGTCAGATCCAGCAGCCAGGAGCCGATCACCGAGCCATGTCGCCATACCTCTGTAACGGCGGGAAGATTGATATCAAAACGATAATATTGCGGACTGGAAAGGGGCGCGGTTTCCGCATCAGCCTCCCGCTCGCCGGTTCCGCTATTGGCGGCTTTTAATATGTTCAGGCCTTCGGCATAGGCGGCCATGACACCATATTCAATGCCATTATGTACCATCTTGACGAAGTGTCCGGCGCCTGCTGGCCCGCAATGAAGATAACCTCTCGGCGCCGTGCCCAGGGCCGCATCTTCCGCAATGTTCTGACCGGCACCGGGCGCAAGCGACGCAAAAATCGGGTCCAGGCGCTTCACAGCCGCCTGCGGGCCGCCAATCATCAGGGAGTAGCCACGCTCGAGGCCCCAAACGCCACCCGATGTGCCGACGTCGATATAGTCGATTCCGAGAGGTGAAAATTCCCCGGCGAGGTCGATAGCTTCACGGTAAAAGGAGTTGCCCCCATCGATAATAGCGTCGCCCTTATTCAGCGCTGCTGCGAACTCCCGCGCAATCTTTGGTGTTATCGCCGCGGGGAGCATGAGCCAGACCGCGCGCGGCGCCTCCAGCTTCGTAATCAGATCGCCAGGGGATAACGCGCCGGTTGCGCCTTCTTTAACCAGTGCGTCAACGTTATCGGCGTTCACGTCGTAAACGACGCATTCGTGGCCCTGTTTAAGAAGGCGACGTACCATGTTGGCGCCCATGCGGCCGAGACCTACCATTCCAATCTGCATATCATTCTCCATTGCCAATGCGGGTTTGATCGTTCGGTTCATTTACGACGTGAACGGTAAAATCGGTGTTTTCCCAATGTTCAACGTCAGGCCAGTAAAAGGTAAAGACAACACGGGTTCCTGCGGTTTCGTGCTGTACAGGCAGGTCCACATAATAGGTTCCAAGCCCCGAAGAGCGCGCCGGGGAGTCAGAAACGGTAGCCCAGTCATCCGTACTCCAGTGCACCAGGGCGTTCGCTTCCGTTTCCAGCCTCAGTTGCTTCCCGACAGGAAGGGAGGATACGCGGTTGTTAAAGCGCCATATGCGCAAATGCGATCCGGTCTGATTTCTGATATAGCGTTCAACGCCTTGGGGTGGCATATCGAAGACCGCGCCATCGCGAAGCGATCGCAGCAGTTTAATATGTTCGGAATGTGCCCAGACAAGCGGCATGGCGCTACCGGAAGGACGCCCGAAGAACAGCGCCTTATCGGGAATATCGGGGCCGTCCCATACCTGTTCCGGTAACAGCCCGCCCGAGCCTGCCGATTTTTCCAGCGTGGCCAGGAGCGCCTCAGCCGCGTCGTGCCTGCCCGCTGCCAGCTCGTAATGCGCGCGTTCGCCCGCCAGCAGAGGCCATGGACGCCCCTGGCCGATACCGTCGAACGGCGCGCCGTCTGCGTGTTCGCCATAGCCATCACCGGTGTACCGATACCACAATGGCCCCTGAGGTAAATCGACCCGAAGACTGTGGTCAATAGCCTTTATCGTATCAAGGATGTGCGGGTCGTCCGCTGCACGCAGGCCGAAACGCACCAGTGCCAGGGCATCCGGGCTCAGCACATCAGCGGTCGGCAGAAGCGCCCGATCCGGTGTCTGGTTGCGAATCTCGGTATTGCCGGATGCGCTGACCTCATCCGTTGCGCCCGACGGCGCGATGCGGACATAGTGACCGGAAATGCCAATCGAGGTGCAAAAATGGGGATCCCCGGCAAAGGTCCATTTTTCAATCTGCTCATTCCAGCAGTCTGCGGTTTCTCGCAGGTGGTTTGCCGCCGCTTCATCTCCGTCTATCGAAAGCAGATCCGCGGCGGCAAGCAGTGCAGCGATCTCGACCGCCAGGGTAAACGGACTGTAGCCTGAGTCTTCCTCCCAGCGGTCCTCCGCGGTCGCCGGGCCGTTGGTCAAAATGTAGCAGGCCGCGCGGCGTAGCATAGGCATAAAGCGTTTCTGCGCTTTATTGTCGAGATAGCCGAGTCTGCGCAGCATATCCATAAGCAGAAGGGGGAATGCACACTCATCCATCTGGATGCCTGGCCAGTAGGGTTTTCCATCCAGCCACAGGTTCTGTGGCCAGCGCCCGGAGGGCTCCTGAACACGACGGAGATATTCCAGAATGGCGAGTGCCTGGTCGGCGTCGCCTGCGGCCAGGAAACCCCCTGCCGTTTCGACCAGGTCTCGCGGCCAGACCAGATGATAGCCGCCAAGATCGTCATCGCCCTTCGAAAATCCCCAGGGTATCGTCAGGCTCGCGACAACGGCGCCGGGACAATCAGCGGCTCTGTGCGAGGCCAGTACCGCCGTTGAAACCCGGTATGTATTGACGCCGTTTCGCGCTTCTTGATCGAGTGGAATGAGCCTGTCCTGCCACGCTTGCCAGTTGCGAATATACCCATCGCGCGCTTTATCAAAGCCCGCGTTAAGACTGGCGGTTGCCGCCGCTGCGGCCTCGGATTCCGTTTGGCCGAAACCAATAGCCAGCGTGGCTTCACTGCAGGCGCTGGTGAACGCCAGCTCTCCGGCAAGCGCGACATTGCCATCGTCTGCCCGCCGGTATTGGTTCACAAGGCGTCCCTGTTCTTTAAGCTGCTGCCAGCCGTCTGACATACCGACAAACCCGGCGCTCATTGCCGTCCAGGGGATGTCGCAGACGAGCGCCAGATAGCGGGAGCGGCCGGTGGCGAAAAGCACTGGCTTATCGTCAAATTCGCCGATCCAGGCGGCGTTCATTTGTCCGGCATTCACCAGATGGGGAGCGAGCAGTGCGGTGACGGTGTAATGCTCAACGTTCCCCTTCAACGCGGTGAAACGGACCCGCTGCAGCACACAGTCACGGGCCGGATCAGTAATGATGTCCTTCTCAAGCCTGTAGAGGCCGTCACGCGCCGTGTTGGTGATGGTGAAGGCCGGAATGCCTGGCGAGTGGGGTCGGGTTTCGGTCAGGCAGTCGCGCTTTTCTTCGGAGAAATAACCTTCAGGCCCCGTGATAACGAAGACGCAATCGCGGGTACAGGCGCTGTCAACGCGTGGATAATAGATTTCGTTGAGAACGCCGTGGCTCAAGGTGAACCAGACGCGCGAGTCTGATGAAAGGGCCGTGCCGATTCCGCTCTTGGCACTCGATGTCCATCGGGCTTCAATTCCTGGCCTTCCCGGGGCGGCGTCAACGCCTGCGCGTAATGGCGGGTCGTCATGCTTCATGCACGTTTGCAACGGGACGGCGTCGCTGTCAGCGTTTGACATTTTTAGGATACCTTGGCGGTCTGCGTAAAAAATCTAGACGACGACGTTGCG
This sequence comes from Pantoea sp. B566, assembly GCF_024793925.1. Lineage (NCBI taxonomy): Bacteria > Pseudomonadati > Pseudomonadota > Gammaproteobacteria > Enterobacterales > Erwiniaceae > Pantoea > Pantoea sp. B566. The sequence continues at coordinate 46,553 of NZ_JANUQL010000002.1, forward strand.
GAGTAAATCCTGGCTTCATGCGGCGGCTTTTCTGTCCCGGGGCAACCCGGTTCACCTTGCGCCTGAGCAATGTAGAACCAAACTCCAAGATTTATATAGCGCTGATAGTGTGTTGAATCAACCATCCCTATCAGCGCAGCAACACCGAAAATTATTCACGACAAGACGACTTTTCGCCGCTCACCTTCATCCGCACATGAACGTCTTTCTCACTGACTCATTAACCGCCGCGACCCGCTCCCCTTCATCGCGCGGACACTAAACCCGCGCCCCATCTCTGGGTAGCCAGGGCGACGATGCGCCTTGCTTCAGACGAACCCGACTGATGCCCGGCAGCGCAAGAACGTGCGTCCTGATAGCACCGCTCTCCCGTCTGGATTTTCAGCTAACCGCATGAAATCACATCATTTAAAGGGCTTTGCCCGACTACGTCGGGCGTACGGCGCTGAGCCGCATCTTTGCACTTATCGCTGTAGTCCTGGTCAGGCTAAAGGTCTGGCTCAACGATCGCTTTGTGCCCGTAGCGGACGTGATAGCAGGGTAGGTCAGATATCTAATGTACAAGGCCCGATCGGGCAAGGCAGCGTGAGATACCCTGTGGCCAGCTACGTTGAGCCTGGCAGGTAAATCGACAGTGCGCCCCTGCGTAATGTCTTTTTTTGCAATGTCTAAAAGCAGAAAACTTACATCGTGTTACGACATAAACCCCATCGCTAAAGGTGACTGTATGTCACAGCCGAAAATGACAGATGCTGATTACATCTTGCTGGCCAACTTCCGCACGGAACTACGCAGATTTATTGCCTTTAGTGATAGTCAGGCACGCAATGTGAGATTGACACCACAGCAACATCAGGCGCCACTGACTATTTGGGTAGCGCGAGAAGCAACGGCAACGGTGGTTAGGTTGCAGAGCGGCTGATTTTAAAACCGCACGGCGCGTCTGGGCTGATTAGCCGCCTGCAGGACGCCGGGCTCATCACTCGTCAGGCCGATGAATCGATTGACGCCTCAGGCGGAAGCCTTGCTTGAGGCGCGCGCTGGCGCATATCGACGTGCGCAAAACGCGAAAACCTTTGCAGGTAGATCTGGTCGATGAGCTTGATGGCTGACAGCGCTGGAGCTGTCCGCCGCGGTTAGCGTAAACAATCGATATATTTTTGCGCCGACTGCTTCACCACACTGCTGGCATCGGCAATAATATCGCGCCCTTCAAATGCGCTGTAAAGTTTCCTGAAATCATAGGGTTGAAGTCGATTGACGATCGCAGTGATTGTCGCGGCGGGTAAAGGAAGCATATTGGGATAACTCCACATAAAAGAGACTGCGTTTGACCCTGCGCTAACCTGCACGATATCACCAGACAGCACGATGCCATCCTCCTTTGCCCAGTGCAGCACGGTTCCACCTTCAAAGTGTCCTCCCAGACGTAACAGTGTCACATCAGGCATGAGGGTTTTTGCCTCACCTTCCCACAACCGCAGATAGGGGCTGTCACGCATAATCCACTCGCTGTCACTGGCGTGCAGGTAAATCGGGGCATCAAAGACCGCTGCCCAGTCTTGCATGGTGCTGTAGTAATGAGGATGAGAAACCGCAATCGCGCTGATGCCGCCCAGGGCACGAACGATGTCAATCGTGGCATCGTCAAGATCAGGAATGCAGTCCCAAAGTACGTTGCCCTGCGCGCCCTTTACAAGAAAAGCCCGCTGGCCAATAGCAAATTCAGGAACCGTTTGCAGGCTGAATAATCCCTTTTCCAGCTGAGACCATTTATTACTATGGGCCGCATGCAACGCCTCAGGTGAAATCCACTGTTGTCCTGTTGGCGGGACATACTGACGTTCGTCCTCACAGATTTTACAGCGATCAATGTGAACATCCTGCTGTTGATATGACGTGCCGCACGTGAGGCAAATTTTGATCATCCTGCGCTCTCCCTTAACCCTTTCAGATTAATTTTAGAGCCTGTATCAGGTGCAGGTTTCAATTTGTGCCATAGGGCGTGAAGGACAATTAATGGCTGTAGACCAAAAAGTGGACGTTGTTGATGTAAAACTGCGCCACCTGGGTCATGCCAAGACGCTCGTGCGCCTGAATTGATCGACGATTGTCAGCCTGGATAAACAGCACCGGGGCCTTAGTACCGTAGTGACTGCGCAGTTCATCGTACAGACGCAGCAGCAGGCCCTGACCGCGGGCCCGGGTGCTGATGCAGGCCGGGCCATAAATCCAGCACTGCTTCCCGGGCGGCCAGGCGCGCAACATGGCGTTCACCACCTCCGGGCCTTGCCGGAATGATGAGGTGCTAAATAACACGCCGGCAATCCCTGCCGCACACTGCGCGACTGCCACTATGGCGCCAGGGTGATTCAGCATGCCGGCAACTTTTTCGGCGGGGAAATCGCCATTCAGCGCGCCGCCATTGCCCGCTGCGTTTTCCTGAAGCAGTGCCGTGATGCCTGCCAGGTCATGCGTCGTTGCTTGCCGGACGAGATAGTTATCCGGGGTAGGCATAATGCGATACTCCCTTAAAGATGATGCCGCCGTCCGGTTTTACGGGGTATTGCGGCGGTACAATGCCCACTCATCTATGCGCTCTCCCGAAGGCAAGGTACAGTATCCCTCTTCGCCAGCCGCTGTTTTCACGCTGTCAATTTTGCCGCCGACAGCAAGGCAATGTTGGGATGCAGGATTAGCCAGCTGTGATGTCGATGTTTCACGCGGTGAGGGTGAGGACAGACAGCCAGAGAGCAGCAGAGAGAGTAAAATCGGTAAAAAGGTTCTCATATAACCTGCTTGTTGTTGAAGAGCGCATTCACATGCTATCCGGATTTATCGGGTAAATCATTATAGCCACTCAAAAGGAGAAGGATGATGTCTGACAAACCGTTAAAAATCGTCACGCTGCTGGGAAGCCTGAGGCAAGGCTCGTACAACGCAATGATCGCACGTGCACTCCCACAGCTGGCGCCAGAGGGGATGACCATAGATGCACTGCCATCCATTCGGGATATTCCACTGTACGATGCGGATCTTCAGCAAGAAGAGGGATTCCCCGCCACGGTTGACACGCTGGCTGCACGTATTCGCGAGGCTGATGGCGTCATTATCGTCACACCCGAATATAACTACTCCGTGCCTGGCGGTTTAAAGAATGCCATTGACTGGTTATCTCGCGTACCGAATCAACCCTTGGCGGGTAAACCGGTGGCGATTCAAACCAGTTCCATGGGCGCTATTGGTGGAGCACGTTGTCAGTATCACCTGCGTCAGATTCTGGTATTTCTCGATGCCATGGTGCTGAACAAGCCGGAATTTATGGGTGGGGCGATCCAGAATAAAGTCGATGAGCAGGCCGGGAAGGTGATTGAGCAAGGCACGCTGGAACATCTGGCAAAACAGTTAGCCGCGTTCAGTGATTTTATTCGCAGGGTAAGCGAGGGGTGATTTAAGTTAATCCTCTGAGAAGAACCACGCTCTGCAAAAAGCGTGGTTCTTAAATTGTCGATTAGCGAAGTAAAGACAGCATAGTCTGAGGTACCTGATTGGCCTGGGCCAGTACCGACGAGCCCGCCTGCTGCAGAATCTGCGCGCGTGACATGTTCGACACTTCCGTCGCATAGTCCGCATCCTGGATACGGCTTCGTGCTGCAGTCAGGTTAGTCACGGTGTTATTCAGGTTACTGATTGTAGACTCAAAGCGGTTCTGAGATGCACCCAGCAGGCTGCGCTGACTGTCGACGGCCTTGATGGCTTTATCGATATCCGCCAGTGGGGTGCTGCCTGATGCGGTGCCACCACTACCGCCGGTTACGGCACCCTTCAGCACGTCAAAACCAATAGCCGCAGTGCTACGGGCGGTTCCGTTAACTGTCTGGCCAGTGGTCACGCTGGTATTCTGCACGGTGCCTGACGAGGCGTTACCGGCCGCAGCAAGATCGAAGCTGTCACTGGAACTCAGAGTGATACCGATAGTCTGGCCATCCTGCGCACCGACCTGGAAATTGTAAGTGCTGCTACCCGATCCTGTGTTGAGGACTTTCAGACCGTTGAAATCTGTCTGCTTGGTATCGCGGTCAATCTCCTGCATACGCTGGTTAACTTCAGCCTGGATTGAGTCAATATCAGATGCTGAGTTGGAGCTGTTCTGAGCCTGAACAGTCAGGTCACGGACACGCTGCAGGTTGTTGTTTATTTCATCCAGTGCACCTTCAGCCGTCTGAGACAATGAAATACCGTCATTGGCGTTACGTGCGGCAACCGTCAGGCCGTCAATATTCGATGTGAAACGGTTAGCAATCGCTTCACCGGCCGCGTCATCTTTGGCGCTGTTGATACGCAGGCCTGATGACAGGCGCTCGATAGCCGTACCCAATGATGACTGTGACTTATTCAGGTTGTTTTGAGTAATTAACGACAGAACGTTTGTGTTGATCACTGACATGGTAAATTCCTTCTTATAGAAACGTATTATTTACGCCTTATTATTATCGAGCTGACTACGCCAAACTTTAATGAAAAGACGCCAGTTAAGATTAATTAGTGAATGGTTTTTTTTACAGGGCGGTGAAGTTGTAAATACAGAAAAAACTCAGAAAAAAGTTATTATAAGCACACACAAACCTCAATCAGAAGAATAACTTTTTAAAGGTTAAAAACCTTTTGTTACAGCATTTATCATCAAAAAGCACAGATGATTAAATATTTACATTATTAGCCGCATGGTATGATGAGTCATGTTTTTTCTGTAACACAGCCTCTCATTAAGGAAATTACATTAACTCTCCCTAATTAAAAAGTAAGATATATCATTATCCGGCATTACGATGATAATAATTATTTTTTTACATTTCCCCACAAGAAAGACAGACGTCCGTAGTCAAGAAAATTGCTGGCAGCGTTAAAACCAGTTTGTCATGAAAAACGACGGGAGTTCAGCCTTGGCTCTCATGCCCGGGGACATCGGTTAGCGGACGGGTAATAATGTTGAACGGGTTTCTCGTGTTCAGCTTAAGCAGAGAAGGGACGAACGGGGAACCGGTCTGGGAAAAGACAACATCAAACGGCAGCGCGCTGATGGCAAGGTGTACCATCAGCGCGGAAGATAAAAATTTCGGCCAAACCAGAATTACATTTTTGCGAACTGTGCAGAGAGGTAATCCCCCGTCTGCGTCATTGAAGACACCAGCGTACTCAGATTGGTGAACTCCGTTTTATACTGCGCCATGACCGCGGTGATCTGATCATTAACGTTGTTATATTGATCAGACAACTGTTTTAGCGAGGTATTAATCCCTGTCGTCGCGTTTGATACCGTGCCGTTGCTGGCTAACATATCATTGAGTCTGTTGGTCACCTGCGTCGCGAACCCCGTAGTTTTGCCATCACCGGTCAGAAAACTTAAAACATCTGCAGGCTGATTGGTTAAGGCGGCATTCAGCTTGGTGCTGTCTACCGTCAGGTCACCTTTATCGTCCTGGGTAATGCCGAGTTGTGAGAGTACCTGAATGCTTCCGCTACCCTGAGGATCGGAAAACTGGCTGCGCAGGCTGGTCTGGATATTCATTAACGTATTATCCCCCAGCAGATCGCCATTATCGGTACTTGGCGCCTGGCCTTCCTGCACGGGTGTATAATTTGTCTGATCTGCAATGGTTTTTTGCAGGGAATTATAGGCATCAACGTACGTCTGAATCGCCGTCGCCATAGGCGTGGTATCCGTGGCGATAGATAAGGTTTCAGGGGAACCGCTGTTAACTTTATTCAGATTCAGTGTGACCCCTTCAGGCGCATCGGTGACGATGTTGCTGCTGCGCGTGATAGCCAAACCGTTTATCTTCAACTGAGCATCCTGAGCAGCAACCTGCTGTGTCATGCCGTTATTACTGCCGCCACTGCTGTAACTGATATACTGTGACAGCGTCGAGTCATTGGTGCTGACGGTCATCGCATTCGCGGTACCACTATCACGTGCGGTCAGGGACAAATAGTAGGTGTTATCGTTTGCCATAATCACGCTGGCATTAACGCTACCTTGCTGCTTGTTAATTGCATCACGGATATCTGTCAGGCTGGTCTGATCCTGGTTTAAGGTCACGGTCAGCGGCGATTTCTGCCCAGACTGGCTGATGGTAATCGTACGTGATGCCATGCTGCTGTCACCGAGATCGGTACTTTCGCTGCTGGCGGACTTAGAAAGCAGAGACTGCGCGGCGGCGAGCTGATCGACCTCAACGGAATAGTTTCCGGCTGCGGCACCGCTGGCAAGCGTGGCAGTAAAGGCGGTATTTGAGCTGGTGACTTTGGTTGTGGCAATGCTCGAGGCATTTTCCAGCGCAGAGGCGGCCGTTTGCAATTTCGACATTGAACTCTGAACCACGCCCCAGGCCGTCAGCTGCGCATTATAAGACGCCTGCTGATTAGTAATCGGTGTCAGTTGCGCCTGCTCAGCTGACTGTAAATTATCATATAACGTGTTGAGGTCGAGGTTAGTACCAGCGCCAAGTGTGCTTATGCTTGCCATATTCTTGTCCTGATGAAGTGACACCAGAATTAAAAATACAATGCATTAATCAGGGGTTTTTCTGATTTTAAATGTTGTTGCAAATCGGTTTATTGTCATTACTTAACCATCAATTTTCTGTTAAGGAGGTAAAAAATTGTTAACGCAATAACAATTTGAAATTCTTCCGGGGCGGTTAATTTGGCTTTTGAATAATCTACATCGGTGCCGTCTGCAAACACATCAGCGATTAATCAGTCATTTAGCCAGCATCCTCCACCTTAAGCCAAATTCATTTTTCCTAATCATCATGGCTCAGTTATTCACTCTGCTTATCCTGTTTAAACCACGATCGACGACAAATTGATGCAAAAAACGGAAAAATACTTAATGCAAATTATGCGGTATCCTGAAAATATCCGTCGCTAATCAATGCGTTTACAACCGGGCCAGAAAGGTGGATGACTGCTTTTTATTGCGTATTCTTCCCTGTTTCCGGTAAAAAATATTTTCGCTGCGCGTTAAGTTTACGATTGTTACATCCATTTACGGCAGCGATCGAAACGTTAACAAAGGTGCACGTTGAAGCACATATCGCAAAGCGGAGCCCAACCCGATGTCAGGGCGCAGGGCGACGTGAAGAGGTGCATATTAATGCGCCGGCTTTATACCTGTCGGGAAAAACGTGCGTCAAAAAGGAAGGGGATGTTTACCGCCTGTCTGACGATCGCACTGAATTCAGGATGCTCGGGATTGAGAAGATAATTCGATTCCACGGGCGAAAGGGCACTGGGCACGCGCAGTGCGACCGATCCCCCGCTTTGTATCCAGGCATCACCAAATAAACGCAGCGCTGCAGGCGCTTCCGGTGCGGCCCAGTCGTCAGGCAGTTGCTTGATATCAATCCATTCAATCAGCCTGTCGGGAACGTCAATGCTCATGAGGGTAAAAAAGTCCAGCACGCTGGCGCTTTGCAGATGGATAAGCGTCTCCAGCATGGTGAGGGAAGCAGTTTCAGAAGCGTAGACCATCGATACGCCGACGCTGTTCCAGCGTCCGCCGCCTTCACGGGCACCAAAACCGCTCCAGGCCGACCCCAGATAGCGCGTTTTGGTCATGCGATAGAGCTTCAAGAATACACACCGTGTTCAAGCCGGGTAATGAGTTTCAGCACTTCATAAGCCCCGGTTTCTGACGCGACCAGATCAGCCGGTTTTTTATTGCCTAAGGCGCGCGCAGGCTCATTGAGCCACTGCCGTGCCTTTTCTTTATCGCCCTCAAACAGCTCAACCGCACGATCCATCACGCGAATAAAACGCACCAGCCGTTCGCTCTGCTCCGCAGTAAAGCGGCTTTTAACGCCGCGGGTGAAGGTTGAGCCCGCAATGCCGGTCATACGGCGCAGTTCTGCCTGAGAGATTTGCGCCCAGGTGACAATGCGACTGGCTACCGTGCCGTCCAGACCATCATCGATTTGATCCATCAGCATCACGCCGTCAGCACTGCTCAGGCCAGCAAATTGCCATAGACGATCCGGTTCTGCAGCGGATACGGGTAAAGTGAACTGTTTCATCATCACCTCCATTTGGTTGTTCTATTATAGCCAAATGGTGATATCGTTCAATCAGTTATTGATGCACTGTCATCATAAGAAAATAAAGTCGTTTTATCATTTCTCTGGCTGCAGACAGAGATACGAAGTTATACCGCCTTGACGGTCAGCGCCGGGTCTGACAAGAAAACGTAAAAGCGTGACTGAAAACAAAGGAAAAACGGCTACGAACGACGCATTTGGCTGGACGTCATTACAGGTACACCATAGTCAGTGTGGCTTCTACAGACAGGGCATCATTTTTTAACATGGCAAGATTTTTACCCAAGGCAACTCTTATCGATGACTGTGTTATATTGCCGCTCTTAAACGCAGGTACTGGGCTCAACCGATAGGGACTATCCGTTATGAAACGACACGATATTAATTCTTCCTCTCTTTTCCGCAGTGCGGGATTCGACCCGACGTCAGGCGTACTGGAACTTGAATACCGCAATGGCACCTGCCGTCGCTGGCTTGCCGTGCCTGCTCATACCTATCAGGGATTCTGTGCTGCCCTCGATCAGGACGCTTTTTTCCGCGAAAGTATCGACAACCGTTTCTTCTCCATGTATCAAAAGAGTGATGCCTAAGCGCATTGCTGAAGCCCTGAAAACATTGACCGCCGTCACCGTTTTCAGGGCATTGACGTGGCAGGGATAACCAGACACATTCGGGTCTGCCTGTTGCTGGCTGCCAGTATTATCCCTGCAGGCTGATCTTTCTGTCTGCGCAGTGAGGTAACGATGAAAAAATCGCTTATCCGCGTTTTTTTAAGTTTAGTCACCCGCATGGCTGTGGTACTCGTTGCACTGACAGGAATAACGGTTGCCGCCGAAAACATTCCCTCGTCCGCGCGCTCCGCTGAGCAACCCTGCTGTGGTCCCGTCACGCCTGCCGCTCAGGCGATCCTCACCGTGCTTGATCGGTCGGACGTTGAGCATTTATGGCTCAATCATCATCACGTCAACTGGGAAACCGGTCAGCCTGACAAGCCGGATGACTATTCAGGCCCCGGCAATCATACTCACTGCAGTGCGTTTGCGGCGGCCATGGGGGCCCGGCTGGGTGTGTATATGCTCAGGCCACCAGAGCACAGCCAGATATTGCTCGCAAGCGCGCAGACACGCTGGTTCGACAGTCAGGAAGGGCGTCAGGCGGGCTGGATTAGGGCGGCCGATGCACTACATGCACAGCAGCTTGCTAACCAGGGAATGCTGGTCGTGATTTCCTATGAAAGTCCCGATAAGCACAGGCCTGGCCATATCGTTATTGTCCGACCTTCATTAATTACGCTGGCGAAATTGCGCGCAGAGGGGCCCTACATCACCCAGGCCGGAACCCATAACCTGCTTGTCGGCAATGCAGCCACTGCGTTTGCGGGCCACCCGGGGGCCTGGCCTAACGGCGTGAAGTTTTTTGCGCACGCATTACGGCAATGACGCCGGGAGAGATGCGAGGCCAGTTTAGCCTGTGGTGTAAACGGCCTGGAACAGTAGCGTTCTGCCCGCCATTTTTACGCCCGAATCTGAATCCCTTCGGTAATGATGTGCTGGACACTCTTCACCGTTTGTTCAAAAAACACAGGATCGCTGAGTGTTTTACCGGTAATCGCCTCAACCTGCACACCAAAATCTGCGTAATGCTGAGTGGTGGCCCACAGCATAAAAATCAACTGCATCGGATCGATGGGTGCGATCAACTCATCTTTAATCCAGCCGCGAATCACGTCCGATTTATCCTCCACCAGCGTTTTCAGGCTGCCGCCCAGCTCCTGTTTCAGCAGCGGTGCGCCCTGAACCATCTCCAGACAAAATAATCTTGAGGCCTGAGGATGGTCACGGGAGACGCAAAGCTTCAGACGAATATATTCCCGTATTGCTTCCAGAGGATGCTGATCGGACTGCAGTGCTTTAAGCGGTGCCAGCCAGATATCCAGCAGCCCTTTGAGCACCGCAATGTATAAATCTTCTTTCGAGGGAAAGTAATAGAACAGATTGGTTTTCGAGACATCCGCGCGTTCAGCAACCTGCTCAAGACGGGTGCCGTGAAAGCCATACAGTGAGAAGAATTCCAGTGCAGCGGCCATGATAGCGCCACGTTTGGCAGCAACCGCTCGCGAACGTCGCGTCACAGATTTTGATGGCGTTTTCGCGGCGAGGTTTTCTCCGGCGTCAGATCCCGGGTTTTCGGACAATGGCTTCACAACATTTCCCTGATACACACAACAAGGCCAAAAGCATAACAAATAGGCATTAAGGCGACTATCGTCATACGCGTTATTTATAAACACAACCTGATAACAACCTAGCACAACCAATATTTAACAAAACTGCACCATTTGCGCTCAACTCTGCCTGATTAACGTGCAGTTATTTTTGAGTAAATGGTCTGTTTTAGACCATTTACTCCATTATAAATCTACATAATCCTATAACATTCTGTTTTAAATGACTTTTTAAAAACTGGCATCCGCTTTGCAAATGTCCTTACGTCAGGAGATTTCAGCACGGTGCAACAGGAACCCGCAGGACGCACTTAAGCCGCGCAGAGATTTTCGCAAGCCCTTGTTGTCGTCCCAATTATTTTCAATCGAGGTGAGCTATGAAAATCGGTGTCTTTATTCCTATCGGTAACAACGGTTGGCTAATTTCAGAAACTGCGCCGCAGTACAAGCCAACCTTCGAACTGAATAAAACTATTGTGCAGAAAGCAGAGCACTACCATTTCGACTTCGCGCTCTCGATGATCAAACTGCGCGGCTTCGGCGGTAAAACGGAATTCTGGGAACACAACATGGAGTCATTCACGTTGATGGCCGGTCTGGCCGCCGTAACGTCCCGCATTCAGCTCTACGCCACCGCCGCCACCCTGGTCATGCCACCGGCAATCGTTGCGCGCATGGCTGCCACAATTGACTCCATCTCCAACGGCCGGTTCGGCGTGAACGTGGTAACCGGCTGGCAGAAACCGGAATACGAACAAATGGGCATGTGGCCTGGCGATGACTATTTTTCCCGCCGCTACGATTACCTGACCGAATATGTCAGCGTACTGCGCGATCTGTGGGGAACAGGGCACTGCACGCTTGACGGCGAATTTTTCAAAATGGATGACTGTCGCGTCAGTCCACGCCCGCAAAGCGAAATGAAAGTCATCTGCGCCGGACAAAGTGACGCCGGCATGGCGTTTTCCGCCAAACACGCCGATTTTAACTTCTGCTTTGGCAAAGGCGTCAACACGCCAACCGCTTTTGCACCTACCGCAGCCCGCATGAAAACAGCGGCTGACGCTGAAAACCGTGACGTGTCCTCTTACGTGTTGTTCATGGTGATTGCCGATGAAACCGACGAGGCCGCGCGCGCCAAATGGGAGCTGTACAAAGCCGGTGCTGATGCGGAAGCCCTGTCATGGCTCACCGACCAGAGCAGTAAAGATACCCGCTCCGGCAGCGATACCAATGTTCGCCAGATGGCCGATCCCACGTCAGCGGTCAACATCAACATGGGGACGCTGGTCGGCTCCTGGGCCAGCGTCGCCAGAATGCTTGATGAGATCGATACGGTTCCCGGTGCGGGCGGCGTATTGCTGACTTTTGACGATTTCGTCGAAGGTATTGAAAACTTTGGTCGTTACATCCAGCCGTTAATGAAAACGCGCCAGCACATCGGCATTGAGCAGAAAGAGGTCGCATGATGAACATTGTTGAAAATCAAACCGTGGTTCGCCGCGCGCCCGATAATGCTGGCGAGGAAAGGGTGCTGGCCGCGCGTCCTGAAGCCATTGGTTTCACCCCGCAGCAGACGGCGCTTATTGTGGTGGATATGCAAAACGCTTACGCCTCACAGGGCGGTTATCTTGATCTGGCAGGCTTTGACGTGTCTGCCACCGCGCCGGTCATTGCCAATATCAAAGTGGCGATTGCCGCTGCTCGCGCGGCAGGCATAAAAGTGATTTTTTTCCAGAACGGCTGGGACAATCAGTATGTCGAAGCCGGGGGCGCGGGCTCGCCCAACTTCCATAAATCCAATGCGCTGAAAACAATGCGCAAACGTCCCGAGCTGATGGGCAAACTGCTGGCGAAAGGGGACTGGGATTACGAACTGGTCGATGAACTGCAGCCCCAGCCAGGCGATATTGTGCTGCCAAAACCACGCTACAGCGGCTTCTTTAATACCCAGTTGGATAGCCTGCTGCGCAGCTACGGCATTCATCATCTGGTTTTTACCGGCATTGCCACCAACGTGTGCGTCGAATCCACCCTGCGTGACGGCTTCTTTCTAGAATATTTTGGCGTCGTACTGGAAGACGCGACACACCAAGCGGGCCCCGAGTTTGCGCAAAAAGCCGCGATTTATAACATCGAAACGTTTTTTGGTTGGGTCTCCAGCGTAAGCCATTTCTGCGACGCGGTGGGTTACAAAACTGAACAAAACGCGGCCTGACCGCTTGTGAAAAGGACAATTAACGATGCCTAAACGCGCCATTATTCCAGCCGGCAGCGGTGTTCCGCTGGCGCCATTTGTTCCCGGTACGCTTGCCGATGGGGTCCTGTACGTTTCCGGTACTTTGCCTTTTGATAAAGACAACAACGTCGTACATGTGGGCGATGCGGCAGCACAAACCCGCCATGTACTGGAGATCATCAAAAGCGTGATCGAAACCGCAGGCGGCAGCATGGATGACGTCACCATGAACTCGATTTTTATCACCGACTGGGCGAATTACGGGGCAGTGAATCAGGTCTATGCGGAGTATTTCCCGGGTGAAAAACCGGCAAGGTTCTGCATTCAGTGTGGGCTGGTGAAACCGGATGCGTTGATCGAAATCGCATCGATTGCCCACCTTGGCAAATAATCTGTTCGGTGATGTATTTCATCTGAGGAAACAGTATGTATTACAAGGTATTGGGTCAGCAAAACGCTGATGCAGAAACCGTCGTGCTCTCCTCGGGTCTCGGCGGTTCCGGGGGATTCTGGCAGCCTCAGCTGGCGATGCTCTCGGCGCATTTTCGGGTGGTGGTCTATGACCAGTACGGCACCGGCGCCAGTCAGGGTAGCGTACCCGCCGGTTACCGGATGGAGGATATGGCCGATGAGCTGGCAGGCTTACTTAACGCGCTGAATATCAGCCGCTGTCATCTGGTCGGTCACGCACTGGGCGGCATTATGGGTCTGCATCTTGCCCTGCGTTATCCCGCGCTGCTGCAAAGTCTGGTGGTAATTAATGGCTGGACAGTCCTTAACAGCCAGACGCGCCGCTGCTTCGACGTCCGTCGGAACCTGCTGCTTAACAGCGGCGTAGATGCCTACGTGCAGGCGCAGCCGCTGTTTCTGTACCCGGGTGACTGGCTTTCTGAACATGAAGCTTTCCTGCAGGAAGAGCGCCAGCATCAGGTGACGAACTTTCAGGGGATGGAAAACCTGCTGCATCGCCTGCAGGCGCTGATGGACTCCGATCTGACCACCTCGCTCAAAGGCGTCATCGCGCCGACCCTGGCGTTGAGCGCTAAAGATGATTTGCTGGTGCCCTGGTCCTGTTCAGCCGATCTCGCCTCGCGTCTTCCCCATGGCGAGCACCTGCAAATGGGCTACGGCGGACATGCCATGAGCGTAACGGACCCCGATACGTTTAACCCGATTTTACTGGACTGGCTGCAGCGGCAGGCTTCGCATCCATCCGGAACACCGTCTGATTTCATACCTGTGGAGATGCCATGACCGAAGCATTAACCGCCAGCGCGCTGGCCACGTTGTTCACCGAAGCCCGCACCCATAACGGCTGGCTGAATAAACCGGTAACAGGCGAACAACTGAAAACGATTTACGAACTGGCGCGCATGGGGCCGACCTCGGCGAACTGCAGCCCGGTGCGCATCGTATTTATTCAGAGCCAGGAAGCGAAACAACAACTGGCACCGGCACTTTCCAGTGGCAATCTGAAGAAAACGATGACCGCTCCGGTGACGGCGATTATTGCCTGGGATCCGGAATTCTATGAGCTGCTGCCTGAACTGTTTCCGTCCGGCGATGCCCGTTCATGGTTCACCTCCAGCCCACAGCTGGCACAGGATACCGCGTTCCGCAACAGCAGTTTACAGGCTGCGTATCTGATTATGGCCTGTCGCGCGATCGGCCTGGATACCGGACCGATGTCCGGTTTCGACAATGCCAAAGTTGATGAAACCTTTCTGGCGCAGGAAGGCTGGAAATCGAATTTTCTGATTAACATTGGTTACGGCGACAGCAGCAAAGTCTATCCGCGCGCACCGCGCCTGGACTTTGACCGCGCCTGTCGCGTGCTGTAAGCATCACCGATCATGACTGAGGACACGAGCATGCAATCAACCCTGAACGCCACACTGCCCGCGACCGACATGCCCCTTGCTGAAAAAGAGGCTGCCGTTGAGAAACAGGAATACCGCAATGCCATGGCGCGCCTTGGCTCTGCCGTCAATATCATCACCACTGACGGCCCCGGCGGTCGGGCAGGTTTCACCGCCTCTGCTGTGTGCAGCGTCACCGATACGCCACCGACACTGCTGGTGTGCCTGAACCGTTCTGCGTCGGTACATCCGGCGTTTATACAAAATCAGGTGCTGTGCGTAAACACGCTGGCCGACAGCCACGAATCACTTTCTAATTTATTCGGCGGAAAAACGCCGATGGAACAACGCTTCGACGCCGCCGAATGGACAGATCTCGCCACCGGCTCCCCGATCCTCACTAACGCGCTGGTGTCATTTGACTGCAAGGTCACGCAGATCACCCGGGTCGGTACCCACGATATTATGTTTTGTGAAGTTGTTGCACTCCGTTGCAACGATGACTGCCACGGACTGGCGTATTTCGACCGACGCTATCATCCGCTGATGCGTCAGATAGCCTGTTAACTCAATCCGCATTCAACTTAGTAAGGATCGTACATGGCACATTCCTGGTTTCCGCAATGGCGTAAAAGAGAAGGTAATCTGGATGGCGCGGTGATCGCGCCGGATGAACGGCTACCGTTTGGCGCGACGGTGATCATGGGACTGCAACACACGGTGGCGATGTTTGGTGCCACGGTACTCATGCCATTGCTGATGGGGTTTGACGCCAATATGGCGATCCTGATGTCGGGCATCGGCACGCTGCTGTTCTTCCTGGTCGTAGGCGGGCGCGTGCCGAGTTATCTCGGTTCCAGTGCTGCATTTGTCGGGTTAGTGATTGCCGTGACCGGCTACAGCGGCCACGGCACGAACCCGAATATCGGCGTCGCGCTGGGCGGGATTATCGCCTGTGGCCTGATTTACATGCTGATCGGTTTTGTCGTCATGGCGGTCGGCACTCGCTGGATTGAGCGCCTGATGCCGCCGGTGGTGACCGGCGCGGTAGTTATGGCGATTGGACTCAATCTGGCGCCGATTGCCATAAACAGCGTATCCGCTTCATCGTTTGACAGCTGGATGGCGGTGATGACGGTGCTGTGTATCGGATCGGTGGCGGTGTTTACACGCGGTCTGGTACAGCGACTGTTACTGTTGCTGGGTCTGGTGGCGGCGTACCTGATTTATATGGCGATCACCAACGGCCTCGGGCTGGGCACGCCGGTGAATTTCAGCGCCGTGGCGCAGGCGCCCTGGTTCGGCGTGCCCACCGTCACTACGCCGGTATTCAGCACGCACGCTATGCTGATGATTGCGCCGGTGGCGGTGATCCTGGTTGCGGAAAACCTTGGCCATATTAAAGCCGTGGCGGGGATGACCGGTAAAAATCTCGATCCCTACATGGGCCGCGCCTTTATCGGGGATGGCCTGGCGACCTTGCTTTCGGCTTCGGCGGGCGGCACCGGCGTGACAACCTATGCCGAAAATATCGGCGTCATGGCCGTCACTAAAATTTACTCCACGCTGATTTTTGTCGCCGCCGCAATCATGGCCATTGTGTTGGGTTTTTCGCCTAAATTTGGTGCCTTGATCCACACCATTCCTGGCCCGGTGCTCGGTGGAGCATCCATCGTGGTATTTGGCTTGATTGCCGTAGCTGGCGCCCGCATTTGGGTACAAAACCACGTTGATTTGGGCCTGAATGGCAATCTCATCATGGTGGCAGTTACGCTGGTACTGGGCGCGGGCAACTTCACCCTGAGCCTGGGCGGCTTCAGCATGGGCGGCATCGGCACCGCGACCTTTGGGGCGATTTTACTCAATGCTTTCCTGAGCCGCAGCAAAATGGCAAAGACGCCGCCTGAGATTAAGGCAGCCACAGAAGCGGCGCTGAGAGAGCCGTAACCTTTTATTGCTGCGTCTGTTGTCTGTGGGTGTTAAGGGTGCCTGGTGATCGTTGCATAACACTAACCAGGCATTTTTCACCGCCTTTGCGCGCCTGACATATTATCTTTTCCTATGCATTCCCCCGCAAACTGGGCTGATTTTCGCCCTGATCCCTGAATTAACGTGGGTGCCATAACCTTTTCATCTGACTATAGCCTGCGGTTATATCCTCCAACTAAACAAGCATTCGTCACCTTTTGAAGCGCATGAAATAGTGGGTTCAGAAACTTACCTTTGTCTGAAACGAGAAATATCATGCTAATTCCACAACCCTATTTACTTTTTCTTGGCGATGTCACCGATCCACTCGCGGCAAAAACGGCGCGCGGTATTCATATCTGGCGGCCGGAGCAGTGCGTGGGCGAAATTAAACTCCCGGGCTGTACTGTCAGCCTGGGTCTGGATGAACTTGACATCATCAGCGCCAAAGCACGCGGCGCGAAAACGCTGGTGCTCGGTACTGCTAACGCAGGGGGCTATCTGCCAGAACACTGGCTGGATACGGTGAAAAGTGCCATCAAAGCAGGCATGAACGTTGCCAGCGGACTGCATCACCGTCTGGTGGACGAGCCCGAACTGGTGACGCTTGCCCAGACGTTTGGTGTTGAGCTTTTTGACTTACGTCATATGCGTCCGACGCTGAGCGTTGGCAGTGGTAAGAAGCGGACAGGCAAACGGATACTGACTGTTGGCACTGACTGCTCCGTGGGCAAGATGTACACCTCACTGGCGCTGGAAGCGGCGATGCGTGAGCGCGGAATGAAAGCGGATTTTCGCGCTACAGGTCAGACAGGGATTCTGGTGGCGGGCGAAGGGATTGCCGTGGATGCGGTCATCGCGGATTTTATTGCCGGTGCGGCCGAAGCGCTGTCACCCGCGAATGATGAGGATCACTGGGACATCGTTGAAGGGCAGGGGTCACTGTTCCACCCCTCTTACGCAGGCGTCAGTATGGGGCTCATGCACGGTGCGCAACCTCACTGGTTGGTGATGTGCCATGAAATGGGGCGCCCCCATATGCGCCATTTACCTCATCAGCCAATGGTCAGCCTGAAAGACTGCGTTGAAGCCAATCTGCGCGCTGCCCAGGTGACCAGCGCGTCCGTCCAGCTGGCGGGGTTTGCCATTAACACCTCAAATTACACGGAAGACGAAGCGCGCGCCTATTGCGCCGAAGTCAGCGCAGAGTTTGGTTTACCGGCTACGGATCCTGTGCGTTTTGGCATCGACGAGATCGCCGCACTGCTTCAGGCGCGGGGGTGAAATGAGACAGTTGCAGATTGACGTGGTGGAACTGCCGCTGGCACGGCCCTTTGCTATTTCGCGCGGTACGCGTACCGCCGTCACGGTTATCCGGGTCACGCTGGAGCAAAACGGTTTCATTGGGCGAGGCGAATGTACGCCCACGGCGCGCTACGATGAAACGCCAGACAGCGTTCAGGCCGAGCTTGAGGCAGTGCGCGCTGACGTTGAAGCCGGCCTGAGCCGTCATGATCTGCAACACCGCTTACCCGCCGGTTCCGCGCGCAACGTGCTGGACTGTGCGCTGTGGCGACTGGATGCCGCCCGCGCCAGTCAAACGCTATGGCAGAAAAGTGCACGTCCTCAGCCACGCTCGGTGATCACGGCGGAAACCCTCAGCCTCGATACGCTGGAAAATATGGCGCTGGCGGCGGCGGATGCCGTATCGCGTGGCGCCATCCTGCTCAAAATTAAGCTCAATCGTGATGCGGTTCTGGAAAAGGTGGCGGCCATTCGCGCTGCGGCACCGCGCGCCACGCTGATTATCGACGCTAATGAGGCCTGGTCGGGAATGGACCTGGAAAGCCTGCTGGCCGCACTTCAGGGCTATAACATTGCTATGGTCGAGCAACCGCTTCCCGCCGGTCAGGATCAGGACCTGCAACGTTTTCATCATCCGGTTCCCGTTTGTGCTGATGAGAGTTGCCATACGCGCCAGGATATTGCCGGACTGCGGAACCGCTACGAGATGATCAACATCAAGCTGGATAAGTGCGGTGGCCTGACGGAAGCGCTGGCGATGGTAGAAGAAGCACAAAAGCAGAATATGCGCATCATGGTCGGCTGCATGCTGGGCTCATCACTGGCGATGGAAGCCGCATTGCCGGTGGCGGTTAACGCAGAGCACGTCGATTTAGATGGCCCTATCTGGCTTGCTGCCGACAGTTCTCCTTTTTTGACCTACTCCGAAGGCCGTATCTGGCTATAACTCTACGAGGCGACGATGACGGACACACGACTCACTTCTTCTGCCAACAGTGCCGCCGGTTCATCACCCGTGCTTGATATTCGGGATCTCAGCGTCTCATTTCGTGGGCGCAGCGGCGAGAATCAGGCACTAAAAGGCATCAGTTTTGCCATTAATCCGGGCGAAATTGTCGCCGTAGTGGGTGAGAGTGGCTCAGGGAAATCAGTCACTTCTTTGGCCGTAATGGGCTTACTGGCGAACAGCGGCCGTATCGATCGCGGCAGCATGCAGTTTCGCGATCGTGGCGGAAAAGTACATGCGCTGGAAACACTGGATGAAAATCAGCGCCGCACGTTGCGTGGTCGTGAAATGGCGATGATCTTTCAGGAGCCCATGACCTCGCTGAATCCGGTGCTGCGCGTCGATGACCAGCTCACTGAAGCGTTACGCGATCATCAACAGTGCGACAAGAAAGAAGCGCATGCGCGCGTGCGTGAATTGCTTCGACAGGTGCGTATTGCCGATGTGGATCGTGTCATGAAAAGCTATCCGCACGCGCTCTCAGGCGGTATGCGCCAGCGGGTGATGATTGCGCAGGCGCTGGCCTGTGATCCGCAACTTCTGATTGCTGACGAACCTACAACGGCGCTGGATGTTACCGTGCAGGCGCGCATTCTGCACATTCTGCGTGAGCTGCAACGCGAGAAACAGATGGCGGTGCTGTTTATCACTCACGATATGGGCGTCGTGGCTGAAATCGCCGATCGTGTCGTGGTCATGCTGCGTGGCGAAGTCGTCGAACAGGGCAGCGTCGCAGCGGTTTTTGCCGCCCCGCAGCACCCGTATACCCAGGCTTTGCTGGCGGCGGTGCCGAGACTGGGCGACATGCGCGAATATGCGTGGCCGCAACGCTTTCCGCTGCTCGGCACACAGAATACCGTCGAAAATGAACAGCATACCGCGCGCTACGACACCGCGCCGTTGCTCGATGTGCGTGGGTTGAAAGTCTACTATCCCATCCGCAGCGGCATCTTTTCGACGCTCACGCATCATGTCCATGCGGTTGAGCAGATTGATTTCAGTCTGTGGCCAGGTGAAACCCTGGCGATCGTGGGCGAAAGCGGCTGCGGCAAATCGACGACCGGCCGTGCGCTGATGCGCCTGATCAACAGTGACGCCGAAAGCATTCACTTCGAAGGGAAAGAAATCTCTCACCTGAAAGAGGCAGCATTCCAGCCGCTCCGCCGTGAAATTCAGATGGTGTTTCAGGATCCCTACGCCTCACTGAACCCTCGGCTTACCGTGGGTTTCACCATTGCCGAGCCCTTGCTGTTACATGGCATGGTGTCCTCACTGGAACAGGCTTCGCCACAGATAGATGCGTTGCTGAAGAGCGTTGGTCTGCTGCCCGAGCACGCGCGTCGGTATCCACATGAATTTTCAGGTGGTCAGCGCCAGCGTATTGCCATTGCCCGCGCCATGGCCCTGAAGCCCAAAGTGATTATTGCTGATGAAGCGGTATCGGCCCTTGACGTCTCCATTCAGGCGCAGGTGGTGAACCTGATGATGGATCTGCAGCAGCAAACGGGCGTGGCGTGGATTTTCATCTCTCACGATATGGCGGTCGTCGAGCGCATTGCCAACCGTGTGGCGGTGATGTACCTCGGCCAGATTGTGGAGCTTGGGCCGCGTCAGTCGGTATTTAATCAGCCGCAACATCCTTATACCCAACGCCTGCTGGCCTCCGTGCCGGTGGCGGATCCCGAGAACCGTCAGCCCCGTATTATCGATGACAGCGAAATCCCTTCGCCGTTAAGAAAAGTGGGCGAAACGGTCACTAAACCCCGTTATCGACAGGTTGCGCCTCAGCACTGGGTCGCTGACGGCATTGCATTGCGATAATTCAACGACCAGGAGATTTTTATGAAAACGCTGTTTCGCCGTACTTCACTCGCCCTCGCATTGACGACGACGCTGGTCATGACTGCACAGGCACAGGATCTGCGTATTTCAATGTATGCCGATATTACGGGGCTGGATCCGCACGATACCTCAGACAATGTCAGCTATTCGGTGCAGAGTGGTATCTTTGAACGACTGTTTCAGTTCGATCCACACATGAAGCTCCAGCCTTGGCTGGCCACCGGTTATACCTCAAATGAAAATGCAACGGAGTTTACGCTGACGTTGCGCAAAGGCGTCACCTTCCAGGATGGCACACCTTTTGATGCGGAAGCCGTCAAAGCCAACCTTGATCGCCTGGCAGACCAGAAAAAAGGGCTAAAGCGTAACAGCCTGTACAAAATGATCGATAAGGTTACGGTGCTGGCACCCGATCAGGTAAAAATCGATCTTAACCAGTCGTTTGGTGCCTTTATTAACACGCTGGCACATCCTTCCGCAGTGATGTGGAGCCCGTCCATTCTCAAGCAATATCCAGACGAAGCCCAACTCCGGTTGCATCCTGTGGGTACCGGTCCGTTTAAATTTGTTGACTGGACACCGGGCAAAGCGGTCACGCTGGCGAAGTATGACGGTTACTGGCAGCAGGGATGGCCAAAAGTCGATCATGTTATCTTCTCACCCAGCCCGGAAGATGCAACACGCGTAGCCGCGTTGAAGTCGGGTCAGGTTGACGCAATCTGGCCATTGCCTTCGGATCTGATTGCTGCCGTGAAGCAAGACAGCAACCTCTCTGTTCAGCGCGATCCCAGCATTTATCTTTATTACATGGCGATTAATACGCAGCACAAGCCACTGGCAGATGTTCGCGTGCGTCAGGCAATCAACTATGCGATTGACCGTAATCTGTGGCTGAAGGTGGCTTTTGCCGGTTTAGGTAAACCTGCCACATCCGCCATGCCCGAAGGTGTCCAGTTTTATCAGAAACAAAACGATCCTGATTATCACTATGCGCCGGATAAAGCCAAAGCGCTGCTGAAAGCGGCGGGCTATCCGAATGGTCTGGATCTCAAACTCTGGGTTACGAATGCAACGGCCAGCGTGCGCGCCGCTCAGGTACTGAAAGCGCAGCTGGGCACGGTGGGCATTCGTGCCACGGTAACTCCGATGGATTCCGGCACGCGCAACGCTAAGTTATGGGGCGTACAGGACCCGAAAAAGGCGGAATTTGACCTGTACTATGGTGGCTGGTCGACGTCCACAGGCGATGCCGACTGGGCGCTGCGTCCGCTGTTTGCCACCGAATCCTGGGTACCCACCTCCTACAATGTCTCCTATTTCAGCAATCCTGATGTAGACAAAGCCATTGCCGCCGGGCTGGCAACGGCCGATCCGGCAAAGCGTGGTATCGCCTATGCGCAAGCACAGAAACTCATATGGCAGGATTCACCGGTGGCATTCCTTGGTACGCCAGACAATCTCGTTGGCAAACGCCGCACCCTGAATGGTGTTTCCATGCTGCCTGATGGCAATTTGCTCTTCACTCAGGCGTCGTTTAAATAAGACGCGGATTGCTCTCACGTCCCTTTCTCTCGCAGGGCAAAAGGACGTGAGGGCACCCGTCACAGTGCATTTCAAGGAATGGCATGTTTGCATACATCCTTCGCCGATTACTGGAGATGATCCCGGTTTTGCTGGTGGTCTCGCTGCTGGTTTTCGGTTTTATCAAGCTGCTGCCGGGCGACCCGGCGCGCATCTATGCTGGACCGGATGCGCCCATTGAGGCGGTTGAAGCGGCGCGTCAGCACCTTGGGCTTAACGATTCGCTGCCACAGCAGTACGTCCACTGGATCGATAGCCTGTTACACGGCGATCTTGGCACCACCTACCGCACCCAGCAACCGGTGCTGCAGGTGATTAAACAGGGCTTCATGCCAACGCTTTGGCTCGCCTTAGCGGGGTTTGCCTGGTCCGTGATTCTCGGCCTCGTACTTGGCGTTCTCGCGGCACTGAAGCGAGGAAAATGGCAAGACTGGACGCTGATGAGCATGGCGGTGGGCGGTATCTCAATGCCTGCTTTCTGGCTGGGTCTGTTGCTGATCCAGTTCGTCGCGATGCCTTTTGGGCTGTTCTCAGTCAGCGGTTTCAACAAAGCCGGTGATATTGTCCTGCCCGCCATCACGCTGGGTTCGTCAGTGGCGGCAGTGATGGCTCGGTTTACCCGCTCAGCCTTCCTGGAGGTGGCGCAGGAAGATTACGTGCGGACCGCGAAAGCCAAAGGACTGCGTAACCGCCTCGTGACGTGGAAACATGTGATGCGTAATGCACTCATTCCGGTGATTACCATGCTCGGTTTGCAGTTCGGTTTTCTGCTGGGCGGCTCCATCGTCGTGGAGAGCGTCTTCAACTGGCCGGGATTAGGCTGGTTGTTGATTGAGTCGATAAAAGCGCAGGATCAGCCGGTTATTCAGGCGCTGGTGATGCTGTTCGTGTTTGAATTTATTGTCATTAATCTGCTGGTCGATCTGCTTTACGCGGTCGTCAATCCGGCGATTCGTCTGCGACAGGAGCCGAGATGAGTATTCAATCGCTGACTGAAAACCCGCCTCAGGTCATCCGTTCGCCGTGGCGCGATTTCCTGCATGCCTTTGTGCGTAATCCTCTGGCGCTGGTCTCAGGCGGATTTGTACTGTTGTTGATCGTGGTGGCGATCTTTGCGCCCTGGCTAGCCCCCTGGGATCCGATGGCACCAGACTGGATGGCGTTGTCGTCACCGCCCAGCGCGGCACACTGGATGGGAACCGACGAGCTGGGGCGTGATCTGCTCAGTCGCATTATCTATGGCGCGCGTATCTCGCTCTATGTCGGCGTGCTGTCCGTAACGCTCGGCATGATTGTCGGTGTGGTGTTGGGTTTACTGGCAGGCTATTACGGCGGCTGGGTCGATATGCTGATCATGCGCGGCGCCGACGTGTTATTCGCTTTTCCCGGCATGTTACTGGCCATTGCGGTTGTCGCGCTACTTGGAACCGGCCTGAACAATGTGATCATCGCGGTCGCGGTGTTCAGCGTACCCGTTTTTGCCCGTATTGTGCGCGCCTCGACGCTGTCATTGAGACAGGCCGCCTATGTGGAAGCCGTTCGCTGTGCCGGTGCACCCGATCGCATCATTATCCTGCGACATATTTTGCCCGGTACGCTTTCCAGCGTGATTGTCTACTTCACTATGCGCATCGGCACCAGTATTCTCACCGCAGCGGGCTTAAGCTTTATTGGCCTGGGGCCGGAGCCGGATGTGCCTGAATGGGGTAATATTCTGGCGATGAGCCGGAGCATGATGATGGCTGGCGCATGGCACATGAGCGTGTTTCCGGGGCTGGCGATTTTTATCACGGTGCTGGCGTTCAACCTGCTCGGCGACGCGCTGCGCGATACGCTCGACCCGAAACTGAAGAGCTGACCATGGATTTTCAACAATTGCAGCGCGATCTGCTGCTAAACCACTGGCGTCACGCGCGTACGTTGGGACAGCCGCGCGGCGCTTGCGGGCCCGGCAATCGAATCAGCGATGTTGCCGGCGTGCGCGTCGGACATTACACGCTGAATGATGGAGAAAGGCAGACTGGCGTCACCGCTATCGTTCCGCCGGGCGACAATGTGTTTCTCACGCCGCTGCCGTGTGGCGCGGAAGTCCTCAATGGCTTTGCAAAACCGGTCGGGCTGGTACAGGTCGAAGAGCTTGGCGTGTTACAGACGCCGATTCTGCTCAGCAACACGCTGGCGGTGGGCACGCTGTTTACCACGCTAGTCCGGGATGCCATCCGTCGTAATCCGGAGCTGGGGCGGACATTGCCCACGGTAAATCCGCTGGCACTAGAGTGCAACGATGGCTGGCTTAATGATATCCAGTCGTTGTCCATCAGCGAGGCGATGGCGCAGGCGGCATTGCGCACGGCCGCCGCCGATTTTGCACGCGGCAGCGTCGGGGCAGGGCGCGGGATGAGCTGTTTTAGCCTGAAGGGCGGGATCGGCACGGCTTCTCGTGTTATTCCCTCGCTCAACGCCACGCTCGGGGTGCTGGTGCTGGCAAATTTTGGTTCGCTAAGCGCACTAACGCTTGACGGTGTGCGACTCGGCGACATGATAGCGCCGCTGCTGGCCGGGCAACCGCCGCAGCGTGATGCCGGCTCTGTCATCATCGTGATGGCCACGGATGCGCCACTGGATGCGCGTCAGTTGAAACGCATCGCAAGGCGTGCCGGCGCCGGCCTTGGACGGCTGGGCAGCTACTGGGGCCACGGTTCAGGCGATATTGCCGTGGCGTTCTCAACGCAACCCCTGCCGCAACCCCCTCAGGATGACCAGCTGGAGCCGCTGCTTGCCGCCGCGGCAGATGCAACCGAACAGGCTGTTCTGGATGCCTTGTTGAGCGCGGAGGCCGTCACCGGCTTTCGTGGTCACCATCGGCCCTCACTGACTCAGATTCTGGACAAATTAACCGTATGAAAATTTTTATCTCTGCCGATATTGAAGGTATCGCGGGCGTCATGCGTCCGGAGCACTGCACACCAGGCAACCCGGAATATCAGATGGCCCGGGGGCTGATGGGACAGGAAGTCAATGCCGCGATTGAGGGGGCGTTCGCGGGGGGCGCAACGGAGGTGGTGGTCGCCGACAGCCATGCGCAAATGACCAATTTACGTGCGGAAAATATTGATCCACGCGCCCGACTGGTGCAGGGTAAACCTCGCGGTCTGTCTATGGTTGAAGGGATCGAGCAGCAGACGTTCGACGGATTATTTCTGGTGGGCTATCACAGCGCAGCAGGCGAACCTGGCGTACTGGCGCACACCATTAACGGCCGCGCATTCTGGCGTATCCATATCAATGGCCTTGTGATGGGGGAAACCGACATTTATGCCGCCGCTGCCGCTGAACAGGGTACGCCTCTGTTGTTGGTCACCGGCGACGATCAGCTCCAGAGTTGGATAGCAGAATATTATCCCACGGTTGATTACGTCTGTGTAAAACGCGCCATTTCCCACACCTGCGCGGAATCCATCAGCCCCAAAGCGGCACAGCGCGCAATATGCGCCGCGGCAAGCGCCGCACTGCAGCATCCACATCAGGCAAGCACGACTCGACTGGCCGCGCCTTATCGCATGCAGCTCCAGGCCAGCAAACCCGTGCTGGCCGATCTGTTTAGCCTGATTCCCGATGTCACGCGCATCGATGCGGTTACCGTGGAGTATCAGGCGGAGCGGATGGGGACGTTGATCGGCTTGCTCAGTGCCTTTTCCTATCTGGCGAGTACCCAATCGTCATAAGAGGATGTGCGTATCGGCAGCGGCAAAGTTGGCGCGCCTGTTCTGCTGCCCTGAAACACCGCTGCCATTCAGGATTACCCATCGGCCAGCCGCGCGGCTGGCCATCCAGCGATGTCGCTTCCGTTGCACCACGATGGGGCGAACGCCTGTCCTGACAGCGTTTCCATTCTGTCCGGCCCGGAGGTGCAAAAACCAGCGCGGCAGAGCCCATTTCATCTCCTCTCTTCAGACGCAGTCATCGACTCATACCGATAGCCAGATGAAGGTCGACGACTCAGCCACCGTCAGCTTTACGGTACAAATTTTGCAAGAGAGCAGGGATTGCCATGTAATAACCCGGGGTTTGGGCTCTGCCGGAAAGCGGTTGCAGGCTTTCCCGTAAAGTTGCGGTGTTGGCAGTCTCATGCAGGCACTGCTGTAAAAGGGTGGTGACAACGGCCTGCGGTCAGGTGAATCCAGTTAAGGTGAATAATAATGCGGCTCCGTCACATAGAGGTATTTCAGGCCATCGTACAGACCGGTAGCATCAGCGCTGCAGCGCGCTTGCTGAATGTGTCCCAGCCGAATATCAGCCGCGTGCTGAATCATGCGGAACAGCAATTGGGTTTTGCACTGTTTGAGCGACGGATACAGGGAATGAGCGTCACGGCGGAAGGGCGACGCCTGCTGCCCGAAGTAGAAGATCTTTATCAACGTTTGCAATCCATTACTCAACTCACCGAACAACTTCGACGCGGCGAAGGGCAGATAGTCCGCGTGGGTGCGGCTCACGCGTTCGGTCAAATGGTGCTGGCACCCGCATTGGTCACCTGGCGACAACAGGTGGCCTCGGTCAGTGTCGAACTGGTCACGGAGCACTTCAAGACTTTGTGCCAAATGATTCTGGAAAATCAGCTTGATTTCGCCCTGGTGTTTGGTCAACAGGTGGATGCAGACCTTTTGGCTGAACCGCTGTTCCAGTCTTCCATGGTGGCGCTGCTGCCGCTCAATCATCCCCAGCATGAACCCGTTTCGCTGGAGTGGTTATGCAGCAATAATCTGCTGATGATGCAGACCCAGGATCCGCTTGGGCGCGTATTACACCGCGCGCTGCGCGATAAAAAGCTGAATCCCGCTGTGTCACTGTCGATTAAAACCTATTCGGTCATTGCGGATATGGTCCTGGCAGGCGGCGGCGTGGGCGTCGTGGATCTGTTCACGGCATGCCGCTATGCCGACCAGCTAAAATTGCTCCCCGTCGCGCAACCGTTGCCGTTTGAAGTAATGCTGATCAGCCGTCGTGATAAACCCCAGTCACAGTCCACTCTGCAACTTAAGCAGGTAATACGTAACAGGCTGTGGGAGATTGCCCGACAGTGCGAAGCACAGTTTCTGGTTGAGAAAGCAAGCTAAAAACGGCTTCTGGTGAATCTGGTGGTACACCTGCTATCGGCAAAGGTTTGCGTCACTGTTTTGCCTTTTCAAACCTGTTCTGGTCGCCCCGGTGCAGTCAGGGATACTTATTTCTTTTAAAGACATCCGGCGCTTTCTGTCCCCGTCAGTCGTTCCGGCAGGGACTGAGAAGGGCACACACTTTACTTCTGAATCCAGCAAGGGCCCGGCCTGCCAAAGAGGTATCCCTGCAGTAACGGACACTCATTCGTCTTTAGCCACTCTGCCTGGGCAGGCGTTTCCACGCCCTCTGCGGTCACTTCAACCTGGAGTTGACGGCAGAGTGAAAGAACGGAGCTGACGATGGCAGCCGCTCCGGAGTCCAGGTGCAAATCGTTGATAAACGACCTGTCTATTTTTATCCTGCTGAACAGTCCGGAACTGAGGTGGTTCAGTGAAGAAAAGCCCGTACCAAAATCATCCAGTACGATATGAATTCCGGTATCCCTGAACCTGCGAATCATTTCGTAACTGCCTTCGGGGTTGTCGAACAGCGCCGACTCGGTGATTTCGAGCTCCAGCCGGTTTGGGTGCAGCCCACTCTCAATAAGAACCGTTTTCACCCTGTTGGCCAGCTGTGGATCACGAAACTGACGGGGCGAGATATTAACTGCCACGCGTTCGTGCCCTGACCACTCCGCCATATCGTTGCAGGCTCGCTCAAGCGCGAATGCGCCAATATCATGAATAAGCCCGGTTTTTTCAGCGAGCGGGATGAACACGTCAGGCGAAACATTTCCCCTTACAGGATGATTCCAGCGCAGCAGGGCTTCATAGGAAACCACTTCCTCACTGATGCTGCAGACGACGGGCTGATAAAAAATCTGCAGCTCACCGTTCTCGAGCGCGCCACGCAGGTCATTTTCCAGGCTAAAGCGCTCTGCCGCCGAACTGGCTAGCTCATCGGTAAAAATTACCCAGCCTTTGCGCCCGGCTGACTTGGCAGCGTAGAGGGCGATATCGGCTGCCGATAACATGCTTTCGGCATCTCGCGCATAGCCCGGAAAGAGGCAAACCCCGAAGCTGCAACCCGAGGTGACTTTCCGCCCTTTCAGCATGAAGGGCTCCTTCAGGACCATCGTCAGGCGCGATGCTGTTTCGCTTGCGTCTTCTGCCGAGCTAATGCCGGGCAAAACGGCAACGAACTCGTCACCGCCCGTGCGGGCCAGAATGTCGCCCGGGCGCAGGACTGACAGCAGCCGTGCTGAAACCTCAATGAGCAAGGTATCGCCCGCCGCGTGACCCAGAACGTCGTTGACGCTTTTAAACCGGTCTATGTCAGACACCATGACCGCAAAGGGTTCGTCACCGTCCAGAAGCGTTTCAAGCTCAGGCATCAGGCCACGGCGGTTGAGAAGCCCTGTCAGCGGATCATGAAGGGCCAGATGGTTCGCTCTGACCGCAGCCTGATACTCCGCCGTGACGTCCAGTATGGTATACAGGAGATAGTCATCTCCGCCGCCCGAATTCAGCCTTTCGGCGGAAATCCGTAGTGAAAATTCCGGCTCATTATCGCCCGAAGAAACCGTTTCACTAAAGCCCTGGTCGGGAAGAAGGTCAAATGCCTGCCTGAACACAGCCGCGAGATTGTCTGGCAGGCCCGCAGGCAGGGCGGTTCGGGTATTCCCACTGCGTACCCGTTCTTGCAGACAGGACAAATTCATGGCCGTCGGGTTCGCGCGTATGATGTCCCCCGATGCAACGTCACACAGGATGAGCGCGCAAGGCGTGTGGCTGAATACGGCGTCGAGCACCTTATTTGTGTCTGATAACTCGGTTTCCCTTTTCAGGATAACTTTTTGAGCGATGCGGAGCGCCGCCCTTTCCTGATAGCCTTGTGAAACGTCCCGCACGATTTTGATAAAGGCCGCATTATCTTCATCGGACGGATTGAGAAATTCTATTTCAACTGATGCCCGAAACGCGCTGCCGTTTTTGCGCAGGCGCCAGCCCTCTCCTGTGAACTTGCCGCGCTCACGGGCCTCCCTCAGGTTGGCCTCAGGGATATTCCTGGCCTGCTCATCTTCATCATAAAAAACCGAAATATGCTGCCCTCGGATATCGCGGCTATCCCATCCCTTGATCTCACGGCATCCAAGATTCCAGCTCATCACTTCTCCGGTGGAAGACAGCAGATATATCGCACAAAGAGACGTTCTGGCCACGGCGGCCCCCAGTTGGTCATTGGTTACGGATTTCATGTGGCTATCCTTGATGAGTTCATCGACCTGTTCGGAGATGATCTGGCGTTAAAAACGATTATCGGCGCCGTTAGCCAGAAACAGAGACAAAAATTTGTAAAAATTTAGTTAGAGGCCATATTACGCCACCTGTCTGGACCAGCCCAATCATAATGCACACGGGACTTAGCAGCGTTCGCTTTTCGCTGTAGAGTCAGTCGTTTCACGCACAATTAATTTTTTAAAAGTCTGCCGCAAGTGACTTAATGCAAATCCAAACAGCGCTATCTGCTGTACGCATTCCGGAGGCACCGATCTCACCAATACGGTTATCATCCCGCAAAAAGCGCGGAAGCCTTTTGCCGCTATCCTGTTTATGTGTTTAGATTGATAGAAATCTATCATCACCAGGCTGAGTAATGAAAAAAATCTCTATGTCAGCGGTGGCACGAGCAGCCAGCGTGGGCGTCGCTACCGTGGATCGCGTGCTTAACAACAGAGCTTCTGTTAAACAGGAAACCCGGCAACGGGTCCTGCGCGCCGCTGAAGCCTTAGGCTACCGTGAAGACCTCATTAAGGTCATGACGCCGGACGTGACAGCGGCCAACATCCCCGTGCGCATCGGGTTCATTCTGCTGCCCAATAATTATTCTTTTTATCAGGTACTTTCAGAAGAAATCAGTCGATGCGCAGAGGGAAAACTGGCGACGAAACCGGCGTTTATGTGGGCCGATATTCACGATGTGGAGAACGTCGTATCGTCTCTGGAAGCGCTGGCAGAACGCGTTGATATCATCGGGCTTGTTGCTCTGGATCATCCCCTTATACGACATACGATTAAGCAGCTTTCCGCCTCAGGTGTGCAAATTTTCACGTTGTTTTCTGATCTCTCCCCCTGTGGTCAGGCGGGCTATATCGGGCTGGATAACCTCAAAGCAGGACGTACGGCGGGATGGTTTGCTGAACGCATGACAGAAAAAGAAAGTGTGATTGGCGTCCTACTGGGTGACCACCGTTTCAACTGCCAGGAAAGCTGTGAAATAAGCTTTCGTTCATACCTGCGTGAAAACAGAAAAGATGCCGTGGTTCTGGAGCCTCTCCAGACGCTTGAATGTATCAATGGGGGCTATCTGGCCGCGACGCAACTGCTGAAAGACAACCCAATCATAACAATGATTTATGCGCCATGTGGTGGTGTGGAAGGGGTGATTAAAGCCGTTTCTGAAAGCCCGCGGGATGATATAAAAATTCTCTGTCATGGCCCCTTTATCGGCGATGAAATGGCGCTGATTGAGGGACAGATCGACATCATGATACGTCACCGCATTGATGCCGTGGCTGAAAAGATCGTCTCTGTTTTTATCAGCAGATATCAAGAGAACGATCGCAATCCGGTTTACGTTACCCTGCCTTTCGATCTCATCACTCGGGAAAATATCTGAATCACTCCGGCTTCTGCCGAAGGCTTGCGCAGACTGCATTTGATGTAAAACAATCAAATAAATGATATAAAAAAATCATGATCGCTATCAAATAACTCACTTCGAAGGGTTGCCGGTGTTAAAAAACCGGCGCAATACTGCGCGCATTGAGCCAGACGATTGCCGTCGGGGCGCTCAGTGTTCATCAGTGTTGCCGCATCCGGAGAAAAAACATCATGACGATTTCCATCGCGACTGCGCCCTGCAGCTGGGGAGTGGATGACCCGAAGAATCCTTTTCTTCCCCCCTGGCAGAGCGTGCTTAAAGAAGCCGCGCTTGCAGGTTATAAAAGCCTGGAACTGGGGCCGTGGGGATATTTGCCCGTCCAGCCGGATGCGCTAAAAGCTGCGCTTGCCGAATTCCAGCTGTCGATCGTTGCTGGCACCCTTTTCGACGATTTGGTGAGTGAAGAGAACTTTCCGGCCATGATCGCGCTGACCCATAAAATCTGTCACAACCTGAGCTTCCTTTCCGAACAGGGCAAACCTACACCTTATCTCGTCATCATCGATTTCGGCGATCCTGAACGGGCAGCCACAGCGGGCCAGTCTGAAAAAGCGCCACGACTGAACGACAGCGACTGGCAGACCATGATGAGACATATCACCGTTCTGAGTGAGATCGCCTGGAAAGAGTACGGTGTCAGACCGGTCATTCATCCCCATGCAGGCGGCTGCATTGAGTTTGCCGATGAACTGGAAAGGCTGGTTCGCGATATTCCTCATAGCGTTGCCGGCCTTTGTCTGGATAGCGGCCATTTGTATTACGCCGGCATGGATCCTGTTGCTGCGCTGGAACGTTACTGGGACCGGATTGATTACCTTCATTTCAAAGACGTCAACGAGGTTGTCTGGCGTCAGGCCATCAAACAAGGGCTGGATTATTTCACCGCCTGTGCCCAGGGCGTCATGTGCCCACTTGGCAGCGGCGCTATCAATTATCCCGATGTCCACGCATTTCTGCGCCAGCGCCATTATCAAGGCTGGATCACTATTGAACAGGAAAGGGATCCGCGTGATGCAGACACCAGCCTGCGTGACGTCACAGCAAGTCTGCACTATCTGCACTCAGTCGGTTTTTAAGGAGAAAGGTCATGATTAACGGCATTAAACCGCTTAAAAATTCACTGCGGTGGGGCATGGTGGGCGGCGGCGGTACCAGTCAGATTGGCTACATTCACCGTTCATCAGCACTCCGCGATAACACATTTACCTTAGTTGCCGGGGCGTTCGATATTGATGCGGCACGCGGACGCGCCTTTGGTGAAGCTCTGGGCCTTTCCCCGGACCGGTGCTATGCCGACTATGAAACCCTGTTTGCATCAGAAGCAAAACGCGATGATGGCATTCAGGCTGTCTCGATCGCCACACCCAACAACACGCACTTTGCGGTCTGCTGCGCAGCGCTTGAAGCCGGTCTCCATGTGATATGTGAGAAACCGCTGTGCTTTACGGTGGAAGAAGCTGAACATCTGGCGAAGCTGAGCCGGGAGAAAAAGAAGATCGTCGGCGTGACCTACGGTTACACCGGTCATCAGCTCATCCTTCAGGCCAGGGAGATGATCGCGCAGGGATTACTGGGTGACATCCGCATCGTCAACATGCAGTTTGCACACGGTTTTCATCACGAAGCCGTTGAACAGAATAACGCCAGCACCAGCTGGCGCGTCGACCCGCGCTTTGTCGGACCCAGTTATGTTCTGGGTGATTTGGCGACCCATCCGCTGTGTATCGCTGAAACCATGGCACCTGAACTGAAAATCAGACGGCTGCTTTGCTCACGCCAGAGCTTTGTGAAAAGTCGGGCGCCTCTCGAAGACAACGCATTTGTTCTGATGGAATACGAGAACGGCGCAGTGGGAAATCTGTGGGCCTCTGCCGTCAACTGCGGATCAATGCATGGGCAGAAAGTCCGCATCGTGGGCTCCAGAGCCAGTATTGAGTGGTGGGATGAGCAGCCAAACCAGCTGCGTTTCGAAATTCAGGGTGAGCCGGTGCGCATTCTGGAAAGAGGCATGGACTATCTGCACCCGGCTGCTCGTGAAGATGACCGGATAGGCGGCGGTCATCCGGAAGGACTTTTCGAAGCCTGGTCGAATCTCTACCGACGTTTCGCGCTGGCAATGGATGCAACCGATCGGGGCGACGACGCATTCCTGAAAAACTTCTGGTATCCCGATGTCCATGCCGGCCTGGCTGGCGTCAGATGGGTGGAAAACTGTGTCCGTTCAGCCGACTCCGGCTCGGTGTGGGTGGAATGCTGAGGTCCTGGTCGTGAGAACCGGACTCAGCCTGTCACACAGGGTTGAGAACGCCTGACATTCGATCCGTTTAATGATTTTCGCTGCCTGAACCCGACTCAGGCAGCAAGAGACAACGCAAAGGTGGCATCAATGAAAATCGCTTTCGATGTAGATGTAATCAAAGATCTGGGCATCACCAAAATGGTCCAACAGGTGTCGGAATGGGGATACAACTACATTGAGCAGTCTCCACATCCGGAAATTAACCCTTTCTATAAGCATCCTCGTGCCAGCCGCGAGATCATGGCTGAGTATAAAAAGGCGCTGCGCGAAACAGGTGTGGAAATTTCATCGTTTATCTGTGTTTATCGCTGGTCTGGTCCCGATGAACTGCGCCGACAGGCGGCCGTTAAAAACTGGAAACGTATGGTGGAGATCGCCGTCGAAATGGGCGTACAGGTCATCAATACCGAACTGGCGGGCGATCCTAATCAACCCGAAATCTGCGATGAAATGTTTTACCGCTCAATGGAAACGCTGCTTCCGCTGTTCGAACGTGAGGGTATCCGTGTTGAAATTCAGGCGCACCCGTGGGACTTCTGTGAAGAGAGCGATGAGACTGTCAATATGGTCAGGTCGTTCAGGAGTGATAACGTTAAATATGTCTACAGCGTTCCTCATACCTTTTTCTATGATAAAGGAAAAGGCGACGTAGAGAAGATGCTCCGTCATGCCGGACACGATCTGTCCCATGTTCTTATTGCCGATACCATGAACCACACAAAGCATTGCCGTTACATCGTTAACCCACCAGGCGTGGATGCCACTATTCATCAGCACGTTGGCATCGGCGAAGGCGAAGTAGATTTTGACACGCTGTTCCGAACCTTGCGGGACATGAAGTTTGCAGAGCAGACGTTCAAAGTAGGGGGAGAGCCTATTGTGGCCGCATCGCTTTTTGGTTATCCGGAAAAAATGAAGTATCAGGCCGTGGAAACCCGCGAGCGGATAGAGCGAGAATTGCTTACGCCTCATCCATGAGTGATGTGCCCGGTGACATGTAAAATTGCTGCCGGGCTTTTTAAAATATGCCTTCCCAGTATTTGCATGCCAGCGTCTTCCTGTAGAACAGGCCATAATCAGCACCGTCGGTGCCGCACAAAGGTCGGGTGCCCCTTTGTCGTACTCGCCTGCTTGCCGCTGCGTTCAGCGATTTTACGCCTTTCTCTCCGGTAATGACGGATGACCTTTTCTCTCACGCCTCACCACAGAAGGCTTAATCAGAATCAGGGAATGAGGGCTGATTTTTACACTGTGCAAATTAAGCTGGCTCAGAAGGGTGCAACCGCCCGGTAGATCACTAACAGATCGTCGTTATGTTGACGAGACAGGCCAATGCAGGCCATGCGCTTTCGCATAACCTGTCTCTGTGGTCTGCACCGCTACATCATTTGTGGCTGGCGAATAACGTTACCTTTATCAAAGCGTGAGAGCCGGTAGGGGGCAAGGTCGGTATAAACGGGCTTATTCGTCATCATCTGTGCACACAGCAGTCCCGCACCCGGCCCGATGGCAAAACCATGACCACTAAAGCCAGAGGCAATAAACATGCCGGGGATCTGGTTCACTTCATCAATAACCGGCACCAAATCCGGTGTGGTATCAATCCAGCCCGCCCAGGCATAATCGACTTTTGTCCCCTCCAGCGCGGGAAATAAGCGGATTAGCTCTGCCAGACCATCATCAATGATGCGTTTGTTGGGCGTGGGATCGAGAACCCGGATTTTTTCAAAAGGGGAAGGCGTGCCATGAGACCAACTCCCCGAGGCTTCAGGACCTGAAAAGAATGAGCTATTCAGCCGTAATGTCAGTTTTTTTGCTACTTTACTGCGGAACATAGGATAAAACTTTGCGGCATATCGGATGTTCTGCGGCGCCAAATCGATCTGGCCCAGGCCCGGAACGGCAACGGTATAACTGCCATCCAGACGGCGACGAACACAGAGTTGCGGCGTGCTCAGACAACCTTTTACAATTTCCGGGGCGGCGGTTGTTTTAAACACCGTGCCCAGAATATTGGCGGCAGGGAGTTCAATCCCATATTGCCTGCAGAAACGCGAATTCCATGCACCGCCGCAACAGATCACCCGGCTGGCTTTGACTAATCCGCGTTCTGTCCAGACGCCAGAAACACGACCGGCGCTGATATCCAGTGCCCGCACCGCGCAACGCTGAAAAATGCTGGCGCCCAGGTTTTGCGCACCTTTCGCGATGGCCGGTGCGGCCTGTGACGGTTCCGCGCGACCATCCGTCGGTGACCACACGCCGCCACGCCAGGCTGTTTTGTCACCAATGCGTTCCTGGGCCTCACGCGCGGACAACAACTGGCTGGTAAAGCCAATCTGCTTTGCCTGCTGGCCCCATTTTTCCCAACGCGCCAGGTCAGCGTCATTTAGCGTGCCATACAGGATGCCGCTGCGCCTGAAGCCCAGATCCATCCCGATTTCAGTACTGAGTTCATCCCAGCGCTGCAGGCTTCGTATCGCCATCGGCAACTCATGCAAATCACGGTTCTGTTGGCGCACCCAGCCCCAGTTTCTACCTGACTGCTCACCGGCAATCACGCCTTTTTCAAACAACGCAACAGAAACGCCTTGTTTCGCCAGTTCATATGCCGTTGACGTCCCAACAATGCCACCGCCTATCACAACAACATCGACAGAGGTGGGGAAGACGGAACTGTCATTAACGCTATCGACCTTAATTCGCATGAGTTAACCTTGTTTCAAATATGATGTCGGGGCGGAATATGCATAATCCACAACACACGGGCTTCGGTGTCGCTGTCGTTAAAAATGTTATGCGGCAGATGGCTTTTAAACTGAAAGCTGTCGCCCGCTTCGACGAAGGTCGTTTCACCATTCACCTCAAGCGCAAGCCGACCCTCCATGACCACACCTGCTTTTTCACCTATCCCCGTCAGCATTTCTTCAGAGCGCGTGCGGGGAGGGATGCTGATATACATGAACTGGATATCGTGTTCGCCGGACGGCGATAACATCTCTTTGCTAATGCCCTGCTTGCCAACCTGAAAATGCGGTCGCTCACGCCAGCGACGAACATAGTGTTCAGCACCTGGCCGCATCACCTCATGTTGTTCAAGAAAAGCGGTCAAGGGGACATTCAAGACCACCCGAAGCTGCTCCAGTACCCGTACCGTCGGGTTAGCCAGATTACGTTCAATCTGGCTAATTGCCCCTGCCGACACATTTGCCTGTTGCGCCAGTTCTTTAATAGTCATATTGCGAGACTTGCGTATTAATTTTAACCGTACGCCAATATTGATCTCGACGGCACTCAGATCCTCAGAGTGCATTAACGCTGTTTTCATCACCATGTTCCTTAAGGTTTCGTGCCTCCGTGCATGAAAGCGCGATTAGGGCATTCCCCACTTAGCTTTGATTTTTTGCAAAGTGCCATCCGCTTTCATCGCCGTCAGGGCGGTATTGATATCGGCAAGCAGCTTATCGTTGCCTTTTTTCACACCAAAGGCCATGGGCGCGATATGCTCGGGCTTGTAACCATCCACCACATGCATGCCTTTGTACGCACCTGATTTTTCCTGATATTTCATGATCGGGTAATCGTTCATGCCCGCCGCGATACGACCCAGCGACAGATCACGCATCATGTCTGCCGGACTGTCGTACACTTTCACCTCTTTCGGGATACCGCTCTTGATCAGAGCCTGCGTGTAATCGGTGCCTGTCATGGTGCCAACGATGTCACCTTTCAGATCCTGCTGAGAGCGATAGACTTTTTTGTTGTCATCACGCACGACCAATCCGGGTCCGAATGCGGTGACCGGCTGTGAGAACGAGATACGTTTTTCACGCTCAGGTGTTGGTGTCATCCCGGCCACGATCATGTCAATTTTGCCAGCAATCACAGACTGAATAAGCGTAGAGAAGGGCACAGCCGTAAAGTTAACATCCAGGTGCTGACGTTTAGCCACTTCGGCAGCCACATCCGGCATGAAGCCTTCAATCTTACCGGTTTTCGTATCCAGAAATGTCGTTGGCGCACTGGAGGGCGGCGAGCCTGCCGTTAGTGTGGCAGCGTGCGCACTGTAAGTGACGCCGAGGGCAACAGACAATAAAGCCATAGTAACGTGCGACCGAATAGACATCACTCACTCCTGATTAACATGCGAACAATTAACTTCACTATAATGAAATTAAATCCCCCCCTGTCAATCTTTTCTTTTTAAAAATGCTGCGCCTCACAAATTAACACAAAACCCTTTGATTTCGGGGCAAAGTGAGCCTTCAATCCATTTTGTTACATGAATAAGTTAATGCTATGACGTCATCAGATGAAAAGTTTGACAATATTTACGGGTAGCCATATTCATTAAAATGAATTTTAGCCTCACACTTAACACCGGCGGGAGCGCATCATGGACTGGAGCAGTATTCACGTTTACCTTCCCTTTCTTTTGCAAGGGGCGGAAATGACAATTTATATCACGATCTTGTCCTTGCTCATCAGCACGCCGTTAGGTCTGGTGTTTGCTGCCGCAAAAATGTGTCCTTTTAAAATCATCTCCTGGCCCGTGAGCGTCATCATCAATATCACGCGTGCCTTACCGATGATTGTGGTGCTGTTTTATATCTATTTCGTTTTCCCCGATATCGGCATTACCCTGACATCGTTTCAGGCCAGCGTGGTCGGTATCGCTTTCTGCTTTTCTACCTTCCTCGCAGAGATTTTTCGCTCGGGTATTGAATCGGTCGATCGTGGTCAGCTTGAAGCGGCGCGCTCGATGGGCATGAGCTTCTTTAAAGCGATGCGGCGCGTCATCCTGCCTCAGGCTTTTCATGTCGCGCTGCCGCCGTATAGCAATACGCTGGTGATGATGCTGAAAGATTCTGCGCTGGCTTCAACGATTGCGGTTACCGAAATGACCCGGCAGGGACAGCTTCTGGCCGCCTCAACCTTTGATAACACCACCGTATATACGCTGGTGGCGTTACTTTATCTGACGTTGTGCATGCCACTGCTGGCTTTCACTAAGCACCTTGAAAATCGTCAGAAAAAAGGAGCCTGAGATGATTGAAATTCGCGATGTCCATAAGCGGTTCGGTGCTGTCGAAGTGCTGAAAGGGGTAAGTTTCCGCGTCGATGAGGGCGAAGTGGTATGCCTGGTGGGGCCCTCCGGTTCCGGAAAATCGACTGTGCTGCGCTGTATTAACGGGCTTGAAACCTATGAAAGCGGCACCATTCGCGTGCTCGACCAGCATGTTGACAGTAAAAGTAAAAATATCAATTCGCTTCGTCGCCAGATAGGAATGGTTTTCCAACGATTTAACCTCTTTCCGCACCGTAGCGTGCTGGAAAACGTGATGGAAGGTCCGATTTACGTTAACGGTGAATCGCGCAGTAAAGCCGAAAAGATAGCCAAAGAGTTACTGGAAAGAGTAGGGCTGGCCGACAAAGTCTCCGCCTGGCCGTCGCAGCTTTCCGGTGGTCAGCAGCAGCGCGTGGCCATCGCCCGAACGCTGGCATTGCAGCCGAAAGCCATTCTTTTCGACGAACCGACATCAGCACTGGATCCGGAGTTAGTCGGCGAGGTTCTGCAGGTCATGCGCAACCTGGCACAGCAGGGAATGACCATGATCGTGGTCACGCATGAGATGCAGTTTGCAAGAGAGGTCGCCGATCGCGTCTGTTTCCTGCACAGCGGACAAATTGTGGAGCAGGGCCACGCTGAACAGGTGCTGCTGCGCCCTCAGGAGGCGCGCACGCAAGATTTTCTGCGGCGGGTTCTGGGAACATCTGCGTCCGGAACAGGATGAGACGGGAGCAATTCTGTCACTCCTGAGACTTTTTAGCGCCTCAAGAAAGCGCATGAGGCGCAAATAGCGGATTGATGACGTTACCGTGCAGATACACCCGCCTTGCTGATGGCCACAATCAGCGCGGTTCCGCCGAACCCCCATCCCCAGAATGTTTTCGCCAGACTTAATTTTCCTGTCACAAGCGCCTTTAGCATTGTCGGTTCCCTGTCTGAATCCGGTTATATTCGGTCAACGACAGGCTCAAACAGAAACTTTCCTGACATTCTCTTTGAAGACACGCTACCAGACCGAAAGGATGGCCGCGTGTGCGTGAGGCCCGTCAGGTACGGGGAAAGCGTGTCCGGAGAAGGATAACCGTGCAGCTTCCGGATGATGCATTTACCCGGCATCAGTCGTCGGACAAAAAAAGGCCCGTCAGCATGAACGCGACGGGCCAGCACGGAGGCGACGAAAATATTTCTGACAACAGACACATCACAACGGAGTAACGTTAACCAATATTCTGTGAAAGACGTATTTCAGCTGCAGGGAGAGTTTATCGGGGCTTGCTGCCATTCTCTCTGGCCTGGTGCTCCAGGCATCTTATAAAATTCTCTATTATCTGCACAGAGTAAGTTATGGCCAGCAACTCTGCCGTGAGCCGGACATCCATACGCATCAGCGTCTCCATGACGCCGGGCTTGCTGAGGACCGGCTTCATATTTTTTACCCGGTCCATCAGATGTGTCCAGTTATTGATAAAGGTGTCCGGGTCAGCATAGGTTCCATCCCTCAGTTGCGTGTAAATCGCGTCAACATCCGCTTTCATTAGCCTGACGGCCTTAATCAGTCTTTCCTCGTAAGTGGGCTGGTTTTCATCAGACACGGAACGTTTCCACCATACCTCTCAGCGCATGCGCCTGCTCAGACAGTGACTGCGAAGCCGAGGATGACTCCTCGACCAGCGCCGCGTTGTTCTGCGTCACGCCGTCCATCTGACTCACGGCAACACTCACCTGCGAAATGCCCTGCATCTGCTCTGCGGACGCCAGGGAGATGTTATCCATCGCCTCAGCGAGCTCACCGACCAGGCCGACCACCTTCTGGATACTCTGTCCGGTCGATGAAGCTACGCCGACGCCGCTTTCAATCTGATCGACGGCCTGCTCAATCAGCGTCTTGATGTCCTTTGCGGCCGTCGCGCTGCGCTGTGCCAGCGTACGCACCTCTCCGGCTACCACGGCAAATCCGCGGCCCTCTTCACCTGCGCGGGCCGCTTCCACCGCGGCGTTCAGTGCCAGGATGTTAGTCTGGAACGCGATGCTCTCAATCACTGACGTGATGTCGCGGACTTTTGCGGCACTCGCTGAGATGTCCTGCATGGTCGCTGACATGCGCTGTACGTCCGACCCGCCTGCGTGAGCCAGCTGCGCGGTCCCACGGGCGGACTCTGCTGTCTGCTGCGCACTGGCCGCGTTGCTCTTCACCGTGGCGGTCAGCTGCTCCATGCTGGCGGCCGTTTCCTGCAGCGCAGCCGCCTGCTGTTCGGTGCGGGATGACAGTTCAGTATTACCCTGCGCGATTTCGTCCGAGGCGAGGGCCACAGAGGCAGAGGTCTCTTTAATCTGCGACACCAGGCCGCGCAGGTTGGCCTGCATGCTGTCAAGCGACGCCAGCAGGCTGGTCGTGTCGTTGCGGCGAAGCACGACCGGCGATGTGAGGTCGCCGGCCGCAATGGTGGCGGCCAGTGCCTGCGCCTGGGCAGGCTCACCGCCCAGCTGGCGCATTAGTACACGGACAACCAATACACAGGCCCCGACACTGATGAAAATGGATGCACCGGCCAGAAGGATCAGGATGAGAGATGAGCGTGAAGTTGAAGTGCTGTTCTCCTTCACCTCAGCAAAGCTTGTCTTCTGCTGTATCCCTGTCACAACCTGCAAATCGCTGAGCATTTTATCCTGCACGGGCTGGACCTCTTTTGTCAGACACTCAAAGAAGTCTTTATCGCGATTGGCCAGGCCAAGCTGACTGGCCTTTGCAAAAATGGCAAAAAAAGAGGCCTCTGTATCGGTCAGTCTCTTGAAAGCGTTCCGTCCTGCCGGAAGAGAATCGATCTTCAGCAAGTCACCAAGAGCCTGGCGGTTAGCGCTATATTGCGCCTGAGTTTTCTGCATGCGCTCTGCTACGGGTTTCATTGCCACAGGATCGCTCAGCAGCCCAAGCGTTCTGACGTCTATGGACATCTCTCTCAGTTCACCGAGCATGTCCTGCGCAATTTGGTACTTTTTCATTTTGATGTTTACGATCCTGTCCATTCCTTCCCGGGCTTTATAGAGCGCATTCAGCGCAGTACCGGTGCAGATGATGAACAGGAAGATAAGCAGGCCGAAACCTGCAGCAAGGCGAGTCGATATTTTCATGTCTTTTCTCGTTATATAGGGCGTTCTGGTGTTGGTTAATCTTTGCCGGACGTCAAGAGCAGTCCGACCAGATTAATCCTAGATGGGTTTTTGCATTTAGTGCTTATTTCGCTCCAACATTACTGAGAATAATCTGAAAAAAATTGTTTCTGCGTACTTCAATTGCCTGCGCAACGGCTTTGCCTGACGTCGGAATCTGTCATCTCAGTCACGTCCTGCCCCACTGATGGGATTGCCTTCAGAAAACCCTTATGATGAGAAATCCGTCACGCAAAAAAAGTTGATTAAGAGACTCAACATCCTTTTCCAACAAACATCTCTCCCCGATCGAAAAGCCGCGATTATCCGTGCCATTACTCGACTTACCTGAGTCCGTGACCAGACAATCCCGGCTTGACGTGAAATGAATGCCCCTTTTTAGGAGGCGCAGTCCATCTGGGCTGATTGACAGGTGGTCAGTAAAAAGAGGCCTGTTGCATGGTCAACATGACACGTCGTTAGTATGTCAAATTGATTCCAGTGATAAATGATCGACCTGCGTCACAATTAAAGAAAGCAACTATCGTGACGATAACGTTAGGGCGTGATTTGCACGCTTTGACTACAGGGAGTCAACATGGCCGTTATCAACACAAATACGCTGTCACTGGTTACGCAGAATAACCTGACAAAGTCACAGTCTTCACTAGGCACGGCGATTGAGCGCCTGTCTTCCGGTCTGCGCATCAACAGCGCAAAAGATGATGCAGCCGGTGAGGCCATCGCTAACCGTTTCACCTCCAACATCAACGGGATGACCGTTGCCGCCCGCAATGCCAACGACGGTATTTCGCTGTCGCAGACCGCCGAGGGCGCGCTGACTGAAATTAACAATAATCTGCAGCGAGTTCGTGACCTGACCGTTCAGGCGCAGAACAGCTCTAACTCAGCCTCGGATGTCGACTCGATTCAGGCTGAAGTTAACCAGCGCATGCAGGAAATCGACCGCGTTACGAAACAGACTGATTTCAACGGTATTAAAGTGCTGAACACCGGCTCCGGCAGCACCACCTACAATTTCCAGGTGGGCGCAAAAGACGGCGAAACTATTGGTATTGCGCTGAGCTCAAGCGACGGTTTTGACCTGGCTGCAGCGGGCAATGCTTCTACAGGCACCACTCAGAATACCAGTTCTACGACAGGCCAGACGGTCAACGGCAATGCCCGCACCACGTCAGCCATCGGCT
Organism: Pantoea sp. B566; assembly: GCF_024793925.1. Taxonomy (NCBI): domain Bacteria; kingdom Pseudomonadati; phylum Pseudomonadota; class Gammaproteobacteria; order Enterobacterales; family Erwiniaceae; genus Pantoea; species Pantoea sp. B566. The sequence continues at coordinate 89,224 of NZ_JANUQL010000002.1, forward strand.
TCGACGTGCTGAAAGGGGCTGTCACCGGCGGTTCAGGCGGCACAGCGTCAGGTACCACGCCGCTGGCCGACATTGATAAAGCCATCAAAGCGGTCGATAACCAGCGCAGCCTGCTGGGTGCCTCGCAAAACCGTTTCGAGTCCACCATCAGCAACCTGAACAATACCGTGACAAACCTGACCGCGGCCCGCAGCCGTATTCAGGATGCGGATTACGCGACGGAAGTGTCGAACATGTCCCGCGCGCAGATCCTGCAGCAGGCGGGCTCTTCTGTACTGGCCCAGGCCAACCAGGTGCCACAGACCATGCTGTCACTGCTCCGCTAATAAACGCTGAGGAACTGGATGCTGTCTGATGCAGTTCCTCACGATTTCGTCCCGCTCTGTAACCAGAAGCGGGCAAAACCCTGATTCTCGTCGCGGTGGAAATGTCAGGTTGAACATGGGATGTGGGGCGGAGTAGCACTCTGAACACGCCATCAAGATGCTTAAGCAGGGCTATGGACTGATTTAAGAACACCATCTTGCCAAACGCCCGTATTATCGGCTCCCGGCACGAAGCCGTTTTCTTTACTGTTTCATTTTCGAGTGTTAACCGAGGAAAGATAATGAACAATATTAAAATCGGCGTCCGTCTCGGTGCCGGATTTGGCTTTATCCTGCTTCTTCTCATCGTTATTACCCTGGCCGGTTTAATGCGTATCGACTCACTGGGCGACACCGTGGATAAACTGGCCGGCGATCGTTTTGACAAGGCTACCGCTGCCAGTAATCTTCGCTTTTACGTTACTGATATGAGTCGTATGGTTCGCAGCATCGCGCTTGTCGACGATCCGGCGCAAAAAGAAAGACTGAAACAAAATTATGAGCAGGCCCGCACCCGGCTTGAAACGGCTTTCAACAAAGTCGATCACATACTGCACGCTCCCAGAAGTCGCGAGCTGATTGACGTCATGAAAAAAGCAGGGAAACAGTATCTATCTTATTCTGAGCAGGCGGTAAAACTGGGTATGGAAGGCAAGCGGGATGAGGTGACGCAACTACTCACCGGGCCGGCTTATCAGGCTCAGGATGAATACACAACGGCCATCACGGACCTCGCCAACTTCCAGGGGGAGCAGATGAAGACCGCGGGAGCTAAAGCCGCGTCAGAGCAGCGCAACGCCGTAACGTTACTCGTTTCACTCAGCCTGGCTGCCATTGTACTGGCAGCAACGCTCGCCTGGTTTATTACCCGCAGTATCGTCAGGCCCGTCAATATCGCACTTGAAGCGGCGGTAAGGGTTGCTGAAGGTGATCTCACTGCAGAGGTGCCGGTGAGCGGACGAGACGAAACCGGGAAACTGCTTGAAGCTATTCGTGGCATGCAGCATTCCCTGGTGCAAACCGTGAGTGCCGTTCGGGCGAATGCGGAAAGCGTTGCCGCAGCAAGCCTTCAGATAGCTCAGGGAAACACCGATCTGTCACAGCGCACTGAAGAACAAGCCAGCGCGCTGGAACAGACCGCTGCCACGATGGGTGAACTGGGTGTCACGGTCAGGAATAACGCAGATAATGCCAGCCAGGCCGCCACGCTGGCCGTTACGGTACGTGAGATTGCCCGGCAGGGTAATGACATCACTTCAGATATCACCGATACCATGAAGGGCATAGGCGAAAGTTCAGGGCGCATTGCGGATATCACTTCAGTGATAGACAGCATCGCTTTCCAGACCAACATTCTGGCGCTCAATGCCGCCGTCGAAGCTGCCCGCGCGGGTGAGCAGGGTCGCGGCTTTGCCGTTGTCGCTGGTGAAGTTCGTTCACTGGCGCAGCGCAGTGCGACTGCTGCGGGTGAGATTCGTCAGCTCATTGAGGCCAACGCTCAGCGCGTCAGTGAAGGCTCAACGCTGGTAGCGCGATCTGCTGGCACGATGTCTGCCGTTGTTTCTTCGGTGGGCCAACTCACTGACAGGGTAGAGGAAATTACCGCCGCTACTGCTGAACAGGCGCGCGGCATTGAACAGGTCAGCATAGCGGTGACAGAAATAGATGACGTCACGCAGCAGAATGCTTCACTTGTGGAAGAGTCTGCCTCTGCGGCAGCAAGCCTGCGTGAACAGGCCGATCTGCTAATGCAGTCTGTATCCGTTTTTACACTTTCAGATCATTCATCCTCCGCCGTTAAAACAGCACTTGTTGCGCCCGTAACGGTTACCGCATCCCCGACGACGCATGACAATTCCATGCGATCAAAAGAGACAACGCTGGAAGAAAACTGGACAACATTCTGAGCATGCCCCGATGTGAGGGGGTAAGCAGGCAACGCTACGTGAATTCTGTATAACCCGCAGGGGTTCTGTGCGCCAGTTTTCACGTAGCGCGCCTGGTGATTAACGGGCTTCAGGTCCAGAGGGGACGAAGGTGAGGTCCCGGTTCGTAACCGGGTACGTGGCGGGATGTATTATTTAACATAATTAGTATTATGCGCACTTTAATGTAACGGCTAAATTCAGATGTCCGCCTCTGGCTATATTGAGATGTCCGCATTATCGTCCTTTTTCCAGGGTTTCCCGGCTGAGGACGCAACTGATAACGGCTTAGGATTCGGAGTGCTGAGAGCATGAACAGACGTTTGGCCCCCATACGTCTTGCCAGCCAGCTGCTAAGCGGTATGACCAACATCAGGCCCAGGATGTAGACATTACTTATCCATGCCAACTGGCTAACGGGTAGTTGGAGTACTTGCCTCTCCTGTGACATCTCTCTCCCCCTGCCAAAACATTTCCGTTTAGTACTGGAAAAATACTCTCTGTATCCGGCCAGACATTGCTGATAATTTGTCCAGACTCTGGTTTAACATAGCTGACACAACGCTTAACGGACGCATCAGAAAACGAACAGCATCAACGTAAGGCTTCGTGCCACGAGGGGCCGTTTCTGACATTTCAAAAAGCGACACGACTAACAGCAAACGAATACCGCTCATCTCCCTTTTCTGGCAACCGTTTCGACGTGAAGAAAGAACGTATTACTGAAACGCGACGCTCTGCCCTTTTGCTTACTAAGTATTCATTGCCCGGATGTTCAGGCGACCGTAAAAATTAACCACACTGACGAGTAGGGAAAAATGATGAATAAAACGATTCTGGCGCTAGCCGCCGTTGCAAGTGCTTCGGCCATTGTGCCGCTGATGGCTCAGGCATCTTACGCGTATGTGGGAACCTATAATCCCAATGGCGAAGGGGTTTATCGATTTATCGTCAATGCGCAGGGTGAACTGTCGGGAAAAACATTGGTGAGTCAACTGCCCAACCAGGCACAGATGGTGGCGTCAGCGGATGGTAAACATCTTTATGTGGCGAGTGAGACCGAGAAAGGTAGCATCACCGCTTATCAGATTGGTACGGACGGTTCGCTCACGGCATTAAATCAGGTCGACACGCAAGGCAAAGGACCGGTGTACCTGTCCCTGACACCCGATCAGCGTTACCTGTTGGTCGCAAATTATGTCAGCGGCAGTATTACAGTGTTTGCGGTGACGCCAGAAGGCAAGCTGAGTGAGGCTGTCGATCATCATCAGGACAGCGGCCCGGCTGGCGCAGGCAAACCGGCCGCAGCGGTAGACGGCAGCTTTGCCATCAGCGATCACAATGGTCCGCATGCACATATGGTCGCCAGCGATCCCACGGGCCAGTTTGTTTACTCGACGGATTTGGGGCTGGACCGCATTTACCAATACCACCTGAATAAAGACGGTACGCTGACGCCCGGCAAACCCGCATGGATAAACGCCTCGTCTGCCGGTGCAGGCCCCCGCCATTTCGTTTTTAGCGCTGAGGGTCATGCGCTCTGGTTAGTGAATGAAGAAGCCTCCACGCTCACACATTACCTCATTAATCCGCAAAGCGGTGCTTTGCAGGAAAAGGCCACGGTTTCTACGCTGCCTTCCGGTTATAAAGGCACCAGTTTTGCAGCCGGGTTAGTCATTGATAAGGGCGGGAAAAATCTTTACGTCGCCAACCGTCTGCATGACAGCATTGCGCACTTTGAGGTCAATGCTAACGGCACACTGACACATAAAGATGATGTGTGGACGCGCGGGGATTACCCCCGAACGCTGACATTATCCCCTGATGGCAGCATGATTTACGTGATGAATCAGCGTAGCGATAACATCACCAGCTTCAGGGTGGAGAAAGCGAGTGGTGCCATCAGCTTTACCGGGAACTATGTTGCCGTAGGCGCGCCTTCACAGATGGTTATTGTTCCCTGAAACATTGATGCAGATAACATGCACGTCACGCTGTGGTGCGTGTTACCGACGCAGCGTGCAGGTGCACGAGAAGGTCAGTCTCGCGCACCTGCCCGTTCAAGATCACTAACGGGCATGATCGATAAGCACTCAGGCCCAGCGATTATCGCTGCCAGTGCCAACGCAAAATCAAGTGTTATCCTCCACAATCACCGCAACCCGCTGTCCGGCGCGCACGGCACTGCCTGGCTGTACGTTAACCTGCTGGATGATCCCATCGCAGGGTGCCAGCAACGGAATCTCCATTTTCATGGATTCCAGCACCACCAGAACATCCCCCGCCTGAACCCGACTTCCCACCGTGGTTTGCACTTGCCAAAGGTTGCCGGAAACCGGGCTTTCGACACCCTGCTCGCCCTGCTGTAGCGGTGCATCACCGCCCTCTTCTGCCACGTTCTCCTGGCTGTCGAAATGGGCCTGACCACTGGCGATCCAGCGATCGCGTTCCGCATTGAACGCCTGTTGCTGGTGGTCACGAAACGCCGCGATGCTTTGCGCCTCATGAGCGAGAAACTGCTGATAATCACTCAACCGCAGCGTACTGGGCTCAATGCGCAGCGGATAACGCCCCAGCGGGAAATCGCGGCGGATTTGCACCAGTTCCTCGGCGGATACAGGGTAGAACCGCAGTTGATCAAAGAAGCGCAGCAGCCAGGGTTTCCCCGCAAAATCAGCAACCTCTCGATAGCGATTCCACATCTGAAGCGTGCGCCCCACAAACTGATAGCCGCCAGGTCCTTCCATGCCGTAAACGCAGAGGTAAGCGCCGCCGATACCCACCGAGTTCTCTGCCGTCCAGGTGCGCGCCGGGTTGTATTTTGTGGTGACCAGGCGATGGCGCGGATCCAGCGGTGTCGCAACCGGTGCCCCCAGATAGACATCGCCCAGCCCCATAACCAGATAGCTGGCCTCAAACACCGTCTCCCAGACCGCCTGTTCGTCAGGCAGATCGTTAATGCGGCGAATGAATTCAAGGTTACTGGGGCACCACGGTGCATCAGGGCGTACCGTCGTCATGTACTTTTCAATCGCCTGGCGACAGGCGGGATCGTCCCAGGAAAGCGGCAGATGTACTACGCGAGTTGGCACCTGCAGATCATCACTCAGGCAAACCCTGAGCCACTCGCCGCGTACCCAGTCCAGCAGCGCGTCATGGGTGAGGATTTCAGGCTGAAAATGGATCTGCAACGAACGAATCCCGGGCGTGATATCAATCACCCCGTCTTTTGCATGCGCTTCCAGCGCCTGCATCAGGGCATGAATGCGAAAACGCAGAACCAGATCCAGCTCCGGCTCCCCGGCTTCGAGTAGCAGATGCGTATCGCCAGAAAGTCGCGCGACCAGGCGCTTATCGGCCTCACCGCAGGTCATCACGATCGGCGAGGTCAGCGGCGCAGGTTGCCAGGCTGTCGCCTGGCCACAGAGCGTTGCCAGCTCCTGGCCTCGCGCTTTAGCCAACTGGCGCGCGGTGGTTAAATCCACCGAGGTAAAGCGCACTTTATCACCGGCTTTCAACTGCCCTAACTGCCAGAGATCGGCTTCGATGACTGTGACCGGACAAACGAATCCCCCGAGGCTGGGTCCATCCGGGCCCAGAATCACCGGCATATCGCCGGTAAAATCAACCGCACCTACCGCGTACGGATTGTCGTGAATGTTTGACGGATGCAGTCCGGCTTCGCCCCCGCTGTCTCGGCTCCAGATGGGCTTGGGCCCAATCAGGCGGACGCCCGTGCGGCTGGAGTTAAAATGCACTTCCCATTCCGTGGCAAAAAAAGTGGCGATATAGTCCGGCGCGAAGAACTCCGGCGCACCGTGTGGACCATAAATTACCCGTAGGGTGCGGATCTGCGGGAGATCCGTGCGCAATGCCTCAGAAAGTGCCGCGCCAGCTTCCGTTGCTGTCTGTGGGGCCAGGTGCAGCACATCGCCGCTACGCAGTGCGCGTCCGGCGTGGCCGCCAAACTGGCCAAGCGTAAAGGTGCTTTTACTGCCTAAATACGTTGGCACCTGAATGCCGCCGCTCAGGCAGAGATAGCTTCGCACGCCCGCCCCACTCACAGCACCCAGCTTTAACGTCGCCCCGGCGGAAAGGGTAAAAACACAATCCATCGGCACGGGCTGGCCATCCAGGGTAGCGCTCAGTGGTGCACCGCAGATGACGGCCTGGATGGCGGTATTGAATTTCAGAGTGGGTCCGGTGAGGGTCATTTCCAGTGCGGCTTCCCCCTCGTCATTGCCCAGCAGCCGATTGCCTGAACGCAGGGCGCGGTCGTCCATCGGCCCCGATGGCGGTACGCCGACCGCCCAGTAGCCCAGACGGCCCGGATAATCCTGCACGCTGGTTTGCGTACCGGCGCCTAGCACCTCAACCGTCGCTGCCTGATAGCTCAGCTGTTCCAGACAACGGGTCCAGGGTTCTCCCTGAACAAAGGGCGCAAACGCTAAAATTTGCTGCAGATAGAGGCGGTTGGTTTCAACACCGTATAAACGCGTTTCTGCCAGCGCCTGCGCCAGTGTGGCAATGGCCTCCGGGCGGCTGGGCCGCCAGGCGATCGTTTTCGCCAGCAGCGGATCAAAAAAGGGCGGCACTTCGCAACCGGCTTCAATCCAGTGATCAATGCGCAGGCGAGCATCCTGTTGGTCGGGAAAGGCAACGTCTGTCAGCAGGCCCGGTGAAGGCTGAAACTGCCGTCCCGGATCTTCCGCATAAATGCGTGCCTGGATAGCATGGCCTTGTGGCGCAAGCCCGGCAGCCAGCTCGCGCAGGGGCGGCAAGGTGTCCGCAGCCAGTTCAATCATCCATTTCACCAGGTCAACGCCCCAGACCTGTTCTGTTACGCCATGCTCGACCTGAAGGCGAGTGTTGACCTCCAGGAAGTAAAATTGTTGGTTCAGGCTGTCATAGACAAACTCCACGGTGCCCGCGCTGCGATAGTTCACTGCTTTACCCAGCGCAACTGCCGCCTCGCAGAGCGCCTGTGCCATGCCTTCAGGCAAATTGGGGGCAGGTGTTTCTTCGATGACCTTCTGGTTACGCCGCTGCACCGAGCAGTCACGCACGCCCAGCGCGATAACGTCTCCTTGCCCGTCACCAAAGATCTGCACCTCAAGATGACGTGCGCGTTCGATATAGTTCTCAAGAAACACGCCGGCATCACTAAAGTTGTTCTGCCCCAGCCGCTGCACGGTATCAAACGCTTCCGTCAGTTCATGCGAATCGCGACAAACGCGCATGCCAATCCCGCCGCCACCCGCCGTACTTTTCAGCATCACCGGATAACCAACGGTCTCGGCGACGCGGCAGGCTTCGGCGGCATCGGCCAGTAATTCGCTGCCTTCCAGCAAGGGCACACCTTCAGCTTTCGCCAGAGCACGGGCCGTGTGCTTCAGACCAAAAGTCCGCAACTGCTGTGGCGTTGGGCCAACAAAAATCAGCCCTGCGGCCTCGCAGGCCTCAGCGAACCCGGCGTTTTCAGAGAGAAAACCGTAGCCCGGGTGAATCGCCTGTGCACCGCTTTGCTGCGCTGCGGCAATAATTTTTTCAGCGGCCAGATACGTTTGTGCCGCCGGGCCGTCGCCAAGGGACAACGCTTCATCGGCATCACGAATATGCAGGCTGCCCAGATCGGCCTCGGCATAGACAGCCACCCCCTTGACCTGCATGGCGCGCAGGGTGCGCAAGATGCGGCAGGCGATCGCACCGCGGTTAGCAATCAGTAAGGTATCAAACATAAGCGGAACTCTCAGGAAAGCGGGTCGTCCCGCAGAAAGTCGACATGTCCCCTGGGGCCGTCCCCGGGGCTTCTCCTTTTCAGGCGTGCGTATTGTTCAGTCGCACCAGGCTCAGTTCCATACCAATACCTCGGCGGGCGTGGGATTCCAGCCGTTACAGGGGTTATTCAGCTGCGGACAGTTTGAGATTAAGACCACCGCATTACACTCGGCGCGCAGTTCAACATATTTGCCGGCGGCGGAAATACCGTCTTCAAAGGTCAGTCCACCCTGCGGCGTGACGGGAACGTTCATAAAAAAGTTGATATTGGCGCCGATATCGCGTTTATGCAGGCGACCGTCATGCAGGCAGGCACAAAGAAAATTATCCCGGCAGCTGTGCATATAGCGCTTGTCGTGAGCATAACGTACGGTGTTACTTTCCTGCGCGCAGGCACCGCCCAACGTATCGTGGCGGCCACAGGTATCGGCGACAATAGTCAGCAGCGGATTGCCCATATTCGAGTAAAGTACGCTGCCGGTGGTCAGGTAAGCATTACCCTGACGGCGCAGCGTACGCTGGGGATCGTAACGCTCGCGCGGATTATCTGCGTTGTAGAACAGCGTATCGATCGCCTGATTCCCTTCCAGGTCGAGCAGACGCAATGTTTGCCCTTGTTTGACCTCAAACAGCCAGGGTTCGCCCGCCGGAATCACATGACGGTAAACCGCATCCTCTGGGCGGCGGTCGCTGGAAATAATCATCATCGCTGACTCCTTACAGGGCAAAAAGTTGGGTGTTATGTATTGCGCGCTGATTTTCATCGCGGATGAACAGCGCTTCGGTGGTAGCCTGTGCGTCATCGGCCTGATACCAGCTCAGCTGGATGGGACGCGGTGCATAGTCAGGGGCAGGATCCATTGGATGGGGGAGCGCGGTCAGGACGATCAGCACGTCCATTGGGGCAAACAGCTCAACAACATCCCCTGCGCGGCTATGTTCGGTATCGAAGCGGAAGCGGCCATCTTCATCGACGGTGACTTTGCTAAAGAAGTTAACGACCATGAGCAGATCTTCAAGACCCAAATCCCATTTGCCCATCTCGACCAGCAGATTATCGACTCCATTGCGGTAAAACCCATTCCGCAGCTCCTGATAGCGCCCTGCGCCATATTTTTCGCGCGTTTCCGCCGCGTTAAGTACGCCACCAAACGGGTCGTGCCAGCCACAACTGTCCGCCACGATCCCGGCGAGTACGCGGCCCATATCGGAATAAAAACAGTGGCCGGTAGTGAGCCGGGCCGTATGCTGGCCCTTCAGCGTATCCGGTAGATTAAGGCGTTCACTTTTCTCATGCGGATTGAGCATCATCATGCTGACGTTCGCGCCGCCATCAATATCGGTCAGGCGCAGGATGTGCCCTTTGCGCAGAATGAATGAGGTGTGCGCCCCGCCGGGAAGCCGCTCTTCGCGCAGGCTGGGCGCTGAGTGAAAACGTGCCGTCATTGCTGTCTCCTTAATGCATAAACGTTGTCTTTACTGTCTGTCATCAGCTGTGCCATTCGCGCCTCATTCAGCGGAATGTCATAGGTGATACGCGCCCCCCAGGCATGAGGGGCCTGGGGATCGTGGCGGACTTTGTCAAATACCAGTAGCCGCGTACCCAGGTTGAAGCCTTCGGTAAGATCGTGGGTGACCATAAAGACCGTCATTCGGGTTTCACTCCACAGTTGAAGCAGCAGCGCGTGCATGTCTTTGCGGATACCGGGATCCAGTGCGCCAAAGGGCTCATCCAACAACAGCACTCGCGGTTGCATGATAAAAGCCTGGGCAATTGCCAGCCTTTGCTGCATTCCGCCGGAGAGCTGTGCCGGATATTTATCCAGCGCATTTCCCAGCCCCACTTTGTCCAGCATCTGTCGTGCCTGCTGCCGGGCCGCGCGTTTTCGGGCGCCGAACAGGCGACCCGACAAGGGCGAAGCAGGCAGTTCAAGCCCTATCGCGACGTTATCCAGTACATTGAGATGGGGAAACACGGAATAGCGTTGAAACACGACGCCGCGGCTGCGGTTGGGTTCTGTCGCCAGTGCCTTACCATCCAGGGTGATCTCTCCCCGGGTGGGTTTTTCCTGACCCAGCAGCAGGCGCAAAAACGTCGACTTCCCGCAGCCCGATGCACCGACCATAGAGCAGAACTCGCCCGCCTTAACCTGCAAATTGATGCGTTCCAGCACCACGTGGTCGCCGTACTCCTGCCAGATATTGTTGATACTGATAAAACTCATTCCCGGCCTCCTTCCGCCCATGGGAAACAGGCGTTGTGCAGCTTGCGCAGGCCCAGATCCATCAGCCAGGCCAGCAGCGTGATCCAGATGACATAGGGGATAATCACATCCATCGCCATGTAGCGACGCACCAGGAAAATGCGATAGCCCAGCCCGGCGGTCGCCGAAATCGCTTCGGAGGAAATTAAAAACAGCCAGGCCGATCCCAGAAGCAGCCGTACCGAGGTGATAAGCCGTGATAACAGCTGCGGCAGCACGACCCGCAGCACGACCGTCCAGCTATTGGCTCCCAGGGTTTGCGCTTTGATTAACAGTTCCGCCGGAATTTCCCGTGCCCGCTGTTCAAGATCGCGTGCCAGCATCGGCGTAATGCCAATGACGATGAGCATGACCTTCGACAGCTCATCCAGGCCGAAAACAATAAACAGCACGGGCAGAATCGCCAGCGGCGGCACCATTGAGACAACCGTCATCAGGGGTGACAGTGCGGCGCGGGACATCGGAAAAACGCCCGCGGCAATGCCGAGGCACAGACCAATCAGCGAGGAGAGCGCCAGCCCCATGAGCAGACGGCTCAGGCTGATAAACGTATCGGCCCACAGCAGGTATTCACCACTGCGCTTATCTGGCGTGAAGGCCATCCGATCAATCGCCTCAATCATCTGCGACAGTCCGGGCAGCAGTTTGTCCTGCGGATTGGCCTCCAGCCGCACCGCTGATCCGATAAACCAGGCGGCGATGATCAGCACGAAGGGCAGCAGCATTAGCGTCAGGCGCATGCCCTGGCGGGGATAGCGGTTGATGTAGCGCATGACATGAACTCCCGTGGTCAGTGGTTACAACTTGCCCGCAGCGGCCAGCTTAAGATAGCTGTCGTCAAAGCGCAGTTTGCTGTTAGCCCTATCGCCAACGGTGACGTTGCCCGGGAATGTCATGCCGATAAAATCAGCGCTCTGTGCGCCCTGACCCAGCAGACCTTTGTCAAACGAGAAGTTCGCCACGCGTTGCATGGTCTTTGGCAGATCAGGCGAAGAAATAAAGGCCAATGTCTCAGCAGGCGTCCAGAACAGATGCGTTGTTTTAAGCTGAGCCTGATAGCCCGCGAGGTCGGTACCGGAATCTGCCGCCATTGCACTCAGCGCTTGTTTATCACCCGCCTGCATTTTTGCCATCATTTCAAACCACGCACCGGTCAGCGCTTTGCCGAGGGCGGGGTTATCTTTCAGCGTTTGGGTGTTCACGACCATCATGTCGATGAGTTCGCCGGGCACTTGGGTGGAGCTAAACACTTCGGTGGTTTGTGGCGTCTTTTTGATGACGGACAACTGCGGGTTCCAGGCTACCGCTGCCCGCACATTGCTGGTGCCAAAGGCCGAGACGATATCCGCATCGGAGGTATTAACCACTTTCACATCTTTTTCCTGCAGTCCGGCTTTTTCCAGCCCGCGAACCAGGAGATAGTGCGATACCGAGAGTTCGGGCAGATAAACCGACATACCTTTCAGATCGCTGAGTTTTTTATTCACCCCTTTTAGCACGACGCCGTCGTTGCCATCGGAATAGCTGCCGGTAATGAGTGCTGTCGAATCTACCCCACCTGCCGCCGGGATAGTCAGCGCATCCATGTTGGTCATGGTGCAGCCGTCAAACTGCCCTGCCGTGTACTGGTTGATGGATTCGATGTAGTCGTTGAGTTGAACAATATTGATTTTGATGCCGTATTTGCTGGCCCATTTATCAATAATTTTTTCATTGCTGATGGTGCCCCAAGGCATCCAGCCCGCATAGATCGTCCAGCAGATGTTGAACTCTTTTTTAACCGTGGCGAAGGAAGAAAAGCTGATCAGCAAGGTGAGTGACAGCAAAAGCGTGCGGATGAACGGCGTTGTTTTCATGGTTAACCTCTGGTTGGCACAAAAAAGGAGCAGCGCGACACCTGACGGTGCTGCTGTCTCCCGGGCTTTTGTCCCGCCGTGTAACCTCTCAGAGGTCGCCAGCTCTCGGACCAGACATTCACCTGCGTGAACCGGAACCCTAGCCAGCTATTTAATTCAGATTATGTGTTGCGCTGCTTACCGATCAGGTTTTTGCAATTGACGTGCCAGAATTAATGACAATAAAAATCAGTGATTTAGCATTATTCCTGGTGACGAAGCACCAGAATGATGAGTGACCGAGGGGCATTGCACACAATCAGTGCCGACTGGAACACGAAATATGCTGTGCAGTCCTTACATCATAAGCATCAGCGCGGTTTCTGGGCGACGTTGCAGCGGTAGTGTCCATCCTGACGAGGCGTAACGGTATAACGCCTGACGCAATACCGCTGACGGCGCGAGGTGCTTTAATCCTGTAGATGTCGCGCGGCCAAAGGGGAGCCACTATTACGCGATAGCCATCCTTGTAGCTTAAGGGAACGTACACGCTTTTAACGGTGACCATCCGCACTTCTCGTTTGTTGACCCTCCATTACTGCTTTAGATGCCCGCACGCGGGTATGGCAGTGGCGTGCTACACAGAGACTGGCTTCGCGTTCTGCCGGTTCTTTAACCCACCATAAACGTCGCGCGTTTTTTGCAGCAGGGTCATCCGGCCTGCACTACAGTTAACTGACTCAGTAACCAGCAAAAACATAACCATGTCCTCTTCCCTTCGCTCAAATCTGTTTGCCCGGTTGCGCCTGCTGATCTCTGTGGTGGCAGGTCTCGTCTGCTATGTTTTACTGCCTGAGCATCTGGGGCAAATGCAGAGACTGTTAATCAGTTGGAACGTGCTGGCATGGCTCTATCTGTGGTTTATCTGGTTTCGCATGTTGCGTACCGCGCCAGATGAGATTAAACGAATCGCCCAGATGCAGGATCAAAGTGCCGCGCTGGTGCTGGGGCTGGTCATCGTGGCCTGTATGATCAGTATGGTGGCCATCATGAGCGAGCTTCCCACGTTAAAAAGCCTGACGGGCTCGTCGCGGGCCCTGCATCTGCTTTTGACTGCCATGACGCTCATCGCCTCATGGGCCTTACTACCCAGCGCATTTGCCATGCATTATGCCCATCAGCATTACCTGCTTCGCAGCAACAGTATCACGCCGATGATCTTTCCGGAGAAACCGACGCATCCGGGTTACTGGGATTTTCTCTACTTCTCTTTCACCATCGCGGTGGCATCCCAGACGGCGGATGTGGCGACGGGCACGACAGAAATGCGCAAGATCGCCTTGTTGCAGTCGGTTATCTCTTTTATTTTTAATCTGGCGATTCTGGGACTGTCCGTGAATGTGGCAGCCAGTTTGTTAAGTTGAGAGTCTGCCTGCGACGATAGCCAGCAGAGAAGCGCATTGACTGTTACGGGAATTTACCGCTTAAAGCCTGTGCGACGGGAAGCTGCACCCTCTTTGAGAGGGTGCAGAGACTGCGAGAAAAATTAACCGCCCTGCTGCTGTTGCCCTTGCTGTTGACTGGCCGCTTCTTTCTGTTTCTTTTTGGCCATATGATGTCCAACAGCGCAGCCTGCTGCGGCCCCAGCGACACCGTGATGTTTAACATGCCCTGCCACGCCGCCCACGGCCGCGCCCTTTAGACAGCCTTTGGCTTCAGCTTGTGAACTCATCGCCATGAGCAGACCCGCGGTAACAAGAACAACTGACAATTTTTTCATCGAATGACTCCCTGATAAATAGCGAATACGCATTAATGTCTACTGAGCATAGTTAATCAGGTCGCTTCTGCTGGCCGAAGTCAGTAAATCTTGAAACCGTTTACCCGCCGTTAAGCATTTAACGTTCCGGGAGTGATAGCGATATCATAACAGGCGCTTTTTAGCACAATATTCAGTCCTTAACGCTTATCGATAACGACGGGAAGGAGATGTAAGAGAATATAAAAAACTGCACCTTACTCAGTAAGACGTCCAGCTTTTGAGGTGCAGTTCTTTGAGGGGGTTGAGCATAATTAAAAGGCTAAACAATCAGTTCAGGATGTAAAACCGAGCAGGTTCAGGACATATCATCCTGAGTTTCATCGTGTGGGCAAGGTTCGCCGGTGTCATCACAGGCAGGATTAATGCGCAAACCGCCTGAAGGCTTTTGATGAGCAGCAAGTTTGATGTTCCCCGCACTGCCCGCATTGTTCTTTGGCAGCGTAGAAGCTGACTGTTGTTCATGTACAGATACAGCCAGTGCCGCATTCTGAAAGGTAATCAAGGTCGCGATGGTGAACGCCGTTGTTTGCAGTGCCACTTTTACGGATAACATTTTCATAACTTGCCCTTTAGAGATTACGCCAGGAAGGACAGAACGGTTAGCCGTTCTGCTCTGTGCTGTATTCAAACTCAGCAGTGTGAAAATAGAATCTTTATATTTCCATTTTAATACGGACCTGATAAATCAGATTAACCCTTGCCAGCCTGATGCAGAGAACTCCAGGCGTAGGGAAATAATAAAGATTAAAATCATTATCTTATTTACCTCATTCTGCTCGTTGATATTGCAACATCCCCCCTTACTTACACATTTTTCAGATCCTGACTGAGCAGAGCATTAACCAATGACGAGCGGATGAGTGGTAACTGGCTGCACTTTCTCTCAAACTGTCTAAACCTGGCATCGATAGCACCATACTCAAAAACCTGTGCAGGCTGCGGCCAGAAATTTCATGCTTTTAGGGCAATGTATTCTGCGCATAACTTTCATGCCGAAGCGTTTAAGACGCGCTTTGTTTTTCTGTTTTTGTATACGCTGACGTATCAATTCAGACCACGCTGCATCGTTAACGACTGCTCAGGAAGCATGAAATGAAAGTACAAAAACTTGATCAACCCGCTTCAATCAAGACGCTGGAATCATGGGGGACCGTTGAGGGCCTTCCGGGATCGCCCGAGATTGCACTGGCCGGGCTGCAGACGGTGATCCCCGGTCATGAGAATACAGATATGGGCATTTTTGAATGTACGGCGGGCAGTTATCGTCGCGGCGTTAAGCAAGCAGAGATGATGCATTTCCTGTCAGGAACGGGTTCCTTCACAGCGGATGGCGAAGCACCACAGCATTTCAAACCTGGCGATACCTTGTTCTTTGAAGCGAATACAGAAGGGACATGGGTCATGGAGACCACCATGCGCAAGCTTTATGTGATTTTCGACACCCTGTAAAAGTTCGATCACTGATTCATCCCACTGAGGATGAATCAGGACAGCATAAAATCGACGGCATCGTTCGCATGAATGCGCGTTGTATCGAATACCGGTAGCGCGCTTTGTGCTTCTGAAACCAGCAAACCAATTTCCGTGCAGCCAAATATGACTCCTTCTGCACCTTGTGAAGCCAGTTCCTGTATCACCTCAAGATAAAACTGGCGGGAGCCTTCCGTAAATTTCCCCATGCAGAGTTCATCAAAAATGATTTGGTTGATGACGTTACGCTGTTCTGCAGGTGGTACCAGGGTAGCAATTGAGAATTGTTTATTCAGGCGGCCCAGATAGAAGTCCTGCTCCATGGTATAACGCGTGCCCAGCAAGGCTACTCGGGTCATGCCTTTGCTCGTTATCGCCCTGCCCGTCGCATCCGCGATATGTAAAAAAGGCAAATGACAGCGAGATTCAATCGCCCCGGCAACCTTGTGCATCGTGTTGGTACATAAGACGATTGCGTCTGCACCGGCACCCGCCAGACCCACGGCCGCCTCAGCCAGTAGTTCACCAGCCCGATCCCAGTCGCCACTGCGCTGGCAGGCTTCAATTTCATGAAAATCCACGCTGTGCAGAAGCAGCTTTGCCGAGTGTAAACCGCCTAATTTGCTTCTGATTCCCTCATTGATCAACCGATAGTAAGGAAGCGTTGATTCCCAGCTCATGCCGCCTATAAGGCCGATTGTTTTCATCACTCTCCTTTGAAATACATCACTGCCAAAGCCTGTCGAGGATAATAAAACTGCGCGTTGCCTGAAAGAATTATGACGGGTTAGCCGCGTGTTTTCAGGCGTTGCGCTAACCCGTTACCGCCGAGTTCTGGCCGCCGCCGGGCAGCGGAAATCCAATGCCCGGCAGGGATCTACCATCACGTTTTATTGCCTTTTTCACTCGCCTGCTGTAATGCCGTGATGACGATGCCCGGCGTTAACACCTGAGGCAGGACAACGGGTTTTCCGCCGTCAGCAGGATAAACCACATACAGCGGCAAACCGCCACGGCCAAAATCACTGAGTGCCTGCTCAACGTCAGGATTGTACTTTGTTGAGTCAGCAATCATATAAATGGTGTTGGTGCGCGCCATAGCCGTCTTTACTGCCTGGGTTGACAGCGAGGTACGTTCATTAACCTGACAGGTAATGCACCAGGAGGCGGTAAAATTCACCAGAACCGGTTTACCCTGGCCTTTTATAGCGTCCACATTTTGGGGAGACCATGCCACCGCAGCCGCTGCCACAACATCCGAAGAATCAGGGGCTGCCGTCGAGGTTTTCAGCGTAAATAACGGTGGTACCAACAGGATAATTACAACAGCTGTGGCGATGTGCAGAGCCCAGTGCCGCCTTCCCATCATCTGCCGCTTCTGAGCCAGGCCATACAGCCAGGCGGCAAAACCCAGCAGCAGGCAACAGGTCAGTATCGCTGCCAGCGCCGTCGAGCCAGCCTGCCGTTCCAGCACCCAGATTAACCAACCCGCCGCACCCAGCATCGGAAACGCCAGGCCATGTTTTAGGGTGATCATCCAGGCACCCGGCGACGGCAGTATTCGGGCAACGACAGGGAAAAAGGAAATCAAGGTGAAAGGCGCAGCAAAGCCCAACGCCAGAGAAAGAAAGATAATAAAGCTGATAACGGGGGGCTGTACAAGCGCATAACCTATGGCGCTGGCCATAAAGGGCGCGCTACACGGGGTAGCAACAACAATCGCCAGCGCCCCCGTTAACGCGGACCCGGTCAATCCCCCCCGCTCGCCCCCGACTTCGCCGGCCCGCTGAAGTGATAATCCCACCTCGAACAGGCCAAACAGATTAAGTGCGGATGCCAGCATCACCAGAACCAGCAACGCAATCACCAGCGGTGACTGCAGTTGAAAACCCCAGCCCACTGATGACCCACCGAATCTCGCCAGCAACAGCAGACCAACCAGTAACATCATGGTGACCACTACGCCAGCCAGAAAAGCGAGCCCTTCTGCACGAGCCTGTGCGGGCCTGGCGTGATGCCGTATCAGACTCAATGCCTTGAGCGAAATGACCGGGAACACACAGGGCATGAGATTAAGTATGATGCCGCCCAGAAAAGCGGCGGCGATAGCAGTCAACATGATTTATCTGTCCAGATCGGGAATTAAGCCGGGTTGGCCTGGCGGTATTTTTTCACGGCATCCAGCGTTTTCTGAATGTGTGATTCTGGATTTTTATCCGTATAACTCAGCAGGATTTTGCCATCCGGTGCAATAACATAAGACGTACGATCGGAAAGCGTTTTACCTTTCATCTCCATCGTACTTTTGTATTCTGCAGCCACTTTTGCGCCCGGATCGGCAGCAACGGTGAATTTATCGCGGCATTCAAGTTTAGAAAATTTCTCAATCTGGTCAGTATTACCTGCGGTGACGCCGATTACCGTTGCGCCCTCTTTTTTAAAGTCATCTGTCGCTTCTGCAAAGGCATGCGCCTCTAAGGTACAGCCTGCACTAAACGCCGCCGGGAAAAAATATAGAACGACCGGGCCTTTTTGCAGTGCCTGCTGTAAAGAGAAGGTGGTTTCTTTACCTGCCAGTGCGGCTTCCAGTTTGAAATCCGGCGCCTTTGCACCCACCGGCAGTGCCGCGAACGCGGAGGTCATTGGAAGGCTCAGTGCCAGTAATGATGCAGCCGTCAGCATTTTCAGGTGATTCTTGATACGCATTCTCTTTTCTCCGTCAACAAGCAGGCATAAGTGCCCCTTGCACGTTAATACTAGGTTCATTCACTAAAAATGAAAAAGTTTGCGTCATGGAATAACGCGATAGCGTCACCAGAGCGTTAATGCAAACGTGTCTGGCATCTACAGTAAGATAGTCTTACAACCGATCATTTAGATATGCGGTTAGGCGATAATTTTGTGTCAGACGGTAAATATTCAGGGAACAGAGAGATGCCCTACCTGATAACGCTGAAAATGGCCCGAATCTTGCGCGGGCGCCGTTGTCCAGAGACAAAAATCTATGTGGCGCCAGTGAAAGGTATCCAGAGCCGATACGCGTGCTAACGCCCCGGCTTGTTTTGGGGGCTGTGTTAACCCGGCGAGATCGGCGTAAGCAGGAACGGTGCTGACGTTCAGGGAAGCAAAACCGGCTTGACCCATCTCTGGCGACAGCCTGGCCGATAAGACCGGGAAGGTATGCACCTGCGGCCAGCCAAAATCCTCAGTAAGCTTTTTAAAACCTGCCCCAGACAAAAAACAGTGCATGCTCTCTGCGTCCTGCCAAAGATAAAAGGGCGCATACACATTTTCATCCGTGTTTGTGGGACCTTTGGCTTTGCACGCATAAAGCCAGGCTTTGAATATGAGACCAGGAAATCCCGCCATCTTATATCCGTTGTCATCAATCCGGCGTTGAATAATCGTCATGTCGTAATCGGCGGGAAGAACAAAACGGTATTGCATAGCAAGCATGGTTTTCTCCTTAAAGTTGGGGAATATCCGCCAGGTCAAACATCTTCCCATGACTAAAAGACCAGTCTTCTGACTGAGTGAAATGAAGAACGATCATGACATCATGGGGTTTTATACCCATCGATTTTTCAAGACGGCGGGTGAGATCCTGATAAAAGGCCTGTTTCTGCTGCGTATTACGCGCTTTACCTGCGGTAATGGTAAACAGAAGAAAGTCATTGCTGCGGCCCGCCTCAGCACCACAAAGATAATGCCGATCAAAAATCCGGCTGTGCGCGTCATAACAATCAAAAAACTGAAAGCAGTCTCCGCGCGGAACGGAAAATGAAGCTTCAAGCGATTGCTGTAACGCAGCAGAAATTTTCTCTCGCCACTGCTGAAAACGCGCTGTTGAGATGGCTATATGGCTTACAGGCATCGGTATCCCTCACTCAGGCTGTGTGTTTTTGAAGACGGTCAACGCGGAAACGGCGTTGGGCCAGCCGCAATAAAAGGCAAGATGCGTTATTACTTCGATAATTTCATCGTCTGAAATGCCATTTTGGCGAGCAAATTCCAGATGCCAGCCCAGCTGTTCATTTCGATACAGTGCAACGAGGGCGCTGACCGTAATCAGACTTCTGTCCCGCGGTGAAAGCCCGTCCCGCTGCCAGATATCGCCAAATAAGACCTCTTCACTGAGACGTGCCAGCTTCGGTGCTATCCCGGCCATATTCTCCCGACTCACCTTTATCGTGTTCATTTTTGTTTCTCCTTGAGGATGTGGTAGAAAGATAGGATGCTTTGACGATCTATAAAATCAGAAATATTGGGACCCTGAATCCCATAAAACGGGATGAAAAATGGCGAAAAGACCCGTTACGTTCGATGCTGAAACATTACGAACCTTTGTCACCGGTATTGAGTTGGGTAGTTTTGCTGCTGCTGCAGAGCGCCTGGGGCGTTCAACATCGGCGGTAAGCGCTCAGCTTAAAAAGCTTGAGCAGCAGGCAGGCGCCGCGCTGGTGCAAAAGTCAGGACGACATCTGGTCCTTACTGCCCAGGGGGAAATGATGCTTGCCTATGCGCGCAGGCTGATGAGTCTCAACGACGAAGCTTACCAGGCAGTGAAATCGGTGGGCATCCGTGGCGAGGTTCGGCTGGGATTGCAGGAAGATTTTGGAGAATCACTTCTCCCCTCTCTTCTTGGGCAATTTTCACGTGCGCACCCCGACGTACAGGTCTCCGCGACCGTGACCCGCAACAAGCCTCTGCTGGATGCAATACGTCACAATGAACTTGATGTTGCCCTGAGCTGGCAGGGTGACGAGAGCACCGCCTACAGCGAGTCGCTCGGTTCATTACCACTCTGCTGGATTGGCGCAAAAGATTTCGATATCGGCGCATTTATCGATCGGAACCGACCTCTGCCGTTACTGGTTTTTGAAGCACCCTGTCTGATGCGTAGCGCGGCGACAGCGGCCCTGGACAGCATGAATATCCCCTGGCGCATTGCGTTTACCAGCAGAAGCCTGAGTGGGATATGGGCGGCCGCGGCGGCCGGGCTCGGAATGACGTTGCGAACACAAACGGGCATGCCGTCATCACTCGCGATATTTGACCAGCAAAAATTGCCAGATACTGGCGCGATTGGCGTTCGTCTGCATCAGTCTGAAAAAAAAGTATCAGCCGCAGCAGCCTCGCTTTGCCAGATGATAAAAACGCACTTTCATGGCACATAAGCCAACTACCGCGACTGAAGAAATCCAGCCAACAGACAGCATCAATCGATGACCGGACAGGCAGGTATTTCTGGCGGTTGAGGCTGAGCACAGGGCTGTCAGATTGTGGTCGTTTAAGCAACGCCCTGCTTTTTGTCCGGCCCGGCTTTGGCACCTCTCCTGCTTGCTGCGCTAATCCTGTCGCGGGCACCTGAGTAAGATCACTTACAGGATGATGTAACTAAAATCGTTACAGAAGATACTGTGCTCACACTTTTGTGACATTCATCGCCACTGCTGTTTACCCCCGGCTTATCTCTCCACCATAGCCTTGTACGCTGAGCGTATCACCGTCTGCTTCCACCCACGCGAAGGGCACGTCTAGAGGGCCGTCGAGCATGCCCTTCATGATAAAAAAGTCGGTGTCCAAAATACGGGCATAGCCTCCGCGATGATCGTGTCCGGCAAAACAGGCGCGCACCCGGTAGCGGGTGAATAAATTCACCAGCGCGTCGGCGTTCATTAACATATGCGTATTCCCGGGAGCCAGCGGATAATGCCCGAATACCACGATGCTTTCTCCGCACTGCTGTGCCGCCTGTAACTGCTGCTCTATCCACACCAACTGTTGCGCGCCCACGGCACCGTTCCAGGGCTGCGCGTGGGGTTGATGCTCATGTTGCAGCCGGGCCAGCAACGCTGCCGCCTGTTGGCGATCGGTGCCGTTGAGCGCATTGCAGTAAAGACTCATATCATTGCCATCGTAGACAATGAAGCGCCAGCCGTTAAAACGGAAAGCGTAATAGCTCTTGGGTAGGGGAACCTTACCTTCAAGTCGTGTGGCAATCGTCTGCGCATCATGATTACCCAGCACCACGGCATGGGGATGCTTTAATTCTTGATATACCGGCAATACCGCAGCATAGCTGTACCAGTCGCGATCGACGAGATCGCCCAGGGTCACCACAAAATCGAGCGGCTGCGCGTTGAGCGCCGTGATGGCCTGGTGCAGTTTTTGTAGTCCGTTGCGATAGTAAAGATGGTTGTCAACATCCGGTTCGATATCCGCATATTGCGGGTCGGCGATCAAACCAAAACGAACAAAGTTGTTCCGCGCAGCTAAGGGACGCAGCAACGGCGGTTGATACAGCGGTACGACCTCCGCCAGCAGTTCGCGCTGCTGCAGGCTAAGCGAGTGAGGCGTTAACATTGGCGTTCACCTTAACGTATACCGGCACGCATGAAAGACTGAATAAACTGACGCTGAAATATCAGAAAGAGCAGCAAAAGCGGCAGCGTTGTCATCAATGTTGCTGCACCAATAAGCGCCCACTGCACGCCCTGCTCTGGCGCGGAAAATAGCTGCAGCCCGACGGTTAAGGGCCGTACCTTAACCGAGTCGGTAATCACCAGCGGCCAGAGAAAATCATTCCAGTGAAAGCTGACAGAGACTAACGCAAAGGCGATATAAATCGGTCTGGCCAGCGGGATGTAGATCTTACGTAAGATATAAAACCGGCTGGCGCCTTCCACGATCGCCGCCTCTTCCAGCACTAAGGGGATGCTTTTAAACGTCTGGCGCAGCAGGAAGATGGCAAAGGCAGACGCAAAATACGGTAAGGCAATGCCGGTCAATGTATCGCGCAGGCCCAGTGCGCCAATGGTTTTATAGTTATTCAGGATCAGCACATCGGGGCTGATCATGAGCTGCAACAGGATAAGGGCAAACAACATGCCCGAATACTTCAGGCGAAAACGGACCAGTGCGTAAGCCGCCATCGTGGCCAACACCAGTTGGACTGTAACGATCATCATCACCAGCAAAATCGTATTCATGAAGTAACGGGCAAAGGGGGCAGCATGCCAGGCGTTAATAAAATTTTGCAGCGTCAGCGGCGCAAAAAGCCGGAAGCTGCCCTGCTCTGCCGCGGGATGCACCGCAACCCACAGCGCCACCAGGATAGGGAGCAGCCATAGCAGCGCCGCTAACCAGATAATCAGATTCAGGCCGAGGCGGCCAACAGAAAAGGAAGGCTTCATTGATAATGGGCTCGTTTATCCATCAACTTAAATTTAACTAGCGCAATCGCCGCCAAAATCAGCAGCAACACCACGGTCATGGCCGCCGCTGCCGGTAAATCCCAGTAACTGAATGCTGTGCGATAGATGTAAAACAGCAGCAGGCTACTGCTGTTGTCCGGGCCGCCGTTCGTCATCGCAATAACCTGATCGACGATGCGAAACGCATTCATGGATGCATTGATCAAGACAAATAACGTGGTCGGCATCAGCAATGGCCACTGGACGCGCCGGAAGAAATAGCCCTTTGATGCCCCTTCGATTTCCGCCGCTTCACGCAGGCGCGGATCAATCTGCTGCAGGGCAGCAAGATAGAAAATCATAAAGAAACCGGCCTCACGCCAGACGGAGACCGCCATCAGGCACCACAGGGAGGTGCCCGGCTCGCCAAGCCAGTTAACCGGATCAATGGAAAACAGCGACAGAAGTTTGTTCAGTAAGCCCAACTGTGGCGTGTAAAAAAACAGCCACAGGTTAGCAATCGCAATCATTGGCAGAAGAGAGGGAATAAAAAAAGCCGCACGTATCACGGCGTTAGCCGCCAGTCGTCGGTTAACGGCCAATGCCATGAGCAGAGCCAGCATCACCGCCAAAGGGATAGTGACCAGGGCATAGAGCAGATTGTTCCACAACGACCGGATAAACACATCGTCATCCAGCAGCGCAGCGTAGTTATCCAGCCCAACAAACTGGGCCGGATGACCGTTACGTGAGGCGCTGAACAGACTTTCCCACACCGTCGCCAGAGCAGGATAATGGGTAAACAGCAATAAAAAACCCAGTGCCGGTAAGATCAGCAAA
This sequence comes from Pantoea sp. B566, assembly GCF_024793925.1. Classification (NCBI taxonomy): domain Bacteria; kingdom Pseudomonadati; phylum Pseudomonadota; class Gammaproteobacteria; order Enterobacterales; family Erwiniaceae; genus Pantoea; species Pantoea sp. B566. The sequence continues at coordinate 112,719 of NZ_JANUQL010000002.1, forward strand.
TAGCCGCACAGCTGTAATGATCCGACGCCTGAACGTAAAGCAGGGGATGCTGTTGCAAGTGTGTTCATCGCCATCGTATTACTGGTAAGCCTTCAGCAAACGATCGGCCTGCTTCTGGGCGGCTTCCAGTGCTTCTGCCGGTGTTTTCGTCTGGGTTATCGCGGCTTCAATGGCGTGGTTCAGCGCCTCCTGAATTTGCACGCTGTTATAGGTCGAGAGTTCTGGCTGGGCATAGTTAAGTTGCTCACGTGCCACCAGCGCCTGCGGAACCTGTTTCACATAGTCTTTCATGGCTGGCGTTTCCCAGGCGGCGGGTGAAGTCGCGACATAACCGGTAGCAATACTCCAGCGAGCAGCCTGTTCAGGGGCGGTGACCCAACGGATAAACGCCATGGCGGCTTTCTGCTGTGCCGGAGATGCATTTTTGAAGACATACAGATTACCGCCACCGGTCGGGCTTCCACGCTGTGTCTTTTCAGGAAGCATCGCGACACCAAACGGGAACGTCGCATTTTTACGCACCACGCTCAGATTACCCGTGGTGGTCACCATCATCGCGGTTTTGCCACTCAAAAAATCTTGTGGCGTGGTGCCCCATGCCACGGCGCCTTTAGGTGAAACGCCCTCTTTCTGACCGAGATCGGTTAGCCACTGTAGCGTTTCAATGTTCCCGGGCGTATTAAAATACACGGCCGTGCCCTTGCCATTATCAAGATGCGCGCCATTGGTCGCAGCAAACCCCTGAAACACCCAATAGCCATTTGGCGTAGTCGGGATTTCGATGCCCCACTGGCTGACGTTTTGCCCGTCTTTCACGACCAGCTTTTTGCCAAAGTCCACCACCTGCTGCCAGTTCGCAGGCGGCGTATCAGCATCCAGACCCGCTTTTTCAAACGCCTGCTTATTCCAGTACAGCACCACGGTCGAGCGCTGAAAAGGAACGCCCCAGACTTTTCCATTGATATGGCGTAAGAAAGCAGGATAGAAACTGTCGATCCATTTTTTACCCTCATCGTCTTTGGCCAGATCGCTGGCCGCGACAATCGCCCCCGCATCCATCAGTGAATAAGCTTCGATATCGCCAATAACGGCCATTTGTGGCGCATTACCGCCACGAAAAGCGGTCAATGCTTTGGTCACCGTCGTGGCGTAGTCACCGGTATAGACCGGCTGAATACTGACTTCGGGATGAATTTTTTCGAAATCGGCAACCAGTGCTTCAACGGTGTGGCTGATCGCGCCTCCCACTGCGATGGGATAATACATTTGCAGTTTTACCGGATCGGCAGCAAAAACTGACGCGCTGGTTGCGATAAGCAATGCAGGAAGCAGATGTGACAGACGAATAGCAGACATGATTTTCCCTTAGGTAAAAAGATCGTTAAACCGCGTATTTTTTGGACGAAACAGACATCAGCTGTTCTGCATGCAAACAGCGTTTACCGCTATCGGTGGAAAACAGGTATTGCTTATCAGCAGGCCATTGCAGCCCCACCAGGCTTCCCTCACTGAACCGTTTCATTCCTGCTACCGTCACCGTTAATGTTTCGTGGCTGTGAGCAAGCTGGCACATTAATAAGGTATCAGCCCCCATATATTCGTAACTCACCACGCTGGCCGTCAGCACCGCGCCATCAGCGTTAATAAGCTGAATATCTTCAGCCCGAATGCCCAGACTGAGTGCGCCGGCGGTGAAACCTTCGACGACAGGCTCCCTGAGCGGACTCAGATAGTGGTTCGCGTTGTGGCAGGCGAGCGGCAGGATGTTCATGGGCGGTGCGCCAATAAACTGTGCCGCGAACACGCTGGCAGGGTTGTTGTAGAGATTATCAGGTGTGTCGTGCTGCTCAATTCGTCCCGCGTTCAGCAAAATAATGCTGTCCGCCATGCTCATGGCTTCTGTCTGATCGTGGGTGACATAGATCATTGTCAGACCCAACTTCTTCTGTAAGGCACGGATCTCACGGCGCATGCTTTGGCGTAGCTTGGCATCAAGGTTAGAAAGGGGTTCATCCATCAGGCAGAGCGTATTGTTGGCGATAACGGCTCGCCCCAGTGCCACCCGCTGTTGTTGACCACCGGACAACTGGGACGGCAAGCGATCCAGCAACGCCTCCAGTTCCATCAACTTACTGACCCGACTCAGACGATCGGCAAACGTGAGCTTATCTTCACCGCGGGCTTTTAAGCCAAATAACAAATTTTCTTTAACGCTCAGGTGAGGAAAAAGCGCATAAGACTGAAACACCATGGAGAGCTTGCGTTGGGAGGGGGGCAAATGGGTGATATCCACATGATTGAAACTCACCGAACCCGTGTCGGCCGTCTCCAGGCCGGCAATAGTGCGCAGCAGCGTCGATTTACCACAGCCTGAAGGCCCCAACAGAGCAACGAACGTCCCTTCGGCGGCGTCAAAATGGATATTATCCAGTGCGATTTTCTCGCCCCAGCTCTTGGTGATGTGATGAAGCGCCAGATGGCTCATACATGCGCCGCTTTGCAAATAAGAATTGCAGTAAGCTAGCCGAGAAAAATGAACGATTTATGGCTGAAAAATGACAGAAAAAAGATGCACCCATTGATTAATCATGCGGGCTTATCCTTCCCTGCCTTACCAGGCCGCCGTCGCGACCGAGCTTTTCCTCTTGTTCCTGACAGCGAATGAACGCAGAAAGCGGCATCCTGACAACCTGTCGTGCCCATAAGTGACGTTGAACGTCTTGATTGACCAGCCGAGACTGCATGCGATTCTGCTGCACGACAGGGCCAGGGCTAACGTAATACGTTCGGCGGCACCCCGGATGCTATAAGAAATGACCAGACGCGTGCAAAGCGCCAGAGACTCACACAACGTCTCGGAATCCTCGCTGCAGCCACAGAGAAAGGGCTGCAACGACTGTTCACTGCCGGAAACAGACACAGGTTGAATATTTCCGCTTAGTAGGTAGACTGGTATACATACACACCACTAACAAAGGTTATCGTCATGCCAACTCAATCTGCCAGCGCAGAAACTGCTTATGATAAGTTGCTCAGTGCGGCGCGCGTGCTGTTTTACAACCACGGCATTAACGGGACAGGTATCGATGCCATCGTAAAGCGGGCCGGGGTCGCCAAAAAAAGCTTATATAACAACTTTGCCTCTAAAGATGAGCTGGTCGCGATTTATCTCAGGGTTCGTCACGAGGAATGGCTTGCCTTGTACAAAAATCGTCTGGACCTTGCCATGACGCCGAAAGAACGGGTACTGGCCGTATTCGCGGCTTATGAGGACCATGCTGAATTTGCCTATGAAAACGGGTTTCGCGGATGTGGCCTGCTGAACGCAGCGGCAGAGTTGCCCGCCAGCGCGCCGGGACGACAGGCCGTTCGTGAGCACAAGGAGGAAGTGGAGGCGATTCTGACCGCGCATCTGACAGACCTGATGATGGGTGATGCAGAAAGCGCGCGCAAGATGGCACGGCACTTCGCTTTTCTACTGGAAGGCAGTATTTCACGAGCCGGGCTGGAAGGTAACAGCGACTGCGTGAGTCAGGCCGGTATGATTGCTGAACAACTGATGGAGGCATACTGATGCCTGCATCCGGACACCAAACGGGTGGCGCAACGGCCGTCATTATCGCGGCTGTGCTCTGGGGAACGACCGGTACAGCAGCCACCTTTGCCCCGGCTTTAAGCCCGCTAGCCGTGGGCTCGGTGGCAATGGGTATCGGTGGACTGTTCCAGGGACTTATCGCTGCAACCCCGCTTATTCGACAGCGGCGACTGATTTTTCGACATTGGCCTTTTCTGCTGACGGGCGCCCTCGCAGTGGCGGTTTATCCGCTCGCTTTTTATGCGTCTATGCGCTATGCCGGGGTCACTGTCGGCACTGTCATTTCCATCGGCTCTGCCCCGCTACTGTCAGCCCTCATTGAGTACCGTCTTGAAGGCGTACGCCTCACAAAGCAGTGGGCAGGCGGTGCCGCTACAGGGCTTGCCGGCATGATCCTGCTTTGCCTTGCGGAAAGCGGTGGGCACAGTACTGGACAAGGTTCTGCAATGACGGGCATTACGCTGGGGCTGCTGGCTGGTTTTACCTATGCCCTTTATTCGTGGTCTGCGCGGCGGTTAATGCAGGGCGGCATAGCTCCACGCGCGGCAATGGGGGCGACCTTTGGAGCGGGCGGTATCCTGCTTGTCCCTGTCCTTCTGATGACCGGCGCACCGCTTCTGGAAACCTGGAATAATGCCGCCGTCGGGATTTATATGGCGCTGGTTCCAATGTTTCTGGGATATCTCTGCTATGGCTACGGACTGGCGCGCATCCCGGCCAGCATGGCAACCACGATCACGCTGCTGGAGCCGGTCGTCGCCGCTCTGCTGGCCATTCTGCTTGTCGGGGAAAGGCTGCCGCTTTCAGGTTGGGCCGGTGTAGGACTCATTATTGCCTGCCTGGGTGTGATCACCTTTCCAGCGGGCAAGCGCGCCTCCCCTTCAGCCCAGCGCCGGGCTGATAACCTTTAATCTGGGGACAGGAAAAAGGAAGGAAAAAGCGGCCTTCGATGCATTCTGGGCTCTCGACATACGCACGGGCGCTCTCATTAAGCTTGAGGAAAGCAAAACCCGCCTTGATAACTGACTCCGTCCCTGAACCTGAGCAGAGGTGTCCTGTGGCGCCTGTATCAACGATAACGCCCAGGATTTACAGGGCCCCAGGGTAATCTGCATAGTCAATCCGGATACGATGAAGACAGGACCAGAGAAATCGAATGTTCTGCTGCCTGGCGTCTCCGAGGGTTCAGGCGGGACGATACCTTTCGCTTTTTGCTCATGGCTGACATTACCAACATCAGCAGCGATGTCTCAGCCCTCTCGGTCTGCCCTTATCAAATATAAAACGCCTGTTGCAAGGCATCAGGCGTTTAAAAGCTGCCAGATTTCGATCCTTATCAGAACCTTTTATGGCCTACTTTTATCAGAACTGCTCCCAGTTTTGATCCTGTCCGCCAACCACTGCGGTCTGCGGTTTCTTAAAAACCGGCGACGATACCGCTGCGGCGCGGTTTTGCTCCCGATTATTACTGGATAACTGACCCGCAAGCGTAATCGTGAAGGCACCCACTAAATGACCCAGCGTGGAGGCCTGATCTATCAGAGAACGCGATGCTGCGGAGGCCTGCTCAACCAGTGCGGCGTTTTGCTGTGTCGCACCGTCCATCTGATTTACGGCCTGATGGACCTGGCTGATGCCTTGCGACTGTTCTCCGGCGGCTACGGATATTTCATCCACCAGATCAGTGACCTGCCGCACCGCATCATTCATGCGTGACATGTTAGAGCCTACCCCTTCCGCCTGCTCAGAACCGGCCTCGACAAAGCCCATTGATGACTCAATCAACTCCTTGATTTCACGAGCTGAAGAGGATGAGCGCTGTGCAAGATTACGAACCTCACCCGCCACCACCGCAAATCCCCGCCCCTGCTCACCAGCACGTGCAGCCTCAACGGCGGCATTCAGCGCCAGGATGTTGGTCTGGAAGGCAATCCCTTCAATGAGTGCAATGATGTCAGTGATTTTGGCTGAGCTTGCCCTGATGTCACTCATAGTGGACAGTAGTGTGCGGACACGACCAGCACTGTCTTCTGAGATATCCCGGGCGTTTTTCGCCAACTGACTGGCAAGACGCGTATTTTCAGCGGTCTGACGGACGGTTTCGCTAAGCTCGGACATACTCGCTGCTGTCTGCTCCAGGGAGGCCGCCTGCTCTTCCGTACGGGAGGACAGGTCTTCATTACCCGCCGAAATCTGTGCAGAAGCAGAGCTTACCGACTGAGCAGAAGCTTCCACCTTAGACAGTGAATCTGAAACATTCTCAATCAGATGGTTGAAGGCCCTTGCCGTCAGGCCGATTTCATCATGACGTGACTCATCAACCCTGAGAGTCAGGTCGAGTTTTTCACTGGCCTCTTCCATGGTCTGACGCATGCCGTTCAACTGACGGCGTATAGACATGATGGTTTTGATCGTGAAAAAACCCAATACAAGGATGACGGCGCCAGAGCCGGCAATCAGTCCCCATAGAGTCGTATAGTAGATATGGGTATTGGTTTCATCCAGTTGAGTGCCGATATCAATATTTATCTGCAGTTGCTTACGGTAACTGCTTGTAAGCGTGCGAATGGCTTCACTCAGATTTTTACTGCTTTCATCTGAGTTCGCCGTCGATGATGACTGGGGAATCCTGTTGGTCTGCAGGAAAGGCAGCAGCCTGTCATGAATGTTTTTAATCATGACGAACGCCTCTTTGGTCAGCCGCAGATCTTCGTCGCTGGATATATCATTCTCAAGATAATGCTGATTGAGGGTATTAAGGCGCTCAACCGTTTTGTTCATTTCTGATTCAATTTGCCCCTGCCTGGCAGGGTCTTTTGCGCCCTGATAGTCGTATAGCTTAATGAGAAGTTCATTGTTCTCATCAATCAGTACGTTTAAGTCGATGATCGAAGGTATGGCGTTAATCTGAACATAGTGAAAGCGATACTGGAAGCCAGTAACGACCACGATGGAAATAATAACCATAGAAACGAGAGAAGCTGAGAGCAGAGAAAACGTAAGATAAAGTCGCTGTGAAATTGTCATAACTCACCCTGTGTGTATTTAAAAAATAAAAAACCAACGCTTAGTAAATCGTCGAAATCAACGAAAATTTGATTTTTTTAGAGAGAGGCTGGTGAGTTATGGAGATGAGTAGAGTGAGAATGTGCAGGGCCTGAACATAAACGTGAATATCGCGTAAAACCCAGGGCTAACAAAGCCGCGAAAGGCTGCTCAAGTTTCGCTTTCTGCTGAATGTGGACATTGCGCAATAAGCTGGCTGTTTTTTGCCTGAATGGGCACGGCTCACCCTTTTCACTCAGTTAGGCTAATGCAGCTTTTCATCGCTTATGATAAAAAAGATAACCCGCACTAAGGAGGTTTTTATGTATCTGGATGATATTCCTTCTTCTTTTCGGCAGCATGACATGCTTTATCTGACAGCGCCTGACCTGGGCCGTGCAGAAGAAATGCAACGAAAACTGAATGCGTTCAGCTCACTTCATCATGAGTTCTTACTCTGGTCTCCGGGTTTTCACTCTATTGATTCAGTTGAGAAAAACATGGCAGATGCCGCAGATAACTTCCTGAATGACAGAGACGAATATAAGTTTTTAATCATTGAACGCAAGTCAGATGAACTCTTAGGCTGCATAAGCTTGTTCATCCGCAATCAGGCTATCCCTTACGTCGAAATCGGCTACTGGCTTGCAACCAATGCACTGGGCAAAGGCATCATGCCCGAAGCGTGCAAACTGGCCACTAAAATAGCCTCCGATTTTTTGCACGCAAAGAGAATTGAAATTCGTGTCGCGGGACGTAATGTGCGGAGTCAGTCCGTTGCATTAAAATGCGGTTTCAAACTGGAAGCCAGACTGGTTAACGAGCGCCTCGACAGCATGGGAATGACTGACGATACCTTGATCTACAGATATGGCGGTTGACTCTCCCCATCCTGTGAAGTCAGCCTTTCGCTGAGCGCGGCTCTAGACTGTTACGCATGTCCGCTTTATGCCGGGACGGGTCGTTACCCTCAAATCAACCCATCTGTGTCCTCTCACCCACGGTTTCCCTCTCCGGCGAGCCACAGAAGAAAGAACGGATGATTAAGCGCGCCCAGGGTAAACAGTCAGGCTGCTTATTTGGTGAATGATGAGGAGATTAGTTTGATACCCAGTATGCCCAGAACCGCTGAGGAGACGCGATCAACTGACGTCTTGATACGTAAATATACCTGACGCGGTTTCTCGGCAGACAGCGCGACAGAAACGATGGAGTACCAGACAAAATCGATCAAAAAGCTCATCAGAGGGATGACGACATAAAACAGTAGCGGGATATTTTTAGGCAAAAGGGCACTAAAAATAGAGGCAAAGATAATGGCTGTTTTGGGATTGCTCAGTTGTGTTAACAACCCATCTCTGAATGTTTTTAGCCATGTCTTGCTGTGCCCATTTTGTCCATTCAACGCGAGGTGTACAGGCTGAGATGCACCTTTGAAGATGTTAAAAGCCAGCCATAATAAGTAAAACCCGCCCGCCACCTTCATAACCACAAACAGTTCCGGCACCAAAAGTAGCAGCCTCTGTAGCCCAAGCATCGCGACCAGGGCAAAAATCGCAGCACCAACGCCAGTGCCTAAAGCGGTCACGATTCCGTGAAGACGAGAATGCACAACAGCATTTCTGGCAACATAGATAAAGCTTGGGCCAGGGCTTATCACCCCCATAATCAGAACGGCAGCAATTGCCATAAGGCTTGAAATCAACATCCTGGACCTCGGTAGGGAATAATCAGAGCGGCTATTCTAAAGGAAATGATCCGTTTTCACAGGGTGGATTGTGTTGTCTCCGGGATTCGAAAACGAAACAGGCCCGCTGAAGCAGCTTCTTGCTCGTCACCATCGTTCATCGCTCACCACCCAGGTGCATCTGTTTAATACCTTTGCTGGTTACCCACGAACAGCCTGACTCACCTGTTAAATTTGTTATTAATCGGCAGCTTAAAGCCAGTGCGGTTAAAGAGGTGCCAGTCTGTATTTGCTATCCTTGGGAAACGAATTCTTGGGTTACCCTTTTTGGAGCAATAATGAGCGATATTATTAATCTGTTCACCAGCCATAAAAGTGAGCGCAGCTTTACCGATAAACCTGTTGACGATGCCATCCTTGATCGCATTATCAGCACCGCCTATCGCGCCCCTACCTCCGTTAACTCACAACAGGTTTCACTGGTCGTTACGCGGGATGCCGCTCAACGTCAGGCCATTTCAGAGATTGCCGGTGGACAGCCCTGGATTGCCAAAGCGCCCGTTTTTATCACCGTCGTTCTCGATATGCATAAATCCCGGGTCGCCATGGCGGCTGTGGGCAAAGAGCAGGTTGCTCAGGACAGCATTGAAAGTATTGTTTCTGGCGCGACTGACGTAGGCATTGCACTAGGCAGTATTATGGCCGCTGCGCGGGCGGAAGGTTTAGGCATCGTGCCCATCGGGGGAATTCGCCGCGACCCGGACGCGATGATCGAACTGCTTAATTTGCCGGAATATACTTTCCCTGTCGCGGGCGTCGTTATCGGTTACGTCGACCAGCCCGCTTTCCAGAAGCCGCGCCTGCCTCTGCAGACCTTCCGTCACGAAGAAAGCTATCACACCGAAGGTCTGGAACAGCAGATCGCCGCTTACAATGCCGAAATGGTTCAGCACTGGCAAGCCACCGGGCGAGCTGACGGCGAAAGCTGGAGCGACAGCGTGAGCGGATACTATCAGCACATCTATTTCCCAAAAGTCCTGCCTGCACTGCACAAACAGGGATTTGGTAGCGACAAATAACCGTCATTCGTCCGGGCAATGCCCGGGCGATGTCTTTCCCTCTGGCTCAACTCTCACAGGCTAACCCCTTGCCCCGTTTCGCCCCTCGTGTTTAGCACGATAGAGCGCTTCATCCGCCCGTTTAATTAATCGTTCCGCCCTTTCTGGCCCTTCCCCTGCCACCGTTGTTGCCACGCCGGCACTCAGCGTGACGCACCCGGTTTCCAGCCCTGTCGAGCTGTGCGGTATCGCTAACTTCCTGACGGCCTCAACCACGCTTGAGGCTATTTTTAACGCATCCGCGGCGCAGGTGTCGGCTAACACGATGGCAAATTCTTCTCCGCCATAGCGTGCGGCGATATCGATGCGGCGCTGGGCAAACGTCTTCAGTAAGCGTCCTACTTGTTGTAAACAGGCGTCACCCGCGACATGGCCGTAGGTATCGTTGTAGCGTTTGAAATAATCGATATCGAAAAGGATTAATGATACCGGCCCACCGCTACTGCGGCCGTGCAGCAGGCTTTTTATCAGAAAGTGGTCAAAGTACCGGCGGTTAGCCAGCCCCGTGAGCCCATCGCCGTTTGCCAGATTCTCCAGTGAATGATTCGCTTCGGTCAGTTCATCCCTGAGATGGGTTAATTCAATTTGATAGCGTAAGCTACGTTTGGCTTCATGCCGTATCAACATCCACAGCAGAATGATCGCCATCAGAAGCACCATGCTTAATACTACGCCCTGAACCCGGCTTTCGGCCCAGCTAATCAAAAGCCCATCTTTGTCAAATCCTGCAGCGACAACCAAGGGGTAACGGCTAGAACTGGCGAAACCAAAAATGCGGGTTACGCCGTCAACCTTCGCTTTCCACTGGCCGCTGCCGCGTTCGGCATTGGCTAACAGCTGGTGAAAAAGCGGGCTGGAGGAGAGATTTTTACCGATGTAGCTGTTCGACAAAGGACGAGCATAGAGCACGGTGCTGTCTGCCAGCATCAGCGCCAGTAAGTCCTTTGGACCAATAACAAAATAATCGTAGTAGTGACGAAAGTAATCGATGCTCACCGTGGCAAGGAGTACACCACGGAATCCCTGGTAGTTATCACTGACGCGCAGCGAAACAGGAATAACGTAGCGGCCCGAACTGCGGCTTCGTAATGCAGGCCCCACGTGCAGGCTGTTGCGTGGATTGTTGCGATGATAGCTGAAATACTCCCGGTCGGCGTTATTTCCTGAAAACGAGTGCATTAACGAACTGGCGACCCATCGCCCCTGCGCATCGTAATAGAAAATACCCTCCAGCTGCGGCAGGCGGCTCTGTAACGTCCGCATGATGTCGTTGAGGGTTGAGACATCTCCGCCCGTCTCTGCCTGAGACTCGATTTCACGCTGGACTTCACGCAGCGACAGTTCCGTTTGCAGAAAAGTATCTTCGGCCTGACGGGCCTGAGCCAAAGAAAGATCAATGGCGCGTTCTTCAGTGATACGAACCGTTCTTTGCCAGTCCTGGTAAAGCGTCCAGACATTGATCACAATAACGCCAATCGTCAATAAACTTCCCGCCAGGGTAATGCTTCTGAGCAGTGGTGAAAGGCGCATCATCGCCGCATCTTTTTTTCGACGTAATTCCATGCTGGTTAACCCTTCTCTCGCCACGGGATAATGCAACATATCAGAAACAACGTGTTATCAATAACATCCTGACAGGCCATTTATATCTGCTGTTTTCAGTTTAGATTAAGACAGGAACGCCAGCCTCGCCTTGCGCCTGTTCAGAGTACAGGCAGCAGGCTCTGATAGCAGTCTGATGGTGCCAGCCTCACCGGTCGGGCGTATCGGGGAACTCGCAGATGTCGCGGCAGCCTCCACGTCATCCATGACATGGAGAAGGAGAGGTTAACGTCGGCGGCGCCACCACCAAAACAGCAGCAGTCCGATCGTCAGCACAACTACTGCCAACCCTGCGCGGGCTATCGGTAAAAGCAGTGACGGCTCGCCGCCCTGACGCAGTGATTTCACCCGTTCCGGGGTAATGCGCACGGCACTGTTGCCTATATCCTGCATGACATAATTCGTGACGTCGGCAATTTGCGTATTATCCAGCGTATGGGCAAAACCAATCATGCCCTGACCGTTTGCGGGCCAGACACCTTCAAGCACGGCCATGGCAACGTTATCGGCCGTAGGCTTTTCCAGGATCGGATGTTTACTCAGGGCAGGTAAACCATTCAGGCCCTGTCCCTCAAGGTTATGGCAGGCGGCACAGTTGTTGCGGTATACGCGCTCGCCATCCGTTAAATCGGACAGCATGTCTGGCGTATCATCTCCGGTCACCGGCGTGAGTCCGCTAGCCGGTTCCTGAACATCTGAATCCGCGTCAGCCTCGCCTTCTTCCTGATCGGCGGCAGGCATCAGGTAGGTTGCTATGGCCGCCCGATCTTCCGGCGTCATACGCGAAAAACTCTTGTCTATCGCTTCAAGCATCGGCCCCGCCGCCGTCGCACCGTTATCGGCGTGACCGCTCGCCAGATAAGCTGCCAGCGATTCCCGTGACCACTGATCGTCACTCTGTAAGGTATTGGCGGTGATGTCAGGCGCAAACCACGTCCCTAAAGAGGCGCCCTGTAACGATTTGCTCTGCTGCTCAGCCATTAAAAAATTGCGCGGCGTATGGCAGGTGCTGCAGTGCGTTAGCCCTTCGACCAGGTAAGCCCCCCTGTTCCATTCCGCGGACTGGCTGGGATCGGGCTTGAAGGGTTTTGTGTCCAGGAAGAGGAAATTCCACGCCGCCATACTAAAGCGAAGATTAAACGGAAACGGCAAATCGGTTTTTTCTGGCTGGCTATCGACCGCTTTCACACCATGCATAAAGTAAGCATAAAGCGCAGACACATCGCTATCACTCACTTTGGCATAGGCGGTGTAAGGCATAGCCGGATACAAATGACTGCCATCGGCACGAATGCCCCTGCGTAGCGCATCGGCAAACTGTTTTTCAGTGTAGTGACCAATACCGGCTGTTTTCGAGGGCGTGATATTGGTGCTAAAAATAATGCCTAAAGGGCTACCGATGGCATGGCCGCCGCTGAACGGCGCTTTGCCTTCCTCTGTGTGGCAGGCCGCACAATCCCCAGCCACGGCAAGATATTCCCCTCGTTTTATGAGGTCAGTCTGGCTTTCCGCCCACGCGCTACTCTGAGTTGCAGTCAGCATTAGCAGCGTGGCGGGCAGCAATCGGCTCAATCGCTTACCCATGCTGTGTCTCCTGCAAAATCTTATCAGCGGTACGCAGCGCAAGTGCCATGGCGGTGAGCGTGACATTACAGGTGCCGACCGTTGGCATCACGCCGGTACCGACCATAAACAGGTTTTCATGATCGTGCGCCCGTCCCCAGACATCGGTTACGCTGGTTGCCGGATCGAGTCCCATCGACAACGTACCGATGATATGTTGACGGTTCGAAAATTTACCGCTTTTGCTGTGTCGGATATTGGTCGCACCCAGTTTTGCCGCTATCGCATCGTAGCACTCTCGCGTTTTTTCCGTGCCCTTCTGCACATAGTCATCCACATCCCAGAAGAGCGCAGGCGTGGATAATCCTAATGCATCTTTATTGCTGCTCAGGGTCACGCGGTTATCGGGATTGGGGAGCTGTTCCAGCGCATTTTTAATGCTCAGTCGGCGGGCCGCACGAAAACGAACCTGCTCCTGGAGTTTTTTACCAAAGTACCCCTCTTCCAGCACTTCCTTCGTCACCGCCGCCACCTGTGATGCATTGGAGATATCCAGACGGAATGGCGCATGTTCGCGGCGGAATTCGCCGTCTCTGAACTGCCCTATTGAACAGGGACTGACAGGTCCGCGTCCGGGCCAAATCTCTTCATCCACGTCGAAGGTGATGCCAATGGCGGGATGGTCGCAGAGATTACGACCAACATTGTCACGGGCATTGCCAATCCCGTGCGGAAATTTATCGCTGGTCGACATCAGTAAAAGCTTTGGCGTTTCAATCGCATTGGCCGCCAGAACAAATGTCTGTGCCGTAATGCGATGGCTGGTTTTATTCCAGTCATAATAGTGGGCGGCAACAATCCTGCCCTGCGCGTCATGCTCAAGCTTATACACGACCGCCTCGGTGATCACCTGAACGCCTGTGTCCTCAGCCTGCTGAGCGGCCAGACCGCCGTGATACTGAGCATCAATCGGACACACCGGCATACAGTTGTTGTTACCGCAGCAGGCCGGGCGACCATCGTAACTGCGACTGTTGCGTCCCGTGCTGTCGTCCAGCACGCTGAAGTCGGGTGCCAGTCTGGCCGTGACGCGTTGCTGAAGCCATGAAGCCGGCACGCGCGCCATCGGAAACGGTTTACTGCGTGGCGAGCCGTTATCAGGTGAACCGCCGACGCCGGCAATGACCTCCGCCTCATAGTAATAGGGCTCCAAATCCTGATAGCCGATCGGCCAGTCTTTGCCCACGCCATAAAGGGTATGCTGCTGAAAATCATTTGGCACAAAGCGCCACAGCTGAGCAGCCCAGTGCCAGCTGGTGCCGCCAAAAATACGGATGTACTGCGCATTAAACGCCTGCGGACCGAGCTGTTGCAGATAATCATTAGGCTCAGGCGTATAGCGTGGCTGAGGTGCCATGGGAGAAAAGGGATAAGGTGACATAAAGTCAGACTTAAAGGCGGAACTGCGAAAGCGCTCGACCAGTTCATCGCGCCCAATTTTCGGCCCGGACTCAAGTAATACAACGGATTTACCCGCTTTGGCCAGTCGGGTGGCCAGCAAAGCGCCATTTACGCCCGCGCCTATCACAACGACATCCGCCGACTCATTCTTCTTCATTGATGACATTACTCATAAAAAGGATCACGGTTGACTCGACCAGCTGCCGCAGACGCCATAGGAGAAGCTCGGCGGTACCAGTTTGTCATTCACAATTTGATTCGCGAGCGTGTTAATGTAGGTGATGTAGCGTGCATTTTTGCCTTTGCCCACAACCCCGGTGTACCAGCCGCTCAGGATAGTGCCCGCGAGCTTCGCGCTACCTGCGTCACTCTCAGCAAACGGCAGGCGTTCCTGTTGCAACAGATCGGGCTGATGGGTCAGCAGGTTACTCAAACGCAAAAGCGCAGAGGAGAAATTCTTTTGGGTCTGACTCAACGTGTCATACAGCGCAGCACCCACGGTTTCGTTAAGTTCATCCTGCTGGGTAAGCTGCTGAGAAACCTGCATAAAGATATCCAGCTCATCTGTCTGGGCATCGGGTTGGGCGGCGTTGAGGCGAGCAAGAGGGAGCAGATGTCCGGCAGCGCTGGTTACAGCAACCAGACCGACCATCTTCAGCACGCGTCGGCGTGAATAGTGATTCATCATATCTTCCAGTAAAAGCCACCTGTCGCTGGCAGCAAATCAGCCTGCGTAATACGGATTATTATGCTGGCAGCGCGCATAATATTTGGGCCAGGATTCACAGCAATTCCCTGCCGCGTTCGCACCTGAAGCCGCTGGTTAAGCGCCAATTCAACAGCATAATGGTTGATCAGTCTGCCATCTGCCGCTTTCAGTCTGCGGGATCATGAACGTCTCTTTCTCAATGATCCACTGGTAATTAACTAAATGTTAACAATCCGCTGAGGATAAACCAGATAGTTGCTTGGGTTATAAATATATTAAATCGATATTAAACAAATTTGATACGAAGCGGAACTCAGAGCGCGCTGGCCCATGTGGCATTTTCAGGCTATGGAGGGCGATCGTTGTCTTTGAAGCGGAGTGAAGTAAACTGCCATTCTGCCCTGCTGCAGCGGCATACGTTCTCAAGCAAACGGAGTTGATCATGCCCCCATTACGTTTACTGTTATCAGAATCGAGCGATCCCTGGTTTAACCTGGCGGTAGAAGAGTGTATTTTTCGCCAGATGCCGGCTAACCAGCGCGTACTGTTTTTGTGGCGTAATGCGGAAACGGTGGTCATTGGTCGGGCGCAGAACCCGTGGAAAGAGTGCAATACACGTCGTATGGCAGAGGACGGTATTAAGCTGGCGCGACGCAGCAGTGGAGGCGGCGCGGTGTTTCACGATCTGGGCAACTGCTGCTTTACCTTTATGGCGGGCAAGCCAGGTTACGATAAAAGTGTCTCAACCGCTATCATCCTGCAGGCACTGGCAACGCTGGGCGTCAATGCGCAGGCTTCAGGACGAAACGATCTGGTGATCGACACCGGTGACGGCGTGCGCAAAATATCCGGCTCTGCTTATCGCGAAACGCCCGACCGTGGCTTTCATCACGGCACAGTTCTAATTAATGCCGATCTGTCGCGCCTGGCTGATTATCTTAATCCCGACGTGAAAAAGTTACAGGCGAAAGGCATCGCCTCCGTGCGAGCACGCGTGACAAACCTGCAAACGCTGGTGCCCAATATCAGCTACGAACGCCTTTGCCATGCCATCACGGAAGCCTGTTTTGAACACTTTGCCACTCGCTGTGAACCCGATGTTATTTCTCCTGATAACCTGCCGGATCTGCCGGGCTTTGAACAACAGTTTGCCCGTCAAAGCAGTTGGGCGTGGAATTTTGGCCAGGCGCCAGACTTTTCGCATCTTCTGGATCATCGCTTTGTATGGGGCGGCGTGGAGATACATTTTGATGTTGAACGGGGCGCTATTAGCCGCTGTCAGATATTTAGCGACAGCCTGAACCCTGCGCCACTGGAGGTGCTGGCCTCCCGCTTACAGGGTGCAGCCTATCAGCCTGACGTTATGGCTCAGCATGTAGAAACGTTGAAAACGGACTATCCGCTGCAGCAGCACGAACTGGATGAGCTTGCACAATGGCTGGTGACAAGTCTCCGCTGACAGTCCAGTGAGCGAGGTAGCGTTTGCCCGGCCCAGCAGCAGAAATGTGCCGCGTCAGACGATTGCCTGCGGCTGCCCAGGTTCAACTTAGCTTCCCGTATTGACGCGTTTGCCGATATCTTTCAGTTGCGAATATTTTTCAAGCAATCGCGGTCCGTCATCCAGGCTCATGGCAAACATCCACAGATAGGTCATGACCGAATAGATGTGCCCTGCGTCACCCATCCCTTTACGGGTCATGGACAGGATGGTAGAGGCAAACAGCAGCGCCGCTGCTGTACCTATCGTTATAAAACCTAGCGCCTCGCGATCGGATAGCCCTATGCGTAATCGCGCCAGTACGCCGTAGTGTTTCGCCAGAGCGGGTGCCTGGGCAACGGTGACCAGGCTAACCTCTTTTTCAAGCCGGTTATTCAGACGGCCAAACAGCGCTTCGTTCTTGCGCGAGAAGCCCGGCAGAAAGCAGGCAAGTATCAACAAAATGATCAGACAGCCCACGCCCGTCCAGAACTCAATTACCAGAAGCATAATGGCTGCGCCGCTAATCGATGCCAGAGAGGTGATCAGCGTTGGCAGATGCAGCTCAAAAAAATCGACAAACTCACGTGACAATGTCACGCGAGCGGCGATAGTGGAAGCATTTTGCTTCTCGTGACGTTGTGCCACGATAACCGGCACGGCCAGTTCGGCATAAATACGGGCGAAGGTGCGGGTATCAACGCTGCGTCTTGCGGCGCCTATTGCCCACATTGCAAAGACCATGACCGCATAAAGCACAGCATGAAGCGCCTGCCCGGTGACAATGGCGTTAATGGCAAACCCGGCTAACAGCGGATAAAGCAGGTAGGTAACGTTTTCCGCCACCACTAACAGCAGGGTAAGAAAGAGCTTTTTACTGTGACGACGTCCCAGCATCTTGAGGGTGGCAATGGCATTTTGCGGCGCCGTCTCCGGCGTTATTGTTTTGTGAGAACACATGATTTTCTTTTGGTAAACGGTTAAAATTGAGCGGTCGCTCAATAGCCGGCGCATCGTATTTGAGCGATTGCTCAAAGTCAATCCAGGAGTCACAATGAAAGCATCAACGGCAACATCTGGAGAAACACGCAAAGAGACGATTATTGCGGGCGCCATCGCGCTGTTTATCGAGAAGGGAATTGAAAAAACCACGACACGTGACTTAACGGAATCGCTGGGTATTTCACGCAGCCATATTTATCACTACTTTCCTGACTGGCACACGCTCACCCTGACTGCGCTGGAGCACTTTATGCAGCGCGAGTTGGATGATTTCACCCTTGAGCTGGCCGCGCTGGATCCTGTGCAGCAACTACACTCTATGATTGAAGGCCACATTCCTGACACATCAGATTCAGTCTGGCGGCTTTATGCTTCCTTCTGGCAAATGGCCAGCCATAATGCCGATTACGCTGAACTGGCCGCCAAGATTATCGCCGGTTGGGATGCGTTGCTCTGCAAGATTATTCGCGCGGGCGTTGAACAAGGGTGCTTGCATACGGATGATGTGGCACGCAGCGCACGCCAGCTTAACGCCTTGCTCAACGGCTACGCCGATCTGCTGAGTATTACGTCTTCACCCGCGCGAATTGAGCAGGCGCTGGCCGACATTCACCACTTTGTGCAATTTATGCGTTAACGGAGCGGGAAGTCAGTAAAGCGCCGTTTTCTTCTTTATTGCCATTAATTAAATGTTAAATAGAAGTTATACGAATGATGTGCAGTACGCTTTAAATGTGTCATTCAAATGGCGCGCGCTTTACATTTTGTGGCTTGATTAATCTCAAATTTTATCGCTTATTCGCGCAGAAATGCTTGCTAACACACTTTATTTTTCTCGCCCAGACTGATGCTGAAATGCGATAAGCAGGTGTTTTTTGGCGCTTTATTGTTTACAGGTTTTGATATAAGTGGCTGCCCTGGCCGTTAATTTGGGTCTAAGTCGCTGGTTTATAAAGTAAATACATTAACAAATCCTCATAAAATTAATCATTGAGTCCTGTGATAAAAACCAATATATTGGCCGCGTTTTTAACACTAGCTCTAAATTTTATTCACTTATCCAACTGCAGCGTGATGCCACGCCCGGTTGTAGGAGAGATATGATGACGGATAAAGTCCGTATTGATAGTTTGAATGCGAATACATTAAACGGTAACAATGAGTCTTATCTGGCCCGCCAGGCCGAGTTTGAATCAAATGTTCGAAGTTATCCGCGTAAATTACCATTAGCGATTGCCAAAGCTAATGGTGTCTGGATCACAGACGTCGAGAACAAACAGTATCTTGACTGTCTTGCCGGTGCCGGAACGCTTGCGTTAGGTCATAATCACCCTGACGTACTGCAAAGCATCCAAAATGTCATTACCAGCGGCTTGCCGTTACATACTCTGGATCTGACCACGCCACTCAAAGATGCGTTTTCAGAATACCTGCTCTCCCTGTTACCGGGTCAGGGCAAAGAATACTGCCTGCAATTCACCGGTCCTTCCGGCGCGGATGCCGTTGAAGCCGCTATCAAGCTGGCGAAGAAACATACTGGCCGTTCAGGGGTGATCAGCTTCTCTGGGGGTTATCACGGCATGACGCACGGTGCGCTTTCTGTCACCGGTAACCTGTCACCGAAAGAAGCCGTTAACGGCATGATGCCTGAAGTGCAGTTTATGCCTTATCCGCACCTGTACCGTTGCCCGCTGGGCATTGGTGGTGACGCGGGCGTAAAAGCGCTGACCTACTACTTCGAAAACCTGATCAACGACGTTGAAAGTGGTGTGCGCAAACCTGCGGCCGTGATCCTCGAAGCAGTTCAGGGTGAAGGCGGCGTGAACCCTGCCCCGGCTGAATGGCTGCAGCGCATCCGTAAAGTTACCCAAGAACACGGTATTCTGCTGATTCTGGATGAAGTTCAGGCAGGTTTTGCCCGCACTGGTAAATTCTTTGCGTTCGAGCATGCCGGTATTGAGCCCGATATCATTGTAATGTCAAAAGCCGTCGGCGGCGGTTTGCCGCTTGCCGTGCTGGGGATCAAAAAGCAGTTTGATGCCTGGTCACCTGGCCACCACACCGGGACATTCCGTGGCAACCAACTGGCCATGGCAACCGGCCTGACCACGCTGAAGCTGCTGAAAGAAAACAACATCGCTGGCAGCGTCGCTGAAAAAGGTGAGTGGCTGAAAGGCAAACTTGCCGAACTGCAGAAACGTTATCCTGCCATCGGTAACGTTCGCGGTCTTGGCCTGATGATCGGTATTGAAATGGTCAAGCCGAACGAAGCGCAGGATCATATGGGCTGCTACCCGGCCGATGGCGATTTATCGGCTCTGGTTCAGAAGAAATGCTTTGAAAACGGTCTGATCCTTGAGCGCGGGGGACGTCACGGTTGCGTATTGCGTCTGCTGCCTTCCCTGTTGATCAATCATGACGAAATGCAGGTTTTCCTGGATAAGTTCGAAAGCGCCCTGCTTGCCGCTGGCGTCGAAGCAGTTTGAGTGGAGTAAATTCGATGTCACGGTCAAATCCGATTCTGGCGTCCTCAGCGCAAAGCACTGAGGCTTACCAGCAGGCTATCGCACAAAGCAGTGCGGCAGTGGTTAAGTGGCTTGAACAGCCTGAAATGTATCAGGGTAAAACAGTTGCTGAACTGCGCGAACGTATCCAATTGGACTTTAATCCCGATGGCCTGGGCAACCAGGCCGCCATTGAGCGCGCGATTGAGTATTTCCTGAAAGACAGTCTGTCGGTCCATCACCCACAGTGTGTGGCGCATTTGCACTGCCCGAGTCTGGTCATTAGCCAGGCTGCCGAGGTGCTGATTAACGCGACGAACCAGAGTATGGATTCCTGGGATCAGGCGCCTTCTGCCACCCTGATTGAAATGAAGCTGATTGAATGGCTGCGTTCACAGGTGGGTTATCAGGCAGGCGATGCTGGTGTGTTCACCAGCGGCGGCACCCAGAGCAATCTGATGGGGCTGATGCTGGCGCGTGATGCCTTCTTTGCCCGTCAGGGCCATTCTGTTCAGCAGGACGGACTGATCGGCGATCTCAGAAAGATCAAAGTCTTTTGTTCAGAGAATGCCCACTTCTCCGTGCAGAAGAACATGGCGCTCCTCGGCCTGGGCTACCAGTCCGTGACGTTAGTGAAATGCGATGAGTTTGCACGCATGGACATGACCGATCTGGCTGACAAACTGGCACAGTCGAAAGCCAATAATGAACAGGTGCTGGCCATTGTCGCGACAGCAGGCACCACCGACGCCGGTGCTATCGATCCGCTGCGTGATATCGTCAAACTGGCCGCAGAGCAGAAAATCTGGGTGCACGTTGACGCGGCCTGGGGCGGTGCATTGCTGCTGTCAGAGAAGTATCGTCATTATCTGGACGGGCTGGACCTGGTGGATTCCGTTACGCTGGACTTCCACAAACAGTTTTTCCAGACCATCAGCTGCGGTGCTTTTCTGTTAAAAGAAGCCCGTCACTATGAGCTGATGCGCTATCAGGCGGCATACCTGAACTCTGAGTTTGATGAAGCACAGGGCGTGCCGAATCTGGTTTCGAAATCGTTGCAGACCACCCGTCGTTTTGATGCGCTGAAACTGTGGATGGGACTGGAAGCCCTCGGTCAGAAGCAGTACGCCGCCATTATCGACCATGGCGTAACGCTGGCTCAGCAGGTGGCGCAGTTTGTTGAGCAGCACGACGCCTTGGAACTGGTTATGAAACCTCAACTGGCAAGCGTCCTGTTCCGTTATCGTCCACAACAGATGGCGGAGTGGAGCGATGCCGACGTTGCGCTGTTCAATCAGCGTATTGGCGATGCTCTGCTGGAATCAGGTCGCGCCAACGTTGGCGTGACCGAGCATAACGGCGTTACCTGTCTGAAAATGACGTTGTTAAATCCAACCGTGACGCTGGAAGATATTACCGTCCTGCTGGCACTGCTTGAGAAAACAGCTCAGTCATTACGCTAAATGCTTCATCATGCCGGTGACAGTGTCACCGGCATGGCGCTCTTATTCCCCATGCTGCTGGCGTATGAGTCCGCTGCACCTTCCCTCTGAATGCCTCCCTGCCCCTTTAATCAACAGGTTATCATCTGTTTGGACGTCACGGCGTTGCTGGACTTGCCGTTTGCAGGTCTCTTAAAGGCGAAGAAAAGCGCAGCACCTATGGGATATCGCGCAGCACTGGCGTGATCATCTCCGTGGCCAAAAACAGCGAGAACGGCTGACGCAGAAACGTTATCGTCCTTCTGTTGATAACCGGAGGATCACAATGACCTATCAAATCTCAGGCCTGAAAGCCGATGCTTTCACTCACCTTTACGGACAGAATGAGCGCTATTTAAAACAACATGGCGTAATGAGACTGAAAGTAGAAAACGCTCCTGGCTATCCCGACAGAATTTCACTGCGTGATATCCCGGCGGGTGAAACCGCGCTGCTGATTAATCATCTCTATCAACCGGCCCGAACGCCTTATTATGGTTCTCATGCGATCTACCTCTGGGAGCACTGTACCCAACAGGGCATTTACATTAATGCATTACCCCCGGTCATGACGCACCGGCTTCTTTCGTTACGGGGCTTTGATGCGCAAGATTTACTGATCCAGGCAGACGTCTGCGAAGGAAAAGCAGCAGACGAAATGATAACGCACTTTTTTAGCCACCCGACGGTGCGCTATATCCAGGTCCATAACGCCAGGCAGGGATGTTATTCCTGCCGGGTAGATCGTTGTGAGTAACGGGCCCGGCAGTGACCGGGGGAAGGCGAAAGGTGCGCTTCGTCTGTTTTGTTCCCGAAGTCGGTGAGGCGCAGAGAGTGAAATGATACAGCGCGCTCAGATAGCCCAGGAATGCGTGCAGCAGATTTTCAGAACAGACAGCGAATATGTTCAGTCAGCGCTTGCACCCTGAGGCACCATACTGCAGGATCGGTTTTTTACCGCATTTATCGGAAAGACTATGACCGTTCACGCCTCTAAAGATCCCCTGCATGGCGTTACGCTTGAAATGCAGGTCAACAGCCTTGTCGCACAGTATGGCTGGCCTGAACTGAGTAAGCGCATCAATATTAACTGTTTTAAAAACGACCCCAGCGTGAAGTCCAGCCTGAAGTTTTTACGCCGTACGCCGTGGGCGCGGGCAGAAGTGGAAGCGCTCTATCTGACTTCGCTGAGTGAATCTCAGCCGGATTCTGCGCCCCCACCCAGTGATGATCCCTGGGCTAACTGGCGCGAAGATAAAACCTGAAAACGTGTTAACGCCCTTCTAAACAAAAAAAAAGCCCGCGTCACGGATGGCGCGGGCTTAGTTTCGTTCAGATGACCGTATTACAGCGCCATATCGTGCTTCGCCGAGGCTGGGGCTTTTTCGCTGTTAGCAGCGGGCGCTTCAGTTGGCTGATTGCCCATCTGAATAACCGGCGGCTTGGTCAGCTGCAGCGTTGCTGCCGTTTCATCCCAGACCTGCTGCGTGAGCGCAGGGTTGTCGTTCAGTTTCTGGCCGTAAGCAGGAACGATTTTACGGATTTTTTCCTGCCATTCTGCTGACTTGAATTGTTCAGGGAACAGTTTCTGCATCACATTGATTGCGATAGGTGCAGCCGTGGATGCGCCAGGCGATGCACCCAGCAATGCGGCAACGGTTTTCTGCTGATCGGTCACAATTTCCGTACCCAGTTTCAGCACGCCGCCTTTATCCGCATCCTTTTTGATGATCTGCACGCGCTGACCGGCCTGAATCAGTTTCCAGTCTTCTTTCTTCGCTTCAGGATAGTACTCTTTCAGCGCGGCAAAACGGTCATCATCGCTCAACATAACCTGACCGATCAGGTATTTGACTAGGTCAAAGTTATCCATGCCTACGTGGGTCATCGGCATAAAGTTGTGCGTGGTCGTTGTGCTCAGTAAATCAAACAACGAACCATTTTTCAGGAACTTGGTTGAGAACGTTGCGAAAGGTCCAAACAGCACGACACGCTTACCATCAAGGTAACGGGTATCCAGATGCGGAACCGACATCGGTGGCGCACCCACGGAAGCCTGACCATACACTTTTGCCAGATGGCGATCGGCAATGGCGCTATTCTCTGTCACCAGGAAGGATCCCCCTACCGGGAAACCTGCGTAATTGTCGGCTTCCGGAATACCGGTTTTTTGCAGCAGTTTAAGCGCACCGCCACCTGCACCGATAAAGACGTATTTCGCGTCTACGGTACGTTCGCCGCCATTTTTGGCGTCTTTAATGGTAACGTGCCAGGAATTATCACTGTTACGTTTAAAATCGGTCACTTCCGAAGAGGTTTCCAGGCGGAAATTATCGTTCTTCTTCAGGCTGCCAATTAACTGACGGGTGATTTCACCATAGTTAACGTCGGTTCCTACTGGCGTCCAGGTAGCAGCCACTTTTTGTTGTGGATCGCGACCTTCCATAACCAGCGGCGCCCACTGCGCGATCTGCTTGTGATCGGTTGAGAACTTCATGCCCTGGAACAGCACAGTTTTCTGCAGTGCGGCATAGCGTTTCGTCAGATAATCAACGTTATCGCCCCAGACAAAGCTCATGTGCGGCGTTGAGTTAATGAACGAACGCGGATTATTTAACACGCCGTCTTTAACCTGAGAGCTCCAGAACTGACGAGAAATCATGAAGGCTTCGTTGATTTCCAGCGCTTTGGTCACGTCAATAGAACCGTCTGCACGCTCTGGCGTGTAGTTCAGTTCCATGTTGGCTGAGTGGCCGGTACCGGCGTTGTTCCAGCCGTTGGACGATTCCAGCGCTACGCCATCAAGTTTCTCAACCATGATCTGTTTCCAGCCCGGTTGCAGCTCTTCCAGCAGGGTGCCCAGAGAGGCGCTCATGATACCGCCGCCAATCAGCAGAACATCTGTTTTTTCTGGTGAATTTTCAGCGTGGGTCACTGAAGAAACGAGTAACGCTGCAAGCGACAGTGCAGGTACAAATTTAGTTGATTTAATCATTAGGGATCTACGATTTCGTGGAGAACTAGTTAAAAAAAGTTCCGAAACTTTAAAATATTGTTATTTCGTAGTTAATATGAAAATAGTTAAAAAATTAAAAGACAGGGTTTAGCAGTTAATTTAGTTACAAAAGATTAACTTTGTTATCGATATATTTTAACCACACAATAAAGGGGCGTTTCGAAATATACAATGCCCTAACACAAATATTCTCTGTGCGATGAATAAACGGAAATGGCGGCGCCTGACCGGAAAGTGGGGTTATTTACTGCGGCAAACGTGCATTAACATGCACGGAACAGGATGAGGCGGTTGGCGAAAAAGTATGGGCAGTACACGCAACCTGACGTCCCTGAACGATACGCCTTCAGGGACACGGATTAGTGGCGAATCAGCGCCAGTTCGTCTTCACTCAGGCCGGTCATCTTCATAACCGTCTCACGGTCAAGACCGCTTTGAAGCATAGTACGGGCGATTTTCAGCGTCGCTTCGCGCTCTCCCTCTGAGCGGCCTTCTTCGCGACCCAGTTGGATGCCTTTTTCCATGCCTTTTTGTTCGAGTTGCTGCGCAATGGTCATCAGTGCGTCTCCGTGTTGCGGCACGCGATGTGCCAGTTCTCTTACCAATGCTTCGGCGTCGGCGGTTTCTCCCGCCTGCACGATATAGTGTATCAGCGATACGACCTGTGATGAAGAAAGATAGCCCGCCAGTAAGACCGGGACAAGCTTATCAACCAACTCCGCTAAATCGCGCTGGTGGATATGTTTCTGAAGCAGGGTTAACGCGGCCATACTGCGGTGCTCTGCAATCTCCTCGTCAGGAATAATCGTGACATCCACCAGCGGAAAAGCCGTGCTATAGAGCCGGTTGGCCAGCGCAGGATCGGTAAATTCATCCAGCCAGCGCGTGGAATAAGGATAAGGACGACGTTTCCCGGTATAGAACAAGACAGGGATGACCAGCGGCAATTTTTTATGGCCGGCTTCAAGGTGGCGCTGCATCGCCGCCACGGCATAACGCAGCAGCCTGAATGCCATGTGCTTATCCGGTGAGGACTGATGTTCAATCAGGACGTGAACATAGCCGTCATCGCCTTGTGCGGTTTTCAGGCTGTACAACACGTCGCTGAAATATTGGCGAAGATCATCTTCAACGAAAGATCCGGATTCGAGTTTTAACGTGCTGAGATCGCACACGGCCCGTAATTCCGCAGGCAGGTGCAATTCCATAAAATCACGCGCAATCTCTGGCTGCGTAAGAAACTGGCGGAAGGTGGCATCGTGAGGCGTGGGTGTACTGTTTTTTTTCTTCATCTGTCCTGACTCTGCAAGCGCAACCTGGCGTAATGCTTACCGGCGCGAAAACGAATATGTCGATTCACACATACATTTTGTCCAGCACTCTCTGATTTACCTGCCATGCTGTCAGTATGATTTACAGGCGTTGTCCGTCATCATGCCAGATATCAACGGTTAAAAGCACGCTAACCTGCTTAATTTACTGGATTTCAGGCGCAAACTGTACTGGTGCGACGACTTCGCGTATGTTGCAACGCGTACCTCAACACATCTGATGCTGACTATGAATGACTCCCGGCCACAACGATCGTTAAAGAAGCGCCCAATGAAGCTCAGCACCCTGTCGTCATTGATGATGGCGGCCGTGCTGATGACCGTAATATTAAGCGTCCATCTGCTTTATTACATCCAGATCGATAACTTCACCCGTTCGCATTTGAAAGATAAAGCGATGGCAGTGGCGCGCACTCTGGCCGACAGCCCGGAGATTCAGCAGGCCCTGACGCGGCCAGACGGAAGCACCATCATTCAGCCGATCGCGCAGGCAACGCGAAAACGTAACGATTTGCTGTTTGTCGTCGTCACCGACATGCGCGGTATTCGCTTGTCTCACCCGAACCCTGAAGTGGTTAATCAGCACTTTGTCGGGGACGATATTAAACCGGCGTTACGCGGCAGGGAGAATGTCGCGGTGAATCATGGCGTACTGGTTGAGGCGCTCAGGGTATTTACGCCCGTTTTCAATCAGGCGCATCAGCAAATTGGCGTGGTGGCAATTGGGATCTCGGTGAATGACGTCGCGGCGCAAATTGCGAAAAGCCGCTGGAATATTCTCTGGACCGTGCTGTTTGGCGGACTGGTTGGCATGCTCGGCATATTAATCTTAGTGAAACGCTTAAAGCACATTTTACTGGGATTAGAGCCGTATGAGATTTCCAGCTTGTTTGAAGAGCGTCAGGCTATTCTCGATTCGATTAAAGAAGGTGTGATTGCGGTTGACGATCAATCCCGCGTCAGCCTTATTAATCAGGCTGCGCAGCAGCTGTTAAAAGAAACCACCCGCGAAGCGTTTCTGAGCGGTGACCGCGTGCCGGAAAATGCACAGATGCTGACGCATTTACGCGATGCATTGCACGAAGGCAAAACCTCTTATGACGAAGAGCTCAACGTACGTGGCAAAATACTGATCAGTAACACCGTGCCGGTGCGCAGTCGTGACAGTATTATTGGGGCAGTGAGCACATTCAGGGATAAAACAGAAATCAGCCAGCTAATGCAGCGTCTCGACGGCATGGTAAACTATGTCGATGCACTGCGGGAGCGATCCCATGAATTCATGAACAAGCTGCATGTGATTCTTGGTCTGCTGCACATGAAAAACTATGCGCAGATGGAAGAGTACATCCTTAAAACGGCCAATAACTATCAAACGGAAATAGGTTCGCTGCTACAGAAGATTAAGTCGCCTGTTATTGCAGGCTTCCTGTTGAGCAAAATTAACCGCGTAACAGATGAAGGCCACCAGCTGATCCTGAGCGAAGCCAGCTATCTGCCCGACAACGGCAGTGAACAGCAAATCGCAGCACTTATCACGGTACTGGGCAATCTGATTGAAAACGCGCTGGAAGCGCTTGATCCGGAGATGGAAGGGGAAATCCATGTCATGCTGCATTATCAAAACGGCTGGCTGTCGTGCGAGGTCAGTGACGATGGCCCCGGTATTCCTGCCGATCAGCTCGCCGCCATTTTCGAACGCGGCGTCTCTACCAAAGGTGAAGATCGTGGCGTTGGACTGTTTTTACTCAAGCAACAAACGGAAAGTCTGGGCGGTAACGTCAGCGTGGAATCAGAACCGGGCGTTTATACCCAGTTTCTGGTTCAGCTTCCGTGGGAAAGAGGGAATATTAGCGAATGATCAATGTGTTAGTCGTAGACGATGATGCCATGGTGGCCGAACTGAACCGATGCTATATCGGGCAGATTGACGGTTTTACCTGCTGTGGTACCGCGTCCACCTTACAGCAAGCCAAAGAGCGCCTGTTGCAGACAGATCCGCCCGTTGATCTTATTTTGCTGGATATCTATATGCAGCAGGAAAACGGACTGGACCTGTTGCCAGAGCTGCGCAGTGCGGGGCGTCCGGTTGACGTCATTATCATCTCATCCGCTGCCGATGCGGCGACCATTAAAACGTCGCTGAACTACGGCGTTGTGGATTATCTGATAAAACCCTTTCAGTTTTCCCGCTTTGAAGAGGCGCTGACCGGATGGCGTCAGAAAAAACGGCTGATGGATAATCATCAGTTTTATCAGCAGGCCGATGTGGATCAACTGCTGCATGGTAATCAGGCCAATGCCAGCGAGACAAAACGCCTGCCAAAAGGGCTGACGCCGCAGACATTACGTACGCTGTGTTTGTGGATTGATGCGCACCCCGGTACCGAGTTTTCTACCGATGAGCTGGCCACTGAGGTGAATATTTCTCGCGTATCGTGCCGTAAATACCTGATTTGGCTAGCGCAGAGCAATATTTTGTTTACCAGTATTCACTACGGCGTCACGGGACGTCCGGTGTATCGCTATCGTCTGCAGCCGGAGTACCACACGCTTTTACGCCAGTACTGTCAATGACGGAGCTGAAAGCGGTTATCCAGTAAGGTGAAGTGAAAGTGACGTTGTGACGAGCAAATGACCTGCTTGTCGCGCGTCACGAAGACAGCCTCAATATCAGGATGGCTTTTCAGATACGCAATGCCCTTCTCAACGCCCATGCCATAAATCAGCGTGGTATAAATATCACCGTCGATCGACTGGTCGGAAATAATAGTCACGCTATACAGCTCATTATCCAGCGGATAGCCGGTATGTCTGTCAAGAATATGGTGATAACAGACGCCATCCTGTTCGAAGTAACGTTCGTAGATCCCGGACGTCACAACGGATTTGTTCACAACATGAATGACCCCAATCAGGGCATCCTGGGCCGCAAAAGGGGTTTTCAGACCGATTGCCCATCCCTGCTGCGGCGCATCACGAGGTGCGCCTAACGTTTGCACGTTGCCGCCAAGGTTAATCAACGCGCTATCGACGCCCTGCTGCTGCAAAAAAGCCTGCACCCGATCGGCAATGTAGCCTTTGGCGATGGCACCCAGATCAATTTCCATCCCCGTTTTGTTCAGAAACACCGAACGCGTGTCCGCATCAAGCTGGACATTTTCAGGACAGGTTAAGGGCAACGTTGCCAGTATTGTCTCCCGCGCAGGAACGCAGTCACCCTGAAAGCCAATTTTCCAGCATTTCACCAGCGGGCCAATCGTGAGATTAAAACTGCTGTCTGGTAACAGACTGACGTTAAGTGCGCGCTGAATTAAATCAAAGACGGGTTGACTGACGCTCACGGGATGCTGACCGGCAGCATGGTTAATCGCCATCACTTCGGAGTGCGTCCGGTTAACCGTCAGCAGATTTTCGTACTGTTTGATTAATCTGAAAGCCTGTGCCGCAAGCTTTTCGTCGTGCTCGAATAGCTTAAGCAGAATGGGCGATCCCATCAGGACGGCGGAATAAGCAAAGACTTGCGACTCGGTTTGCATAAGCGACACCGCTCTGGGAGGGAATAAAACCGGCACCTGCATGCGGGCAGATGCCGGCGGTGACGACTAGCGTTTGGCTAACGCCGCAGCGTTGGCACCTGCCAGAATACCAAAGATGATGATGTCCGCAACCGCGTTACCACCGATACGGTTTGCACCGTGGATCCCGCCGACAACTTCACCGCACGCCCAGGCACCGTGGATTGGCTGTTTATGGCTGTCGAGCACGGCTGTGGTGGTATCAATGGTGACGCCACCCATTGTGTGGTGAACACCGGGCGCGATGCGGATCGCATGGAAAGGGCCCTCGTTCAACGGATGACGCAGCGCGGTCTGACGATCGAAGTCCGCGTCTTTCTGCTGTATCACAAAGCCGTTATAGCGATGCAGCGTTTCTTCCAGCGTCCGGTGTTCCATATTCAGTTTCACCGCCAGCTCGCCTACGGTTGGCGCGCTGATGACAAATCCTTTGGCAATATACTCATCGGCCGCTTTGTTATTCATACGAACCTGCTCATCGAAGACAATCCAGGCGCTTTTCTCCGGCAGTGCAATAATCTGCGCAGAAACTTTATCGCGGGTTTCCATCTCATTACAGAAGCGCTGTCCCGCCTGGCTGACCAGAATGGCCCCACCGCCACGAATAGACTCTGACACCAGATAGGATGTGGTTTGCTCAACCGTTGGGTGAATCTGAATCTCGCCCATATCCACGGTATCTGCACCAATTTTTTGCAGCATCGCAATGCCTGCGCCAGTGGCCCCTTTATGGTTGGTGGTGACAAAGCCATCCAGCTCAGGGCGGTATTTCACCACCATTTCCCGGTTGGCGCTGAAGCCACCTGTTGCGACGATGACGCTTTTCGCATTGAGAATACGGCTGTCGTTGTATTCATCCACCACTTTGACACCGCTGACCGCGCCGTTGTCGAACAAAATTTCCTCTACGGCGGTTTCAAGCAGGACGTCAATATTACGGTTATTGATATTTTTCACTAACCCACTGATCAGGAAGCCGCCAACGGCCGAGCGGTCGGCAGGACGGTGCGTACGATCAATGCTCATGCCGCCGGTGATGGTGATGTCATTCAGTTCGATACCGTGATTGGCCAGCCAGTCAATGGCTTCAGGCGCCAAATCAACGAACTCGCGCAGCAGGGTCGGGTTGTTTTTGTACTTACCGCCCTTGAGCGTTTCCTCATAAAACAGTTCTTTGCTGTCTTCGATACCTTTCAGTTTCTGAAAACGCGTCTCGGCGGCGTTCATCCCTACGGATGCTTTGATCGTGTTACCGCCGATAGTGGGCATTTTCTCAATGACAACCACTTTGGCACCTTCATCATGCGCCTGAATGGCCGCGGCCAGACCGGCACCGCCGCTTCCCACGACCACCACATCATACTGTTGCGGTGCATTGGGATTACCGCCCTCTTCAATCACATGGGCTTTATTTGAAGTGGTCATTGCACGCGATACTGCTTTTTTCAGGGCCTCACTCTGCGTGGTCGCGCCGGTGATAGCATCAACGTGTGGGCTGTTAGCCACCAGAATACGATTACGCAGGCTTTCGAAGGTGGTAGTGAAGTCAACGTCCAGCGTGTCGTCCGGTACCAGCGAGATATCTGTAATACGGTCGGTATCCAGCGTGACGTTGATCTTCAGCTTAAGCGCTTCAGCCTCAACTTTTTCCTGATAAACACCGGCTTTGTATTTGCGTCCCGACTCACTCATATCGCGAATCATGGCGTCAACCAGCGAGAAACGCCACAGCGGTTCAGGGATCAATAACGCTTCACGCTGGTTACTGTCGATGTAAAGTTTAAGATGCTCATTATTGATAATGCGATCTGTCCAGTCGGGATAAGCGATGCAGGCTTTACCAATCGCAACCAGGTCATAGCCTTTTTCCAGCGCTTTTTCCGCATCTTCTTTGTTTACCACACCGCCAACGCCAATGACCGGCACTTTCGCCAGCGTTGGGGACCGCATGTTAATAAACTTCTCAATCAGCGGGGTTGGATCGGTGGTATCAACGATAGAGGGGCGCATAAGCTGCCCAACAGAAAAGTGGACATAATCGAGCCCGCGTGCCGCCAGCTTTTCCAGTAGGTACAGGGTGTCATCGAAACGGATGCCCGGGACTTCAAGTTCTTCAGGGGAAAAACGATAGCCGATGATGAACCCGTTATGTGCAAATCGCGCGGCCATTTTATGGGTAATTTCGAGGACTTCCAGCGGAAAGCGGGCACGGTTATCGCGACTGCCGCCCCATTTGTCATCGCGTTGATTGGAATTGGGTGAGTAAAATTGCTGTATCAGATAGGTGTTTGCGCCATGAATTTCAACGCCATCAAATCCGGCTTTAATGGCGCGGTTAACGGCGTCACCAAATTTAGTGATCATGGTATCCACTTCTTCTGCCGTTAGCGCGCGCGGCGTCGTGGCACCTTCACGAGGTGCGGCAATGGCGCTTGGGGCGACAGGGGTTTTTCCCCCTATCAGCTCAGGCTCAACCATGCGGCCGCCGTGATAGATCTGCAAAATCGCTGTCGAACCTTCCTGCTTGATGGCGTCAGCAATTCGCTTTAGGCCCGGAATTTTGTTGTCGCTGTCGATGGCTATAGCCCCTGGAAACGCGGGACCTTTTGGATCGATAAAACAGCATTCAACAATGACCGTTCCGATGCTGCCAGCACGGGCACGATAATATTCAACCAGTTCACTGGTGACCGTTCCGTCATAAAAACCGGTGCAGGTTGTCATGGGTGCCATGATCAGGCGATTTTTTAAAACCGCGCCACGCGGCAACGTAATGGGATTGAGAATGGGGGTGAGTGTATTCATTGCGATTAACTCCAAAAATTCAAAACTCGGGAATTCTGTGCGGACGCTTTTTTATTAATAAATAAGTGGTCCGATGTCATAACGCTAATATACCAATTATTTTAGTTTCATAAGTTTTAATTTTAGTTTTTTAACTTTTAAATATTTCAGGTTTACTATTTGATTAAAGCAGGATCGTGATGTATATTTATTGTTAATCAATAGTTAAAGAAAATCAATGAGAATTGGGAAATTAAAAATAATACAATAAAAACAATAGCTTAAACATATAATTTTGTTGCTCGCCCTTCCCAAAGTGAAGCTTAAAACCCTTATTCTTGCAGTTTAAATATTTGGCTCTAGGTTATTAATAATTTAGTTGTTAAAAATTTAATCGTATATTTTAACTTACTTGATCTGGATCAATATTCTGTTTTTAATTAATCGCATCATATCCACATGATCTTTTATAAATGCCTCCATCGCACCAGAGGACAAGTTAAAAAATTATAAGGCATCACGGTTTATTCTCATAATTTAGAATAAAGAAGTCCCTATGGACGAATTGCCGGGACGCTGCTCGAATTATCCTTAACACGTAGAAAAATACTATGAAAACACTCTCAAACGTCAAAGAGCCTCCAAAAGCAGCCCCTGCAGCTGCGGGCAAAAATAAAGCACTTATGCTCCTTTTGACGGTTTTGGTCGCCGTCCTGTTGTTACTCGTCCCCGTGCCAGCGGGTCTTGAACCTTATGCATGGCACTTCTTTGCCATCTTCGTCGGCGTCATCGTCGGGCTGATTTTTGAACCCTTGCCCGGCGCAGTGATTGGTCTGACCGGCGTCGTCGTCATCGCCCTGTTCAGCCAGTTCCTGCTCTTTAGCCCGGCAGAACTGGCCAACCCCAAATTTAAAGTGGCGAGTGAGTCATTTAAATGGGCGGTCAGCGGCTTCGGTAACTCAACCGTCTGGCTGATTTTTGGCGCATTCATGTTCGCTGCGGGCTATGACAAGACCCAGTTCGGCCGCCGTCTGGCATTAATTCTGGTGAAATACCTGGGCCGCCGGAGTTTAACCCTCGGCTATGCCATCACCTTCGCGGATTTGCTGCTGGCCCCTTTCACCCCGTCGAACACGGCCCGCAGTGGCGGTACCATTTATCCCATCATTGCCAATCTGCCGCCGCTTTATGGTTCAAAACCCAATGACCCCAGCGCGCGTAAAATTGGATCTTATCTGATGTGGGTTGCTATCACCGCTGCCTGTATCACCAGCTCCATGTTCCTGTCCGCCCTGGCGCCCAACCTGCTCGCCCTTGCGCTGGTTAAAAGCGTCATTGGTTTTGATATTTCATGGGGAATTTGGTTCCTTGCCTTTTTGCCACTGGGCCTGCTGTTGATTCTGACCATGCCGCTGCTGGCGTACTGGTTCTATCCGCCTGAAGTGAAGGTGAATGATGAAGTGCCTCGCTGGGCGATTGCTGAGCTGGAAAAACTGGGTAAGTTGACCCGCAATGAAATCCTGTTACTGGTGTTTGTTGTCTGTGCGCTACTGATGTGGATTTTTGCCACTGCCTGGATCGAACCGGCCATGGCCGCTCTGCTGGTGATTATTCTGATGCTGTGGACCGGGGTACTTAACTGGAACGACATCACCAGCAATAAAGCCGCCTGGAACACCTTTGCCTGGTTTGCCACACTGGTTGCGCTGGCCGATGGTTTAGCCCGCGTAGGCTTTATCGCCTGGCTGGGCAAAGAAGGGGGAATGTTACTGCAGGGATACGATCCTCAAGTGTCGGCTGTGGTGCTGTTGATTGCCTTCTTCCTGCTGCACTACCTGTTTGCCAGTACCACTGCGCATACGACCGCCTTGCTGCCTGCGATGTTAACCATTGCCGCTTCCATTCCAGGTATTAACATGCCCGTGTTTTGCCTGATGCTGTGTACTTCACTGGGTGTGATGGGGATTATCACCCCTTACGGTACCGGCCCAAGCCCTATTTATTACGGCAGCGGCTATTTACCTACGAAAGATTACTGGCGTCTGGGCACCATCTTTGGCGCTATCTTCCTGATTGCTATGATGCTCATCGCCTACCCCTGGATGGTGTGGATGTTCTGATTGTGTCAAATGCAATTCGACGCGTCATACGATAACATGCCAACACTTGCCAGCCTGTGCTTATGGCTGGCAAGCATAATAAACAACTCATTCGCCTTTGATGTTGCTCCTGTCAGCCTGCGTTAACGGAGCCAGCACGTCATTAAGTGAGATACTATGTCGAACAAACCTTTTTTTTATCAGAACCCCTTTCCTCTTGCCCACGAGGACACCGAATACTATTTGCTTAGCCCCGACCACGTTTCCGTGGCTGAGTTTGACGGCCAGTCCATATTAAAAGTAGACCCACAGGCATTGACGCTGCTGGCCCAGCAGGCCTTTCATGATGCGTCTTTTATGTTGCGCCCGGCCCACCAGCAGCAGGTTGCGTCAATTCTGGCTGACCCTGAAGCCAGCGATAACGATAAATACGTCGCACTGCAGTTCTTACGAAACTCCGAGATCGCCGCTAAAGGTGTCTTGCCAACCTGCCAGGACACCGGCACCGCCATCATCATGGGCAAAAAAGGCCAGCGAGTGTGGACCGGTGGCGGTGACGAAGCCGCGCTGTCGCAAGGTATCTACAATACCTATATTGAAGATAACCTGCGTTACTCCCAAAATGCCGCGCTGGATATGTATAAAGAAGTGAACACCGGCACCAATCTTCCGGCGCAGATTGACCTCTACAGCGTGGACGGTGATGAATACAAATTCCTTTGCATCGCCAAAGGCGGCGGTTCCGCCAATAAAACCTATTTGTATCAGGAAACCAAAGCACTGCTCAGCCCCGGCAAGCTGAAAAATTATCTGGTCGATAAAATGCGTACGCTGGGTACTGCGGCTTGTCCTCCCTACCATATCGCCTTTGTCATTGGCGGCACCTCTGCCGAAAGTACACTGAAAACCGTCAAGCTGGCATCGACTCACTACTATGATGGTTTACCTACAGAAGGTAACGAGCATGGTCAGGCGTTCCGTGATGTTCAGCTTGAGCAGGAGTTACTGGAAGCGGCGCAGCAGCTTGGGCTGGGAGCACAGTTCGGCGGCAAATATTTTGCACATGATATCCGCGTAGTGCGTTTGCCTCGCCACGGCGCATCCTGCCCGGTTGGCATGGGGGTTTCGTGCTCCGCTGACCGCAATATCAAAGCTAAAATCAACCGCGAGGGTATCTGGATTGAAAAACTGGAAGCCAATCCTGGGCGTTATATCCCTGAAGCACTGCGCAAGCAAGGTGAAGGCGAAGTGGTTCACATCGACCTGAATCGCCCGATGAATGACATCCTTGCCCAGCTTTCGGAATACCCGGTTTCGACACGTTTGTCCCTGACCGGGACCATCATCGTTGCGCGTGACATTGCCCATGCCAAACTAAAAGAACGCATTGATAACGGCGAAGGCTTGCCGCTGTACATTAAAGATCACCCTGTCTATTATGCGGGTCCGGCCAAAACACCGGAGGGTTACGCATCTGGCTCACTGGGCCCGACGACGGCAGGCCGCATGGATTCGTATGTCGATCTTCTGCAGGCAAATGGCGGCAGCAAAGTCATGCTGGCAAAAGGTAACCGTAGCCAGCAGGTCACCGATGCCTGCCACAAGCACGGCGGTTTTTACTTAGGCAGCATTGGTGGTCCGGCTGCCGTTCTGGCGCAGCAGAGCATCAAGAGTCTGGAGTGCGTGGAGTATGCCGAACTGGGGATGGAAGCTATCTGGAAAATAGAGGTCGAAAATTTCCCGGCCTTTATCCTGGTGGATGACAAAGGAAATGACTTCTTCCAGCATATCGAACGTGAGCACTGCTCGCGCTGTGTGAAATAAACACGCGGCGGTAAACATGATGAAACGGCCCCGTTACAGGGGCCGTTTTTTATCATCGTTGCAGACGGAACATGGCGTCGCTTATGCTTTCGTCGCCTTCGGTCAGCTCAATAATTTTGCGCGAAATTTGCGGTGTTTCGACCAGAGCCACCAGCGTGGCGGCCACATCCTCACGCGGGACCGACCCGTAAGGAATGGCAAAATCTGCACGTACGGTGCCGCGCCCCGCCACATTGGTTAGCGTACCGGGACGAAGAATCACCCAGTCGAGTTGGCTTTCGACCAGGCGAACATCAGCCAGCCGCTTCACGCGCATGTAATTTTCGAAACCTTCAGATGTCTCTTCGCCACGTGCGGCATCCGGGAAGACTGAAACCAGCAAAAACCGCTTCACACCGGCCTTTTCGGCTGCGGCAACCGCCAGGGACAACCCCTCGCCGTCAATGGCGTTGGTCAGCTCAATACCCGCGCCTCCCGCACCAGCGCTAAAAATCACCACATCGTGGCCGGCCATTTCCTGCGCCAGTTGATCCACGGTCAGCTGCTGGAGATCCCCCGCCACGGGAACCGCTCCGGCGGATTTAAGTGCTTCGGCCTGCTCAGATTTACGATGCAGTGCAGAAACCGCATGTTGCTTAGCGCTGAGCTGTTTCGTCAAATGAGAGCCAACGTTGCCCGCCGCGCCAATAATAAAACATGTCGTCATCGTCCTGCTCCTTTGAAAAAGTCAGATATCAGTATAGACATTAAGCGCAGCGGTAATGAGCGCCCGTCGGGGCGCTCCAGGACATGATTAAGGAATGATTTTCTCATGCTTCAGCTTATCGAAAAGCTGAGTGAAGGAATCCAGAGTGCTCCGGTAGCCGGTAAAGCCCGCCTTGCGACTTTTACTCATATCGGTGAAGGCTTCCATGGGTCGCCCCAGATCCGCGTCGGTGTGCCACCATGAGGCCAGACGCGTGATATCCTGTTCACGCAGGTTTTCACGCTGAGCAAGCGCCTGCCATACGCTGGCCGCCTCCTGCATACGCCCGTCAAGCGGCATCATTTTCGCCGGATAAGCGGCAGCCTCAAGACCAAAATATGCCGCCAGTTTTGGCCACATCCAGTTCCAGCGGAAAACGTCACCGTTTACCGCGTTGAAGTCCTGATTTGCCGCGGCCGGGCTGGTCGCCGCCCACTCAAGTTGCTCAGCCAGAAGACCGGCGTCGGTCATATCCACCACGCCATTCCATTGCTCGGGTGAGCCTGGGAAGATAAACGGCCAGCCTTTTTCTTTACATAAGGTGGCGTAAACGGCCAGAGTCTGCCCCATGTTCATGGCATTTCCGAGCGCATAACCAATGATGGTATGCGGACGGTGGACGCTCCAGCGATAGCCATATTTTTCGGCACCAGCGAAGACTTCATCCTCCTGGGCATAATAGAAGTTGTCTACCGGCTGACGACCCTGCTCTTCGCGGAAGGGCGTGACCGGCACAGCGCCTTTGCCGTAAGCTTCAAATGGCCCCAGATAGTGCTTAAGGCCCGTCACCAGCGCCACATGTGCGCCCTGGAGGCGTTCGCCAAGCGCTTCAATAACGTTGCGGATCATGCCGCCATTGACGCGGATATTCTCTTTTTCACTGTCCTGGCGCGCCCAGACGCTGAAGAATACTGCATCAGGTTTGACCGCTTTCAATGCCGTTTTTACCGCTTCAGGATCGGTTAAATCTGCGGTGAGGTTGCTGCAGCCCTCAGGTACCGCGCTGCGGCCACGTGACAACCCGCTGACCTGCCAGCCTTCGTTATTTAGCCTTTCTGCTAACGCTCGACCAATCACACCACTGATTCCAACAATCAAAGCCTGCTTTTGCATGTTAATTCTCCTCTTTTTGCGTAATGCTAAGCGTAATAGAGAATTTCATTCCTATTTTGGGTAATAATTCACATCATTATCAACCTGAGTTCATCAATCATGCACGATCAGCGTCTTAAAGACATTGTTCCTTTTGTGGCCAGTGTAGAAAGCGGGAGTTTTACCGCTGCGGCTGCCCGTTTACATGTCACGGGTTCTGCCATCAGTAAAAGCGTTAGCCGACTGGAGATGCGACTGGGCTCGCGCCTGCTCGAACGCACAACGCGAAAACTGCAACTGACGGATGCGGGCAGCGCCTATTACCAAACCTGCTTACGCATCATGGAAGAGCTGGCCGAAGCAGAAGCCGTCCTGGCTGCGCAACGGATTATTCCTTCCGGCCGTCTGAGACTGGCCGTGCCGCATACTTATGGTCGGCTGAACGTGATGCCGTTGCTGATTCCGTTTTGTCAGCAGCATCCCGAGCTTGAATTGAGAATGAGTTTTTCAGATCGCTTCATCGATCTGTTTGATGAAGGCATTGACGTTGCGGTCAGAATTGGCGGCTCAGATGATTT
Source organism: Pantoea sp. B566 (assembly GCF_024793925.1). Taxonomy (NCBI): domain Bacteria; kingdom Pseudomonadati; phylum Pseudomonadota; class Gammaproteobacteria; order Enterobacterales; family Erwiniaceae; genus Pantoea; species Pantoea sp. B566. The sequence goes on from NZ_JANUQL010000002.1 coordinate 151,010, forward strand.
ACCCGCATCAATGGGCTGCCGTCATATTGGTCGTGAACGCATGGTGTTTTGTGCCTCGCCAGCGTGGCTGGAACGCGAAGGAAGGCCGCAAAATGAACAGGCACTCATGCAGCATCGGGCCATTCTGTATGAACGGGCCGATAACACGCCAAAACCCTGGTTATTTAGTGGTAAAGACGGTCATTCGTACTGGCGGGACGTTCCCTTTCGCATGGCGCTGGCTGATGTGGATGCACAACTACAGGCAGTAATTGCCGGATTAGGCGTTGCACAAATGCCCTCGTGGCTGGTACAGAACGCCGTTGACAGTGGTGAACTGGAAATCTTACTGCCGCAGCAGCAACCCGAGGGGCTGCCACTCAGTGTGATTTGGCCCCGGCGTAAGCAGCTTCTGCCTAAAGTGGATGTTTTATTAACCACGCTAACGCAGTTAACCATTCGTTGATTGCGAGAGAATTTAATCGCTTTTTCACAGGGTGAGTAATGGAATATGGCGGATAATATAACGTCATTATAACGTTTATGCCTGTGCTGCCAGAATCGGATGGGCAGGTTAGGTCATAATATTTCAGTACTTTCTGGTCAACCCAATGGTGTTTATAACGGAGTGGCGCTAACGTAGAGGCATTCCAATCCGCTCAGGCGTAGGGACAAAGGCGATATGGCAGCAAGGGCGGTGAGCGTTAAAAAAATCAAAGGTTGTGAAACGTTGCCGGTACCTGAAAGTGAACGGCTGCGTTTATGCTAAGTCTGCTCTTTCGCCTGATGGTACTGACTATAATGGCACTTACGCTGGCGGGATGCGCACGCTCAGATGCATTATGGGCGGTGACAGACAACGTTTGCATGGTGAACTATCACTACACTGGCCACCCGTCACCCTGTCAGCAAATCTATATTCCAGAGGGCAAACGGCAGGGTTTTAGCATTATTCAAAACCCTCGTTATCCCTATCATTTCATTCTGGTTCCCACGATTCCGGTATCCGGTATTGAAAGCCCGTGGCTATTCATGCCTGGCCGTCCAGATTATTTCGGCTACGCCTGGCTGATGCGTTATCAGTTGATGTCTCAATACGGCAGGCCTGTGCCGGAGGACATGCTGGGCATGGCAATCAACTCGGCCTGGGGCCGCAGTCAGAATCAGCTACATATCCACCTCACCTGCCTGCGAGAAGATGTTTACAGGCAGTTAAGGGCTGAACGTCCCTATATTCAAGATGCGTGGCATCCCCTGCCCGATAAGCTCTTAACGCATACTTATTACGCTCGCCGTGTCCTTCAACCTACAGCGATGGGCATTTACCCTATCGCATCCGTTGCTCACTACTTTCGCCTGACGCCGCCTATGCTGGCTGAATATGGCGTCGCGTTAGTGCCGACAACGTTCTCGGGTGAAAAAGGGTTCATCCTGCTGGCAACCCGTCGCGGCTGGGATAAAGGCAATCGCGCCTCCGTTGAGTCTTTACTGGATAAGCGATGTGACATTCTGGGTTCGGGATCCGCAAAACCCTTACGCTTTAGATAATTAACTCACTTATGTAAAATGCGCTGAACCAACGCCCTCAACGCCTGATGTTCCCGAGGATGATGAAAATAGTGTTCGGCTCCTTGCACCGTCGTCAGTACCGCTTTGTGGCGGTGTGCAAAGGTGACAACCGCACTGAAATCGGCAATCTGGTCCTGGCTTGCAACCATAATATTCAGGGACAAGTTTTCTCCCGAAACCCGGTGCTATTGGACATACGCAAGATAATCGGCTCGAAAAACCGTGCCGTCAGAAGCAATGATGACCTTCTCGCGATTGAGCCGGGTTTCATCAACATCAGCCTTGACCATCATTTTTCTGATGAGACTGTCGAGATCGATAACAGGCGAGAGAAATAATGCCTGAAATATTTTTATTTTCTGAGCTGCAATCATGCTAAAACTGGCACCAATGCTGCAGGCAAATAGTGCCGTTGCACTGAATCGTTTCTGAGCATAAGCAAGCATGATTTTAATGTCATCAACGGCTTGTGCTACATGGCATTCAGACTCTACATGACGCCTTTCACCATGAGCAGGAAGATCGAAACTCAGTATGCTATATCCCGCTTTCACAGCCTCAGATGCCAGAATCTCAATGCACTGATCTTCTTTATGGGAAAAATAGCCATGTACGGCAAGGATAAGCTTACCGCCTGCCCGATTACCCCAGTGAACGCAAGGAATGCCCTGCACATGGCTTCGTGTGTTTAACATAGGGCTTCGCCTTCTTCAGCCTCTCACGTCCTCTGAGTCTAACCGGGCTCACAGCAGAAAATTTTGATTCTGGAAAGTCTTAAACGGGACAGTTGTCGACACCGCCAGAGAATGTGGACAACAGTGTGGCCCTGCATGGATACCTCTCACCACAGAACGGCCTTAAGACCTCACCGCCGCTAGACCAGATTACATAAAAAGTGAATTTTTTCATTTTGTAACTTTAACGTTGTGTTACTTGGTATTTTTGCTGCCATGATTCATTGCGTTACTTATTGAAATGTGTTGGTCACCCAAACCTTACTATTGCTACAGGGAAAATCACATGTCACAACGGTCACTTCAGGCACTGTGTCTGATGAGTTTTTTTCTGGCCGACGTCAGAGACGGTCTGGGACCGTTTTTAGGTATTTTTCTGACAGAACGCCACTGGAGCCCGGATGAAATAGGCCTGGTCATGACCTCAGGCGGCATTGCAGGGCTCCTCTCAACGTTGCCCGCAGGCGTGGTGGCGGATGCAACGCGCTATAAACGTCTTGTCATCCTGACAGGATGCATCGTGATTACCGTTGCGACCTTATTACTCTGGTACAGCAACCAGTCCTGGACGGCGATCATTTCACAGATCGTTGCCGGTATTGCTGCCGCCTTTATTGGCCCGACCGTAGCAGGGATAACGCTGGGCCTGACGGGGCAAAAAGGGTTCAACCACCAGATGGGGCGGAACGAGGCTTACAACCATGCCGGAAACACCCTGGCGGCTGTACTGGCAGGATTCGCAGCCTGGAAATGGGGGCTCGGCGCCGTTTTCATTTTAATGATGATAATGGCCGTCTTTGCCGCCATCGCGACGTTGGCGATACGTGGAGAGGATATCAATCATGAGGTTGCCCGCGGATTAGAAGACAATCAGTCTCAAAAGCCGACTCTGAGCCTGTGGATCCTGGCGCGCAAACCCGCACTGCTGGTAACCGGTCTGACTTTACTGCTGTTTCATCTGGCCAACGCCGCACTGTTGCCCATGCTGAGTATGCGCGTTGCCTCATCAACCGGGCCAGATGCGGTCGATCCCGGTTTGTATGCTGCGGCAACGGTTGTTATTTCTCAGCTGGTGATGATCCCTGTCGCGATTTACGTTTCACGCCGTGTGGATAAAATTGGCTATCGCTATTTGATCATGACGGCCCTGTTAATGATGCCGCTTCGGGCGCTTATTGCGGCAGAATTTCCAGAGACGCTATTCGTTATTCCAGTCCAGGTGCTTGATGGCATTGCGGCAGGAATACTGGGCGTTGCCGTGCCTGGCTACATTGTCTCCCTGCTGCGCGGCAGCGGGCACGTTAATGCGGGCCAGAGTGTGGTGATGCTAATGCAAGGCGTAGGTGCCTCCATGAGCCCGGCGATGACGGGGCTGATTGTGGCTCGCTATTCCTACAGTATTGCCTTTAGCGCATTGGGTTGTATCGCCCTGGTGGCCTTACTGCTGTGGTGGAGCACCGGACGAACGCCGGCGGCTGAACCGGCATAATTAAGGGTAATCTGCCAGCAATCTCACGCTGGCGGATTCTGGTTTGCCCCTGAATACCGCATGCAATAGGCGAATCCGCCATCCTGAATACCGTTTAAAAGGGACTCAGGCACCATCAAATGTGCCAAAATGTAAACAAAGGTAAAAAATGATTTATGTCTATCTCACTTATTAATCACTCTTTTTTCCTGATTACTTGCAAAAAATTACATTCATGTACTATGTTTTCTCGCTGCGGTTAAGAACGCTCTATCATTAATGTCACTGGCCTCTTATAGCTTTCTCTTCCTTTATTTCCGTTAACCTCGCTGACTGGCTGCGAAAGCTATAGGTCGTCTTCATTTAAGTAGTTTGAGGAAAATATGGATACAAACCGTTCATCGTCACCCAGGCCTAAAAAACATTTCTGGAATAAAAAGCAAAAAAAACTCACGGTTGATGACATAACCGTTATCGATAATGACATGTTAAAACGCGCTGTCGGTGCCGCCGCATTGGGTAATGCCATGGAGTGGTTTGACTTTGGCGTCTACAGCTACCTGGCTGTTATCATTGGTAAGGTCTTTTTCCCCGATGCCAATACGGCAATTCAGTTGATCGCGACCTTTGGTACCTTTGCAGCGGCGTTTTTAGTCCGCCCACTGGGCGGTCTGGTATTCGGTCCGCTGGGTGACCGAATCGGACGTCAGAAAGTGCTGGCCATCACCATGATCATGATGTCGATAGGCACATTTTGCATCGGCATCATTCCATCCTATGCCTCAATCGGCATCATGGCACCCATCCTGCTGCTGGTGGCCCGACTCGTTCAGGGATTCTCTACCGGTGGCGAATATGGCGGTGCAGCAACCTTCATCGCAGAGTATTCGACAGATAAACGTCGTGGTTTTATGGGAAGCTTTCTGGAGTTCGGTACATTAGGCGGCTACCTGCTGGGTGCCTGTCTGGTGACCGTAATGACGAGCTTTATCTCATCAGAAGCCATGATGTCCTGGGGCTGGCGCGTGCCCTTCTTTATTGCCGCGCCCCTTGGCTTGTTCGGCCTGTATGTGCGTTTGAAACTCGAGGAAACACCGGCTTTTAAACAACATATGCAGAAGCAGGAGGAGCTGGAGCAGAGTAAACCGCGCCTGACGCTCTTCAAGATGTTAAGTAAGCACCGCGTGCCCATGATGAAGTGTATCGGGCTGGTCTTATTGTTTAACGTTTCCAACTACATGCTGACCTCGTATATGCCCAGCTATCTTACCGGCGTACTGGGTTTACCTGAGCTCAGCGGGCTGCTGCTGGTAATGATCGTGATGTTTGTCATGATGCCGTTAACGCTGATGTGGGGCCGCTGGACCGATCGAATTGGTCGTCGCCCGGTGATTGGTTTCGGTGCAGTGGGCCTGATCCTGCTCGCTATCCCCAGCTTTATGTTGATCGGTTCACATAATATGTGGGCAGTCTTTGCCGGCCTGCTCATACTGGGTATTCTGCACACCTGCTTCAGTGGCACCATGCCCTCAACGCTACCCGCGCTTTTTGCCACTGATATTCGTTACAGTGCACTGGCGATCGGCTTCAATCTTTCGGTTTCACTGTTTGGCGGCACCACGCCTTTACTTACCGCATGGCTGGTTGATACCACGCAAAATACCATGATGCCGGCGTACTACATGATGGTTGCAGGGGTGGTGGGATTACTGACGATTCTGACGGTACGTGAAACGGCCCGTAAGCCCTTAACCGGCTCTTCTCCTGCTGTCGCAAGCGAAGCCGAAGCCCAAAGCCTGATTAATAAAATGGACAGAAAGGCTGAATCCGATCGACCCGCGCCAGCTGACGCGAAATAACCCGCCGTTTTCATCCAAAACACCCTGTCCGCAGGGTGTTTTTTTATGTGTACATTCAGTCTAGTCATTACCAAACCGGGCCACCGTGCTGGCCGCACCCAGGGCATGTCCTTTGAGTTTCTTCAACAGCTCGTCATGAGTCAAACCCGGTTCAAGCGCAGAGGGTGCAAGATCCGTGGCAATCAGCACGAAGTTATAGTGGTGAATGCCTGAACCGACAGGCGGACAGGGGCCGTAGTAATGGGCGGTGCCCGGTGAGTTTTTCCCACCCGTGTAACCTTTCCCCGTTGTCAGTTCACCCTGAGCAAAAGCACTGCGTTCAGAAGCAATGTTGTAAGCCACCATATGACTCACCCCGAGACCTTTAGCCCCCACGGGATCGGTCATCAGTAAGGCAAAGCTTTTGGTACCGGCCGGACTCTCTGACCAGTTAAGTTCGGGTGATACGTTTTCGCCGGTACAGGCCGCATTACTTTTATTCGCACCGGCAAATTTTTTATCTAACAAGCCATTATCGCTGAAGTCTTTCGACTGCAGGGTTAAAGCCAATGCAGCAGGACATAAAAAGATTAACAACAGATAAGGAAATTTTTTCACCTGATACTCCTGTGTTATCGAGAGGTTATCCTGGGACGAGAGCGAAATTCATCCAATCCACAGTGAAACAGTATATGTCTCAAAACCCGACAGAGAAGTGAGACAGGAGCCCACAGAAGAGAGGAGAAGAGAAATAAAAACGGCAGTTCGCCAGGGGCGACAGGCCTTAAGGATCGGCCTGTGAAGGGGAATAAGGCTTATTTTACTGTCATCTTTCAGGGTGAAATCGCCAGTATTTAGCGCCAGATTGCCGGTAGCAAACCGGTCTGACGCCTTTTTTTTATTTACACAAAAGGCCTGATACTTGATCTGAATCACAAAAATCCGCATGATCTGCATCAAACATTTAAACAGGTATTGAGGCAAAAATGACACTTTATCAACACATGCTGGTCTTCTATGGCATTGTTGCCTCGGTAGCGGCACTCATCACCTTCTTTATCGCCAAAGACAAGCTCAGCATCAAACTGTTGAGTGCTTTTCTGGTTGGTGCAACCTGGCCTATGAGTTTTCCGGTAGCATTAATGTTCGCGCTATTTTGAAATTTCTCTCCTGTAGGTCAGATACATCGCTACCTGCTGGGCGGTCTTCACACTGCAATAAGACACCTTCACCAGACAATTTTGCATAACCTTCCCTTGGCGCAACCGCTGCCCTGTACTGTTCTGCAAAACCCGCTTTTTCTTGCAAGCGATGGCTGCAATCATCGCCACAGCGTGCCGTTCCGATAGACGCCTTTTGTCATACACCGCACTCACTGACTTGCTGACGTCGCAAGATACCTGTTTTGGCAGCGCGCGATCGCCCGCTACCGAAAGGGAAAATCGTAGGGTAACAGACTGAACCTCGTGAAGTTTTTACCCCACCTTTATTGTGAACCCTGGTGTGTTATTTCAGCATAACGGGCCGTCAGTTGCTTCAGGTGCATTTCCAGTTGAGACCGGGCAGCGGCAGGTAAAGGTTCGCCCGCAGGATGTTGTGACAATGCCCGCAGTTGCTCTTCAACCGGTATGGATTGGTTAAAGGACTGCATAGTGGAAAAAACCACTGATTTCAGCTCGCTGACCCGTTTCAAGAATGATTGCCGTCCGACCTCAGGCCAGATTCCTAGCGTTAATATCTGCGCAATTTCGCCCTGCTCACTCAGGCCCGATCGTGCGTTGCATTGGCCTCCGCCTCACTTTGTTGCTGCTTTGCCAGAGTCCGGGCGAGAAGCGTTGAATACAACGGCGTTCCGCCGAAATATTGCGCGGACAGGGTAGCCCCAAGACAGGTAATAATCATTGGCAGAATAAGCTGATAATTATTCGTCATCTCCAGCACCAGAATAATGCCGGTCAAGGGTGCGCGTACCGAGGCCGCAAATAACGCCCCCATGCCCGCAACGGCAAAGGTTGCCGCTTCAAGATGATACGCCGGAAACATCGCAACACAGAGTTGACCGACGCTGATGCCGAGTAATGTGCCGAGCGTCAGCATCGGCGCGAAAATACCGCCTGGCGCCCCGGATGCGAAACACAGCAAGGTGGTCAGCGCGCGAAGAAAAAACAGGGAGAGTAAAGCGGCGGAGGTATATGTACCGGCTGAAAAGTCGGGAATTAACGTAATACCGCCAGTGACGGCCTGAGGCAGTACCAGCCCCAGCAGACCGCATAATCCGCCCAACACTGCACCGCCCAGCACCCAACGCGAGGTTTGGCCCTTGTGAAGAGTCTGAAACAGATCCTGCAGCGTGAATATCAGACGATTAAAGGCCACACCGCAGCCACCAAATAGAATCCCTAACAGCAAATATAACCACAGGGTTTGTATCGGCGCATCTTTCAGTTGCCCGATGTTAATGATGGGTTCGTTACCGTTCAGCGCGCGAAAAACAATGCTTGAGGTAATGACCCCAACAAACACGGCTTTGATAGAAATAAGGCTAAAGCGAAACTGCAGGCGCATTTCTTCAATGATGAACAGAATGCCTGCCAGCGGGGCATTAAAGGCGGCGGCCAGGCCTGAAGCAGCACCGGTAGCCAGAATAGTATGACGGGATTCAGAAGACCGCATGCGGAAGATATCCAGACACATGCGTCCAATGTTACCGCCAATCTGAACTGTCGGCCCTTCTCGCCCAAGCACCATGCCCGAGCCCAGCGCGCCCAGCCCCCCAACGAACTTCACCGGTAAAACTCGCCACCAGCGTACGGGCCTTAACTCCTCCAGCGCACCTTCTATTTCAGGAATGCCCGATCCACCCGCTTCAGGCGCAAATCGCCTGACAAGAAAATAGCCTGACGCTGCCAGCCCTGCGGAAAAAATAAAGGCAAACAAGCCCATTAACAAGGCATTGTTTTCAAACTGGCTCAGCCAGTGGAGGCGGGAATGTATGACCCAGCTTACCGCTCTGTCGAATGCCACCGCCGTCAGGCCTGTTAATACGCCCACCAGCGCGGCGAGCAGTAATAAGGCAACCGGCGTTTTATCTCGCCGAATAAGATATTGTAACAACCGTAGCCGACGGGGGCGAAAAAGACCGGGTCGGTTTGAGACAAAAGCGCGCATGCCTGACCTCAAAATTAGCGTGCTGAACAGCACCAACAATGCAAATTAAATCCAGAGGTTATCGCATCCCCGCCATAATTCCTCGCTTTTATTTATCTCCGAATTTTACTAAATCAGCAACCTGCTGCTGCATAAGGGATGATGTGGGGTAATCATCATGCCTGATAAAATTTCAGGCCTCGTCTGGCAATTTTATCTGCAAGCCATTGATTTGCAGCCTGAGGACGCTCATCATCCTGCGCCATCAACGATCTTTCTGGAGACGCGTGTGTGACCACTCTCAGTAATTCACTGCTTGAAGCCGTTCTTGAGCAGGTCCGTCCGTTAGTTCATCAGGGCAAAGTCGCTAATTACATTCCGGCGCTGGCTGACGTCGCGGCCGACCATCTGGGTATAGCGGTCTGTTTACGTGATGGCACAGTTTTTCAGGCAGGCGATGCTGAAACACGTTTTTCGATCCAGTCCATTTCGAAAGTGCTCTCTCTCACCGTCGCGCTGACGCGTTATGAGGATGCGGAGATATGGCGGCGAGTGGGTAAAGAACCCTCCGGTCAGCCTTTTAATTCGCTGGTTCAGCTTGAACTGGAGCAGGGAAAACCCCGTAATCCCTTTATTAACGCCGGGGCGCTGGTGATCTGCGATTTGCTTGAAACCCGGCTGACAGCACCGCGTCAGCGTATGCTGGAAATAATCCGTCAGCTCAGTCAGCAATCGGATATTCAGTACGATCGTCACGTCGCCCGTTCTGAATACGAACACTCTGCCCGCAACGCGGCTATCGCCTGGCTGATGAAGTCATTTGGTAATTTTGACAACGACGTCACCAGCGTTATGCAGACTTATTTTCACTACTGCTCATTGTCCATGAACTGTATTGAACTGGCTCGCAGTTTTATTTATCTGGCTAATCAGGGAAAAACCCTGGATGGCGCGTCCCTGATTTCGTCCCGCCAGGCGCGGCAGATCAATGCGCTAATGATTACCAGCGGTATGTACGACGGGGCTGGCGAATTTGCCTGGCGGGTGGGCATGCCCGCCAAATCCGGGGTTGGCGGCGGTATCATTGCCGTCATTCCCGGTGAAATGAGCATCGCGGTCTGGTCACCCGGATTGGATAGCGCGGGCAATTCGTTAGCCGGCACCGCCGCGCTGGAGTGCCTGACTGACAAACTCGGCCGTTCGATATTCTGATTCAGCTCACGACATTCACGGGCCGGTTTTGCTCAAATCCCGCCAGGTTCACCATGAGTCCCTGAAGCAGATTGTGCATGCCGCTGTTACTCGCCCAGGCAATGTGCGGTGTCAGGAGAAGATTGGGGATATCGGGCTGGAGTAGAGGGTGATCCCGCGCAGGGGGTTCACTGCTGAGAACGTCCAGCGCTGCACCGGCAAGGGTGCCATTCCGCAGGGCATCTGCCAGTTGCGCCTCGTGAATTAGGCCGCCCCGCGCGGTGTTAATCAGCAACGCCTGGGGTTTCATCTTTTCCAGCGTCTCGCGATCGATCAGATGACGGGTTTGCTCGCTAAGAGGGCAGTGCAGTGAAATGATATCGCTGGAGGCCAGCATCGCATCAAAGCTGACATAGCCGTCACGGATCCTGCTGCTGTCTTTGCGTTCGGCATAAAGCACACGCATTCCCAAGGCCTGTGCCAGCCTGCCGACTGCGCTGCCGATGTCGCCCTTTCCAACAATACCCAGCGTTGCGCCAGCAATATCCTGAATCGGCGCCCGGTGCAGGCAAAAATGAGAGGATTCAGGCCAGGAGTGACGCGTGCTGTTGGCGTATTCCACGATCTGGCGCCGCAAGGCAAAAATAAAGGCTATCACCCCTTCCGAAACACTTTGCGTTGAGTAACCCGGAATGTTGCTCACCACAATGCCACGTTCTTTGCAGGCTGCAATATCAATGCAGTCATAGCCCGTTGCCGTGACACAGATGTATCGCAGGTCGGGGAGCTGTGCCAGCGTCGCCGCACGTAAGGGCACCTTGTTGGTGATGGCAATGGTCGCCCCCTTTAGCGCTGTAACGATCTCGTCTTCGGCCGTGTCCGTTCGAAATTGCCAGTCACTACACCAGGCGGGCTGAGTCGGTGGCAGGGGCAATGTGTCGCCATCGAGTGTTACGATTTTCATTAGATCTCCTTTATTACGATATCACCGACAAATAATGTTATTCAAATGTACGGCATGAGTAACGATAAAGTTAATTTCAAAGCCAATTTGAGTGAAGGTGTTCAAAAGGTGCGACTTTCGATGGCTTAAATGCCATTTTTTTTAACCCTTTTATCTCCGTCGCGTTACACTGCCGCCCTGAAATTGTGAATAACTATCCTGTTCTGATAATGAAATCCACCCGCTGTAAACAACAACGACTGAGCGCCTGTATTGCGATACTGGCTGTAATGCTGTTGTTTATTGCACCTGTGGTATCAAAAAATCTTGCTGAACGCCATGATGCGATGACGATGTCAGGCATGAGTGCGGATATGCCGATGATGGATCATCACAGCGATATGGCGATGACCGATCACAGTATGATGAACGACGGCCTCGCCTGCGGTTATTGCGATCTGCTGGTGCATGTTCCGTTAATGTTGTGGGTATTTATTCCCTTCATCTGGTTGATCTGCCTGACCTGTCGCGCTCCTCCGCCCCGGCACATTGCGCGCCTGGCGTTACCGCGCCTGAACGGTATTTATCGACCCCGCGCACCACCGTTGCCCCGGTTGTTTATTTCCTTGATGTGATCTTTTCTTCTTACGCCATGGCGCAGGAGGAAAAGCCCGGTATTCTGAAAATATGGAATCGCTATGACTTTTTCACGGGAAAACAATCTTCCTCAACGCGGGGCGATGTTGAATGTTCTTCGTCGTTTACATTTTTATATTGGCCTGTTTATTGCGCCCTTTATTTTTGTTGCGGCATTAACCGGCACGCTGTATGTCATTACGCCGCAGTTAGAGAACCTGATTTATAAAGATGCACTCACCACCAACGCCCAGGGCACTGCAAAGCCGCTTTCCGATCAAATTAGTGCGGCTAGGCGTTATGCCGGTAATGCCCGGATTTATGCCGTAAGGCCCGCTCCGGGCAAACACGACACGACGCGTGTGCAGTTTTCAGAGCCGCAGTCAGGCCCTTCAGAATCACGTTCTGTTTTTATCGACCCTTATACGCTCGCTGTAAAAGGGGACATGACGGTTTATGGCACCAGCGGCGTATTACCTCTTCGCATGTGGCTCGATCAGGTTCATCGCGGTCTGCTGCTGGGCGATGTTGGCCGTAATTACAGCGAACTGGCGGCGTCATGGTTATGGGTTGCGGCACTGGGTGGCATTCTGCTGTGGCTGGGGACGCGTCCGCGGCGCAAAGTCAGACAGCCGCGTTCTGGCTTTTTATTAACGCGTTCCTGGCATATTACGCTCGGCTTAGTCCTGTCCCTTGGTCTGGTCTTTTTCTCGGTAACGGGATTAACCTGGTCACAGTGGGCAGGCAGTAATATTGATAAAATGCGCAGCGATTTTGGCTGGTTGACGCCTCAGGTCAGAACAGCGCTAAATGGCGATGCACCGGTGGTGGCTGCCGATCCTCATGCCGAACATCATGCCACGATGGACGGTATGGCAATGGGCGGCACCCTGCCCAGCATGCCGGGTCATAAGACCGACAAACCCGTTATCCTTAATCAGCCTGATGCTGACTGGGACAGGGTTGAGGTGGCCGCACGTAGCGCAGGTATCAAGGCGGCAAAAATTGAATTACGCCAGCCGAAAAGTGCCGGTCAGGCATGGACAGTGAGTGAGATCGATCGCCGCTGGCCAAGTCAGGTCGATTCGGTTTCCGTTAATCCTGATGACTTCAGCATTGTCGATCACGTGGAGTTTGCCCATTTTCCGCTGGTCGCGAAGCTGACACGCTGGGGCGTAGATGCACATATGGGCGTGCTGTTTGGCCTACCGAACCAACTCATCCTGGCGCTGTTTGGTACGGGGTTATGTGCGATGATCGTTCTGGGTTATCGCATGTGGTGGATTCGCCGCCCGGCATTACCGCAGGCCAATCCCGCGCAAACGCTGCTGGCAGCATGGCAGGTCTTACCGCGCTATCAGCAGGGGGCCAGCCTGATCCTGGCTCTCGCATTCGGTTATGCGCTGCCGTTGATGGGCGTGAGTTTACTGGCCTTCTTACTGCTTGATATCCAGCGCTGGCGGAAAGCACAGCGTGCTTCACGTCAGGAGGTTGTCACGCCGCTGGATAAGCAGTCTCCATTGGCGATTGTTCAATCCCGATTTGCCGTTAAGCGTAAAGAGATGCGTTATTTCCTGCGTAGCGTGGTCATTTTGGCAATTATTGTGGGAACCGTTATGGCACGCGCCATGGTGAGTGGCGTAATTGAGCAATACAATATTCCGTTCAGCGACTGGACGATAATGATGTATATCACTCAGGCCATGATGATTCTGCTTTATACCACCGTATTTACCGGCTTAATGTCGATTCCACTCTGGTATTTTTTCCTGGGTGAAAGTGACGAGCAGGGCAAGTAATAAAAAATGCCCGCATTATGCGGGCGTTTGATGAATCAAAATGCATGCTAAGCCGTGTCTTTAATCATGATGGATATCGTGAACGCGTTGCAACGCGTGTTTTAACTGGCTGACATCCTCTTTTAACCAGTGCCGTTGCGCCAGAGGCAGATGATCCAATCCTTCGGGAAGCGGCACACCATCTAACGCCCCCTCATTACAAAGCGCCCTGACCAGAGTTGCCTGCGAAACCCCTATATAGGCTGCCATTTCAGATAATGTCATACGATCTGAGTGCATTTTTCACCTCCTGATCTTCACTTGCTGATGCATTTTTGTTCAGCCCTCCCCCGGCTATATTGATCTCAAACAGGATTGGGCATAAAACAGTTGAAAGTGAATAAAGTTGCTAAGCTGGTAACTCAGATCCTAAAAACAGGGATAAGACTGTGCAACGTTATGGATTGATGGCGCTTTTGCTCGTTTCCTGCTGGGCCAGCGCGCATGACATCGTCATCGGGCAGCCCCTTCCGTCGGTTTTTATTGCGGATAAAGGTGAAATGCGGCTGGATAGCGGCAAGGTTAACTATCAAAAATGGAACAGCCTGTCTCTTCCGGGTCGGACACGTTTAGTTATTCATGTTGCAGGACGATTGTCGGCCAAAGAGCAATCCGCCCCGCTTATTGCGGCCCTGCAGCGCGCCAACCTGCCACAAGACCGGTTCCAGACCACAACCATCGTGAATACAGATGATACTTTGCCTGGCAGCAGTCTGTTTGTGATTAACAGTATCCGCTCCAGTAAAAAAGCCTCACCATGGCAACAATTTATTATCGACAGTAGCGGCGTGGCACAACATCGCTGGCAGCTTAAGCCAGAAGGTGCCGCTGTCATCGTGCTGGACCCTTATGGTCAGGTAAAGTTTGCGAAAGACACGGCGCTCAGTGCGGATGATGTTTCTCAGGTCATTGCAACATTACGTGCGCTGACAGGCTGATCCTGGCAACCCGGTAAAGGTACCGCACGGTCTGCCAATCCGACGGAGGTTTATGAATTTTCCACCTTTTCCACAAGCTCAACTAGTATTAACGATGTGGATTTAGCAAAAAAAACCTGTAACCCTAAATGTAAAATAACGGGTAAGCCTGCCAACCATGTTATGGCAGATTAAGCGTCTTTTTGAAGGGCACCGCATCTTTCGCGTTGCCGTAAATGTATCCGTTTATAAGGACAGCCCGAATGACGGTCTGCGCAAAAAAACACGTTCATCTCACTCGCGATGCTGCGGAGCAGTTACTGGCTGATATTGATCGACGCCTTGATCAGTTATTGCCCGTGGAGGGAGAACGGGATGTTGTGGGTGCCGCGATGCGTGAAGGTGCGCTGGCACCGGGAAAACGTATTCGCCCCATGTTGCTGTTGCTGACCGCCCGCGATCTGGGTTGCGCTGTCAGCCATGACGGATTACTGGATTTGGCCTGTGCGGTGGAAATGGTCCACGCGGCTTCGCTGATCCTTGACGATATGCCCTGCATGGACGATGCGAAGCTGCGGCGCGGACGCCCTACCATTCATTCTCATTACGGAGAGCATGTGGCAATACTGGCGGCGGTTGCCTTGCTGAGTAAAGCCTTTGGCGTAATTGCCGATGCAGATGGCCTCACGCCGCTGGCAAAAAATCGGGCGGTTTCTGAACTGTCAAACGCCATCGGCATGCAAGGATTGGTTCAGGGTCAGTTCAAGGACCTGTCTGAAGGGGATAAGCCGCGCAGCGCTGAAGCTATTTTGATGACGAATCACTTTAAAACCAGCACGCTGTTTTGTGCCTCCATGCAGATGGCCTCGATTGTTGCGAATGCCTCCAGCGAAGCGCGTGATTGCCTGCATCGTTTTTCACTTGATCTTGGTCAGGCATTTCAACTGCTGGACGATTTGACCGATGGCATGACCGACACCGGTAAGGATAGCAATCAGGACGCCGGTAAATCGACGCTGGTCAATCTGTTAGGCCCGAGGGCGGTTGAAGAACGTCTGAGACAACATCTTCATCTTGCCAGTGAGCATCTCTCTGCGGCCTGCCAACACGGGCACGCCACTCAACATTTTATTCAGGCCTGGTTTGACAAAAAACTCGCTGCCGTCAGTTAAGGATGCTGCATGAGCCATTTCGCGGCGATCGCACCGCCTTTTTACAGCCATGTTCGCGCATTACAGAATCTCGCTCAGGAACTGGTCGCGCGCGGTCATCGGGTGACCTTTATTCAGCAATACGATATTAAACACTTGATCGATAGCGAAACCATTGGATTTCATGCCGTCGGGACAGACAGCCATCCCCCCGGCGCGTTAACGCGCGTGCTACACCTGGCGGCTCATCCTCTGGGGCCGTCAATGCTGAAGCTCATCAATGAAATGGCGCGCACCACCGATATGCTGTGCCGCGAACTCCCCCAGGCATTTAACGATCTGGCGATAGATGGCGTCATTGTTGATCAAATGGAACCGGCAGGCGCGCTCGTTGCTGAAGCACTGGGACTGCCGTTTATCTCCGTAGCCTGCGCGCTGCCTCTCAATCGTGAACCGGATATGCCCCTGGCGGTTATGCCTTTCGAATACGGGACCAGCGACGCGGCTCGCGAACGTTATGCCGCCAGTGAAAAAATTTATGACTGGCTAATGCGTCGTCATGACCGCGTCATTGCCGAACACAGCCACAGAATGGGCTTAGCCCCCCGGCAAAAGCTTCACCAGTGTTTTTCGCCACTGGCGCAAATCAGCCAGCTTGTTCCTGAACTGGATTTTCCCCGCAAAGCGTTACCGGCTTGTTTTCATGCCGTCGGGCCTCTGCGCGAAACGTACGCACCATCAACGTCTTCATCCCGTTATTTTACATCCTCAGAAAAACCCCGGATTTTCGCCTCGCTGGGCACGCTCCAGGGACACCGTTATGGGCTGTTTAAAACGATAGTGAAAGCCTGTGAAGAAATTGACGGTCAGCTCCTGTTAGCCCACTGTGGTCGTCTTACGGACTCTCAGAGTGAAGAACTGGCGCGAAGCCGTCATACACAGGTGGTGGATTTTGCCGATCAGTCAGCCGCGCTGTCACAGGCGCAGCTGGCGATCACCCACGGCGGCATGAATACGGTACTGGACGCGATTAATTACCGGACGCCCCTTTTAGCGCTTCCACTGGCCTTTGATCAGCCCGGCGTCGCGTCACGCATCGTTTATCACGGCATCGGCAAGCGTGCTTCCCGCTTTACCACCAGCCATGCTTTGGCTCGTCAGATGCGTTCATTGCTGACCAACGTCGACTTTCAGCAGCGCATGGCGAAGATCCAGACCGCCCTTCGCTTGGCAGGGGGCACCATGGCCGCTGCCGATATCATTGAGCAGGTTATGCGCACCGGTCAGCCTGTCTTAAGTGGGAGCGGCTATGCAACCGCATTATGATCTGATTCTCGTGGGGGCTGGACTCGCGAATGGCCTTATCGCCCTGCGTCTTCAGCAGCAGCAACCTGATATGCGTATTTTGCTTATCGACGCCGCACCCCAGGCGGGCGGAAATCATACGTGGTCATTTCACCACGATGATTTGACTGAGAGCCAACATCGTTGGATAGCGCCGCTGGTGGTTCATCACTGGCCCGACTATCAGGTGCGCTTTCCCACACGCCGTCGTAAGCTGAACAGCGGCTACTTCTGTATTCCTTCTCAGCGTTTCGCTGAGGTTTTACAGCGACAGTTTGGCCCGCACTTGTGGATGGATACCGCGGTCGCAGAGGTTAATGCGGAATCTGTTCGGTTGAAAAAGGGTCAGGTTATCGGTGCCCGCGCGGTGATTGACGGGCGGGGTTATGCGGCAAACTCAGCACTGAGCGTGGGCTTCCAGGCGTTTATTGGCCAGGAATGGCGATTGAGCCAACCGCATGGTTTATCGTCTCCCATTATCATGGATGCCACGGTCGATCAGCAAAATGGTTATCGCTTCGTGTACAGCCTGCCGCTCTCGCCGACCAGATTGTTAATTGAAGACACGCACTATATCGATAATGCGACATTAGATCCTGAACGCGCGCGGCAAAATATTTGCGACTATGCCGCGCAACAGGGTTGGCAGCTTCAGACTCTGCTGCGTGAAGAACAGGGCGCCTTACCCATCACCCTGTCGGGCAATGCCGACGCATTCTGGCAGCAGCGCCCCCTGGCCTGTAGTGGATTACGTGCCGGTCTGTTCCATCCTACCACCGGCTATTCACTGCCGCTGGCGGTTGCCGTGGCCGACCGCCTGAGCGCACTTGATGTCTTTACGTCGGCCTCAATTCACCAGGCCATTACGCATTTTGCCCGCGAGCGCTGGCAGCAGCAGCGCTTTTTCCGCATGCTGAATCGCATGCTGTTTTTAGCCGGACCCGCCGATTCACGCTGGCGGGTTATGCAACGTTTTTATGGTTTACCTGAAGATTTAATTGCCCGTTTTTATGCGGGAAAACTCACGCTGACCGATCGGCTACGTATTCTGAGCGGCAAGCCGCCTGTTCCGGTATTAGCAGCATTGCGAGCCATTATGACGACTCATCGTTAAAGAGCGACTACATGAAACCAACTACGGTAATTGGTGCAGGCTTCGGTGGCCTGGCACTGGCAATTCGTCTACAGGCTGCGGGGATCCCCGTCTTACTGCTTGAACAACGCGATAAACCCGGCGGTCGGGCTTATGTCTACGAGGATCAGGGGTTTACCTTTGATGCAGGCCCGACGGTTATCACCGATCCCAGTGCCATTGAAGAACTGTTTGCACTGGCAGGAAAACAGTTAAAAGAGTATGTCGAACTGCTGCCGGTTACGCCGTTTTACCGCCTGTGTTGGGAGTCAGGGAAGGTCTTTAATTACGATAACGATCAAACCCGGCTCGAAGCGCAGATTCAGCAGTTTAATCCCCGCGATGTCGAAGGTTATCGTCAGTTTCTGGACTATTCACGCGCGGTGTTTAAAGAAGGCTATCTGAAGCTCGGTACTGTCCCTTTTTTATCGTTCAGAGACATGCTTCGCGCCGCACCTCAACTGGCGAAACTGCAGGCATGGAGAAGCGTTTACAGTAAGGTTGCCAGTTACATCGAAGATGAACATCTGCGCCAGGCGTTTTCTTTCCACTCGCTGTTGGTGGGCGGCAATCCCTTCGCCACCTCATCCATTTATACGTTGATACACGCGCTGGAGCGTGAGTGGGGCGTCTGGTTTCCGCGTGGCGGCACCGGCGCATTAGTTGAGGGGATGATAAAGCTGTTTCAGGATCTGGGTGGTGAAGTCGTGTTAAACGCCAGAGTCAGCCATATGGAAACGACAGGAAACAAGATTGAAGCCGTGCATTTAGAGGACGGTCGCAGGTTCCTGACGCAAGCCGTCGCGTCAAATGCAGATGTGGTTCATACCTATCGCGACCTGTTAAGCCAGCACCCTGCCGCGGTTAAGCAGTCCAACAAACTGCAGACTAAGCGTATGAGTAACTCTCTGTTTGTGCTCTATTTTGGTTTGAATCACCATCATGATCAGCTCGCGCATCACACGGTTTGTTTCGGCCCGCGTTACCGCGAACTGATTGACGAGATTTTTAATCACGATGGCCTCGCAGAGGACTTCTCACTTTATCTGCACGCGCCCTGTGTCACGGATTCGTCACTGGCGCCTGAAGGTTGCGGCAGTTACTATGTGTTGGCGCCGGTGCCGCATTTAGGCACCGCGAACCTCGACTGGACGGTTGAGGGGCCAAAACTACGCGACCGTATTTTTGAGTACCTTGAGCAGCATTACATGCCTGGCTTACGGAGTCAGCTGGTCACGCACCGGATGTTTACGCCGTTTGATTTTCGCGACCAGCTTAATGCCTATCAGGGCTCAGCCTTTTCTGTGGAGCCCGTTCTTACCCAGAGCGCCTGGTTTCGGCCGCATAACCGCGATAAAACCATTACTAATCTCTACCTGGTCGGCGCAGGCACGCATCCCGGCGCAGGCATTCCTGGCGTCATCGGCTCGGCAAAAGCGACAGCAGGTTTGATGCTGGAGGATCTGATTTGAATAATCCGTCGTTACTCAATCATGCGGTCGAAACGATGGCAGTTGGCTCGAAAAGTTTTGCGACAGCCTCAAAGTTATTTGATGCAAAAACCCGGCGCAGCGTACTGATGCTCTACGCCTGGTGCCGCCATTGTGACGATGTTATTGACGATCAGACGCTGGGCTTCCAGGCCCGGCAGCCTGCCTTACAAACGCCCGAACAACGTCTGATGCAACTTGAGATGAAAACGCGCCAGGCCTATGCAGGATCGCAGATGCACGAACCGGCGTTTGCGGCTTTTCAGGAAGTGGCTATGGCTCATGATATCGCCCCGGCTTACGCGTTTGATCATCTGGAAGGATTCGCCATGGATGTACGCGAAGCGCAATACAGCCAACTGGACGATACGCTGCGCTATTGCTATCACGTTGCAGGCGTTGTCGGCTTGATGATGGCGCAAATCATGGGCGTGCGGGATAACGCCACGCTGGACCGCGCCTGTGACCTTGGGCTGGCATTTCAGTTGACCAATATTGCTCGCGATATTGTGGACGATGCGCATGCGGGCCGCTGTTATCTGCCGGCAAGCTGGCTGGAGCATGAAGGTCTGAACAAAGAGAATTATGCGGCACCTGAAAACCGACAGGCGCTGAGCCGTATCGCCCGTCGTTTGGTGCAGGAAGCAGAACCTTACTATTTGTCTGCCACAGCGGGCCTGGCTGGGTTGCCCCTGCGTTCGGCCTGGGCAATCGCTACGGCGAAGCAGGTTTACCGGAAAATAGGTGTAAAAGTTGAACAGGCCGGTCAGCAAGCCTGGGATCAGCGGCAGTCAACGACCACGCCCGAAAAATTAACGCTGCTGCTGGCCGCCTCTGGTCAGGCCCTTACTTCCCGGATGCGGGCTCATCCTCCCCGCCCTGCGCATCTCTGGCAGCGCCCGCTCTAGCGCCATGTCTTTCCCGGAGCGTCGCCTGAAGTTTTGACAGGGGCGGCGCATAGAGGAAGCCAAAAGAAACACAACCTTCTTTGCCCCTGACGGCGTGATGCATACGGTGCGCCATATACAACCGTTTGAGGTAGCCCTTGCGTGGAATATAGCGGAATGGCCAACGTTGATGCACCAGCCCGTCGTGCACCATAAAATAGAGTAATCCATACGCCGTCATACCTGCGCCAATCCACTGGAGCGGCCACATTCCTGTACTGCCCAGATAAATCAGCAGGATCGATAATGCAGCAAAAACCACGGCATAAAGATCGTTAACTTCAAACGCACCTTTACGCGGTTCATGATGTGAAAGATGCCATCCCCAACCCCAGCCGTGCATGATGTATTTGTGTGCCAGTGCAGCAACCACTTCCATGCCAATCACGGTAACGAAAACGATCAGGGCATTCCAAATCCACAACATAATTTCTCCGGTAGAGACGTCTGGCAGCAGGCTTAAGGATTCAATTTTAACAGAGATTAGCCGATCTGGCGGCGGGAAGGGAAAAAGGCGCGCCAGAAAGGCGCGCCAGGGATTAGAAGTCGGCTTTCAGAACCACACGGTAGTTGGCTTTACCTGCACGAACATGGTCCAGTGCATCATTGATTTTCGACATCGGGAAGTACTCCACTGTCGGCGCAATATCTCTACGGCCAGCCAGCTTCAGCAGTGAACGCAGCTGCGCAGGTGAACCGGTTGAAGAACCCGTCACGGCGCGGTCGCCTAAAATCAGGCTGAAAGCCGGCACATCAAACGGCTTCAGTACGGCACCCACGGTATGGAACTTACCGCGAGGCGCCAGGGCCGCAAAGTAGGGTTGCCAGTCGAGATCGACGGCGACCGTGCTGATAATCAGGTCAAACTGGCCCGCCAGGCTTTTTAAAGCTTCCGGATCGCGGCTGTTCACCACATGATCGGCGCCCATGTCCAGAATAGCCTGCTTCTTATTGGCTGAAGAACTGAACGCCGTAACTTCTGCGCCCATCGCGTGTAGAATCTTAATGGCGATGTGGCCCAGACCACCAATACCGATCACGCCAACGCGGCTCATCGCGGTAATGTTATGCATAAGTAAGGGTTTAAAGACGGTAATCCCACCACACAGCAGAGGGCCGGCCGTGGCCGCATCCAGCTTTTCAGGTAATGGGATAACCCACTGCCAGTTGGCGCGCAGTTTGTCAGCAAAGCCCCCATTGTTGCCAATCGTGGTTGTGGTGCCATTGGCGCAGTTGACGTGATCGCCGCTGATGCAGGGATCGCAATGCTGGCAGCTCTTGGCTGTCCAGCCGATGCCCACGCGCTGTCCCACTTTCAGGCCTTTCGTTTTGGCACTTTCGCCAAGCGCAGCCACGCGTCCAATTACTTCATGACCGGCAACAACGGGATATGCTGAAATTCCCCATTCGTTATCGATCATCGACAGATCTGAGTGGCATACGCCGCAGTATTCAACTTCAACTTCTACATCTTCAGCGTCTAACGGGCCGGGATCATAGTCGTAACGCTCCAGTGCTTGTCCCGCCTGCATGGCTGCGTAACTCTTAATTGTCATTCTGTACCTCATTTAACGCGTTGTTTTGGCGGTCAGCGTATTTGCAACTGTCACGAACTGACCGCCGCCAAGATGATGTAAAGTGTGTAGCGCTGAGTTGCTGTCATCGAAATGCCAGCGACCGTCGTAAAAAACCCGATTGTCTGCCGCAGCGGTGACCACTTCACCAAACAGCGTGTCGTACGCCTGCTGCGCTTCGGTTTCAGGTAACAGACAGCATTCCATCCACGCAACACAACTCTCTTCCAACAGAGGCACACCGAAGTGTTGACTCTCGCTGGCCTGAATATCAAAAGCCGCAAATTTATCCTGGTCGCGCCCGGTCGTGCTGCCAACGGCATAAGCCAGATCGACAAATTGCGCGGCAGGGACACAAATACCAAATGCACCACTGGCTTCAATCAGCTCACGTGACCAGGTCGATTTATCCACAATAATCGCTACCCGCGGCGGCGAAAATTCGACGGGAACGGACCAGGCTGCGGCCATGATGTTGCGACGCTGTGACTGACTATCCCGACTGGTTATTAATATAGTCGGTCCGTGGTTCAGCAAACGGCTTGCGTGTTCCAGCGCAACAGGACGAAAGTGCGACATTCGAAAATCCTTAATGACTGGGTCAGGCAATATAACGCCAGTACACCCGGTTTGCAGGTTGATGAACCCGGTACTCTAGCGGTTTTTATCTCAGATGAACTTGCCGCTTTGTGCCTTAGCTTGACAAAATAGTGTTTAATATCATGATTTAACAATCTTGAAATTTTAAACAGGTTGCACGACAAGCGGAACCGCTGAAGGGATAATTTTAGTTCGGTTTGGTATGAAAGATGAGAAATAAGACTAATCCTTATCAGTCTGCATTCACGGCTGCTGGCAGGATCACCTGGCAGAATAAGCGTAAGTTTGTCACAGTCAGTGAAGCAGAATTTTAACCATCGTAACGGGAGTTGCTATGAACAATGACAAGCTACAGGCTGAACCTCTTGTCTGGGGACAAGGTCCACAGGTGTTTGAGGTTTTTATCGAACCCACCTGCCCTTTCTCTGTACGCGCGTTTAACAAATTCGATGCGCTGTTAGAGCAGGTTGGTGAAGATAAAATGACACTCAAAATTCATCTTCAGTCGCAGCCCTGGCACATGTACTCTGGCGTAATCGTGCGCTACATCCTCGCGGCATCGGTAGAAAGTAAAGCGGCGGCTAAAGCGGTTCTGCAGGCCGTTGCCGATCATCGGGAAGCCTTTGAGTTTACAGACCATTGTCGTGGTCCAAACCGAGACGTTACGCCTAATCAGCTTCTCGCCAGACTCAGGGAGTACAGCGGCGTCGATGCTTATGCGGCATTTGACCGGCCTGATTTGCAAAACCTGATCAAATGGCACTGTAAATATGCCCGCCAGAACGGTATTCATGTTTCACCCACCTTTATGATTAATGGCCTGGTGCAGCCCGATATCGGCAGTGGTGATACGGTTGATGAGTGGGCAAAACGTATTCTGGCCTGACAGACTTGCTGCCCAAAAGCAGCCATTCAGGCCCTGCTGTAAAAGGACTTAATATGACGATGACGCTTGAACAGATTAAAACGAAATACCCTGACGCACTGGCCTGGTCGTTTGGCGATTCACCCGATCTGGCCAATGAACTGGCCACGTTGGTCCTTACCGGCAAAAAAATCGCCACCTGCAGTTCTCTGCAAGGCTGGTATGAAGATGACGTGAAACCGCAACCCGGCGGCTATAGCATCATCTTAAACGGCGCGGATAATCCGGTTTGCGTCATCAGGACGACGGGGCTGTTTGTAACACGCTTCGATCGCGTTACGCCGGAGATGGCCATGATGGAAGGCGAAGGTGACCTGAGCCTTGAGTACTGGCAGCGTGAACATCAACGCTTTTTTCAGCGTAACGGTGGATTTAGCACTGAAATGGAACTGATATTTGAGACCTTTCAACTTGTTGAAATCATCTGAATCAGCCGTTAATCCGCACGCTGTCCGGATTAACGGCCTAAATCGCGCAGTGCATACCATAATCAGCCCTGCTCACTCAGTAAAGGATCCAGTAGCGAAGTGCCATAGGAGTTATCCACGGTGCAGCGCCACTGGTTATCGCTTTCCAGCCGAAATACATAGGTGGCACGGCGGGTGCTTTCTACGGACTGTCCCTGCCCATCGGGATAGCGCAGCACAGTTTCCATAATCACCAGCGCGGTGCCTGCGCCCTCAATGACCTCCATCCTGCCCTGCTCTACCACCAGCTGATGCTGAAAATAATTTGCAATCGCTTCAAAGGCGCGACGAATGGCTACGCGACCCGTAACGGTCATTCCGGGCTTCACAACCAGGCTGGCATCGGCAGCATAGTGTTTCATCAGGGCATCATAATTACCGGCTGATATCGCCCGGTCGCATAACCTGACAACCTCTAAAACGGGATGGTCATTCATCAGCACTTCCTCACACATAGCGGGTGTGCTAAGTATATCGCCATCAATGTTAAAAAGGAGTTATATATGTTTAGCCATATGGTTGTTGGTACGGATAATATTGAGCAAGCTAAAAAATTCTACGATGCTGTTTTTGCTGTGATCCGTTGCGAAGATCAGGGCATTGATGCCCTGGGGCGCCCTTTTTACGTTAAAAATCACCAGCGTTTTATTATCACTCAGCCCATTAATGGCCAGCCCGCGACCTTTGCCAACGGGGGTACCATTGGCTTTACCATGGCCTCCTCTGAAGACGTTTTCAACTGGTATCAAAAAGGTCTCGAAAACGGCGGCACTTCGGCTGAAACACCGCCTCATGTCAGAGAAACGGATGGAAGATGCGTCGCCTATCTGCGGGATCCAACCGGCAATAAGCTGTGTGCTTTTTATAATCCGGCATAATTTTTTAACGAATTTGATGTGCGCCTTGAAGCGCTCCCACAAGCCGGTGGCGGATGGAGATTAACCTGACAGGGTTTCTGCCTGCGCTTCTACCGATTGCCCTTTCTCCCGGCGCGAGTTTCACGCTGGCGATGAACAGCGCGCTTACGGCTGGCCGCAGGGGGCTGGTGAAAACGCTGCTTGGTACCGCGCTGGGTATTTATACGCATGCTTTGCTGATCGGTCTGGGCCTGTCGACAGTGCTGGTTGCGTCCCCCGCGCTGTTTGCCCTGTTAAAAATGGCTGGCGTACTTTACCTGTTCTGGCTGGGCGGCCTTTTATTTATCACTGGCATCAGGACCAGGGCATTCGTGCTCAAGACAACGGGTAGCGCAATTACCGTTAAAGGTGCGTGGCTGGCTAATGTCGCTAACCCCAAAGCTATCCTGTTTTACCTGACGGTGGTTTCACAGTTTGTTGGCGACAGGGCCGGTATTGATGCCTTTCTGACGCTGGCAACAGTGCACATTGTCGTGATGAGCCTGTGGTTAGCGCTCTTCAGCCAGGCGCTGGTCTTCTCGGCCCAAAAAATCAATCCTGTCGCGCTGAAACGCTACGTCAATATCGGTGGTGGATTACTGCTTATCGGCATTGCCGTACGCACTCTTATCGCCTGACAGGTCTTTCGCCACCGACTCTCATACTTAAACAAGGAATACGGGAAAAATGATGGCACCTGTTCAGCACTGGCATAACGGCGAGTATGCCGTTACGACGGATAAGTCGCAGATGGATATCGGGGCAATACACCGTTACCTCACCCGTTCAAGTTGGGCAGCGGGAATTGATTACGCCACGGTCGCGCGGTCAATTGAAAACAGCCTGAATTTTGGGCTTTTTCATCAGCAGCAGCAGATTGGCTTTGCGCGATTCATTACTGATTACGCGACCTTTGCGTACCTGTGCGATGTATATGTACTTGAAGAATGCCAGGGCAAAGGACTGGGCGGATGGCTGATCGAATGCTGTCAGTCACATCCCGTGGTTAACACATTGCGCCGGCTGTTGCTCTTCACCTCAACCGCGCCCTGGTTATATCAAAAATTTGGCTACCAGCCGGTAAACAAACCCGACTATGCCTGGACAATCACCCGGCCCGATATTTATCAGGCCAACCGCGATGCCCAGACGTAATCAGCCGCCTGTATTACCGATCTGCAATAATCGCCAGCCGCTGGCAGCCACGCGCCTCCAGGGCCAACGCGGCCTGAGCAGCACGCATGCCGCTGGCACAGACCAGAACAATGCGTTTATCCGCGGGCGGCTGCCAGCCGGCAATGTGCTGTGGCAATATCCGCTGTGCATACTGGCTGACACTGACAGGTGCTTCCTCTGTCCCCCGTAGATCCACCACGCAGTCATCGGGGGTCAGCAAAGCAGGATCGATAAACGGGATGCCGGCCTTTTCGGGCTCAGGCGCATTATCAAACCGGAACTGACGCAGTTGCCACGAGACAAAATCACAGTTGATCATACAGCCCAGTGGTGAGGGCGAAAGGTGCAGCAGAATGCTGAGCGCCATCTGCGCCTGTAAGGCGCCAAGGGTGGCAACCGCCGGTCCCAGCACGCCTGCGGTGTTGCAGTTACCTGAGGCTTTGGGTAATTGTGGAAACAGTGCGCGATAGCTGGGCGCGCCGCCGCAAAAACTGCCTGCATAACCCTGTCGCCCCAGCACCGAAGCGCAAACCAGCGGTAGGTTACGGGCAAAGCAGCTGTCGGAAAGCAGATAAGTCACCGCGAAGTTATCCGCAGCGTCGATAACTAAATCAATATCCACCAGTGCTTCTTCAATACGACTTGCCTGTAACGCTACGGGATGTGCTTCAACCACCGTATCAGGATTACGCTGTGCCAGCGCACGTTGGGCGCAAAACACCTTTGGCTCGCCAATATCGGCAGTCGTAAATAGCGTCTGACGATGCAGGTTATGCAGCGCCACGACGTCGTCGTCATAGAGCCGGATATAACCGATGCCAGCGCCCGCCAGGAGCGGTAATAACGTGGAAGCCAGTCCACCCGCGCCAACCACTAAGACGCGGGCAGCGGACAAAGCCTGCTGCCCCTGCTCGCCCACTTCTGGCAGCATTGTCTGTCGTTGATAACGTGCCATCTCTGCTCCTTAGCGAAATTGCGCCAGGCCGAAAACGGGCGTAGAGGCGGCAGCCATGTCGCGACGCTCCATCATGCCAGCCTGACGTGCCTGATATCCCGCTTCAATGGCGCGCGCAAATGCGCCAGCCATACCAACCGGATCGCTGGATTTCGCCACGGCGGTATTCAACAGCACAGCATCAAACCCCAATTCCATCGCCTGAGCCGCCTGGCTCGGCGCACCGATCCCGGCATCAATAATGAGTGGAACGTCCTTAAACCAGGCACGCATCGTGCGTAAGCCCTCGATATTGCGTAATCCCTGGCCTGAGCCGATGGGCGCCCCCCACGGCATCAGCACTTCACAGCCCGCGTCCAGCAGTTTCTCGCCCACAATCAGATCTTCTGTGGTGTAAGGGAAAACGTGGAAACCCTCTGCACACAAAATACGTGCTGCTTCGACGAGGGCAAAGGGATCGGGCTGTAAGGTATCGGCATGACCGATCACCTCAAGCTTGATCCAGGACGTGGCAAACAATTCCCGCGCCATATGCGCAGTCGTCACGGCTTCTTTCACCGTGTGGCAGCCTGCGGTATTGGGTAAAACGCGTTTATTTAAGGTTTTCAGGAGATCGCGAAAGGCTCCACCCTGGCTTCCTTCACGACGCAGACTCACCGTAATAATCTCGGCGCCGGATGCGCCAACGGCCTGTTGCAGAATATCCGGCGAGGGATAACCTGCAGTGCCCAGTAAAAAACGTGACTGTCCGCTAAAGTCATAAAACATCGTTAGCCTCCCTGCATCGGCGATAACACTTCAAGACGACAACCCGCCACAAGCGGCTCTGAGGAATAGCGCTCCCGGGGAACAAATTCGCCGTTCACGGCACTGGCGACACAGCCAGCATCGATATGTTGTTCCACGAGTAATTCAGCCAGCGTGTGGGCTTCGGTTTCAATAGCAAGGCCGTTCAGTTCTATTTTCATCGCACTCCCTCGGACGTCAGTTGTTGCATAAGCTTCTCGGCCATCATCGGGGCCAGCAGGAAGCCGTGACGGTACATGCCGTTAATAGAAAAAATGCCATTTTCGTAACGCACTTCGGGCAGATTGTGGCGGTAAGCCGGACGCAGACCTGTGCCGCTTTCAATAATTCGTGCTTCGGCGAGGGCGGGATGGATGCTGTAGGCTGCGCTTAACAGTTCCATCATAGCGCGCGCGCTGATTGGGCTGTCATCCTGGCTTTCGACCATGGT
Organism: Pantoea sp. B566; assembly: GCF_024793925.1. Classification (NCBI taxonomy): domain Bacteria; kingdom Pseudomonadati; phylum Pseudomonadota; class Gammaproteobacteria; order Enterobacterales; family Erwiniaceae; genus Pantoea; species Pantoea sp. B566. The sequence goes on from NZ_JANUQL010000002.1 coordinate 179,164, forward strand.
CGCGCCCAGCATAAAATGCCCCTGTGCCCTGGGCACCAGATAACAGGGAAAACGCGGGTGCAGCAGGCGAACAGGACGGGAAAACGTTATTTCGTCGGTGTGGAGAATAACCATTTCACCGCGCACGGCACGCAATTCGGGTTGGGATTGCCGGGCATGAATACCCCGGCAATCGATAATTTTCCCGCTGGGTTTACCCGGGTGAAACCGGACACCCGCATTCAGTAAACGCGTTTGTAATTGTTGCATTGCCAGCCGGGGATCAAGATGACCTTCTGCGGCAAAGAACAAGCCACGGGCAAAACGGTCTTCCAGCGCAGGTTCAATCTCTGCCGGCGTCACCCACTGATGTGATGAGGTCATGTTAGCGAAACGCGTTAACTCAGCACTGTCGCGCGGGGGCGCAATCACCAGGGTACCCTGCTGTTCCACGCCGCTGACCCGGGCCGACCACCATGCCGCAGCATACTGACCCCAGTCAACGACCTGCTGTGGCGCACTTTCCGCTTCGCACCAGGGCGCCAGCATACCGCCAGCCCAGTGCGATGCCGCGCGGCAGTCCGGTAAGGTAATGATTTCGACAGGTTCACCTTGCTCCGCCAGTAGCGTGGCGATACACAATCCGGACACGCCGCTGCCGAGCACTGACCAGCGGCTCATTGCCAGCCAACCTGACAGGGTAACATCAGAAACAGGATTTTCACTTTGGCCTCTCTGTTAACAGTCAGAGACCCGTGATACAAGAAGGGAAAAAGCATGAGCCCGGCAAAAGCAGACTCTGCGGCAAGTATCTGCCTGGGGCAAAGATACCCGTCTTCCTACGCCAGTATCAACTGGGTCAGGTTCTAAGGGTCGCTAAGCCGCGCATTGCGCTATTAGCCTCTCAGTCTCTTTGGCGAGACTCCCCTGACGGGTTCTAGTTTTATTTTAAGCCGCGCCTTACGTCAAGGCTGATGCAGCAATTTGTCGTTAGCGACTAAGGCACATTCAGGTAACGCAGCAGAGCGGTCATACAGGCTGCGCCAAAAATGATGACGATCAGCGGCGCCCTGCGCCAGGCGAGAAAAATGGCAAACGACACGCCCAGCAGCCTTGCCATCCCGGCAAAATGCTGACCTTCGAACAACGTGGTGGTGGCTGCAACGGCCAGTAACAGTACCGTGGCCGCATCGGATAACACATTTTGCGTGCGCTCACTGACAGGCAACCGGTTACCCAGTTTGACGCCCGCATAACGAATGGCATAGGTTCCGGCAGCCAGCAAGGCAATGCCTGCAATTATCATCGGATGATTCATTTACGCGATCTCCACGTAAGCAGCCCTAACAACGAAAACAGAACAGGCATCCCTGCTGGAACAAATGGCGTGACCGCCAGCGACAGCACGGCGCCGGTAGCCGCAGGAATGCGGGTTCGGGGTTTGCGTAACGCCGGGAAGATGAGTGCGATAAGAATGGCGGGAAAAACCGCATCCAGACCGATAACGGAAATATTCGGGATAAACTGGCCAATCGCGGCCCCGAGCATGACGGTGAACGGCCAGATCAATCCGATACCGATGCCGCACAGCCAAAACGCACTGCGGCGTTGAGCCAGCTGCGGCTGAGAGATGCCGAACACCACACTTTCATCGTTCATAATGTGACAGCCGAGCGCCCCCCGCCAGCCTCTGCCCACTAAGTCTTTAACCGCAATGCCAAAGGGAAGATGGCGGGCGTTGACCAGCAAACCTGCCGCCGCCGCGGTTAACGGACTGCCACCGCCGGCAACGATGCCAATAAATAAGAATTCCGATGCGCCAGCCAGCACCAGCGTTGATAACGCCAGCGGTACCCAAAACGGAAAGCCATCAGCAGTGGCGAGCGACCCGTAAGACAGGCCGACAATGCCATCTGCGATACAGACCAGAAAAATTGCTTTTATAACGCCTTTATCCAGCGTGAATTTTTTTGCCAGCATCAACATCGAATCCCATAACGAACGATAAATCCATTATAATGAACATCGGATATGTATTACAAGACGAACGATACGTTCATTTTAACGAACAGGAAAAGTGATGAGCACGCCCATTGATATCATTGCCCGAGGTTTAGTAAGAGAACGCCAGCGTGCCGGCCTGACGCTGGCTGAAGTTGCTCGCCGGGCGGGGATTGCAAAATCGACCCTGTCTCAGCTTGAAGCCGGTAACGGCAATCCGGGTATTGAGACGTTGTGGTCGCTCTGTGTCGCGCTCAATATTCCATTTGCACGCCTGATGGAGCCGGAAACGAATCGGTTACAGGTTATTCGCCGCGGAGAAGGCCCCACGGTGGCTGCTGAGCAGGCTGATTACAAAGCCGTCTTACTGGCTACCTGTCCACCGGGCGCACGACGGGATATCTATCTGCTGCACATACAGCCCGGCAGCGAACGCTGCTCACAGCCGCATTCACCGAATACCATCGAACATTTAATTTTGACGCAAGGGCGCGCAGAGGTTGGACCGGTTGATTCACCCGTTGAGCTTGAGGTAGGCGATTACATCAGCTACCCGGGCGACACTGAGCATATTTTTCGTGCGCTTGAGCCAGATACGCTGGCTGTGCTGGTCATGGAGCATGTGTGAAGGCAGGTTTCCCTGCCTTCGGTTAAACACAGACTTCCTGGGCTATTGCGGCGCTCTGGCTGAGGGAAGCCAGTGAGATAACACGATGCGCGCTTTTCTCCAGTAAGGCGAGATCGTGGCTGACCAGCAAAATGGCGCAGCGTTGCTGTGTGGCCAGTTCGCTAATCAACGCCAGCGTCTGCTGCTGAACGACAGGATCCAGGCGCGACGTCGGCTCATCCGCAAATAAAAACACAGGGTCCAGTAACATCACCCTGAGCAGTGAAAAGCGCTGAAGCTCGCCGCCTGACAAACCCGAAGCCGGACGGTTCAGCAACGCGTGCGCTAATCCCAGTTGTGCCATCAGTTCATCACGTCGCTTCACCGTGGCGTGGTGCAGCCGCAGCACATCATCGATAACCCTGACCATCGCGATATCAGGTGGAAATATGGCTGAGGGATCCTGATAAAGTTTTTGATAACGTAACCTACTGGCAGCCCCTGGACGCACGACCTTGCCCGCATCGGGCGTTATCAAACCGCATAGCGTATCCCCCAGGCTACTTTTACCGCAGCCGCTTTCGCCGTAAAGCCCCACGATTTCGCCGGCCCGGAAGATTAGCGAGGCATTGTGAAACAGTTGCTTCCCTGACCGTTTCAGAGAAAGGCCCTCTGTCTGTAACACGATGGTTTCATCACAGGGTACGCGCGAGCCTGGCGCCCAGGCCTCAGGATCGGCCGCCAACAGCAGTTGGGTGTAAGGCGCTTGTGGACGGTATAACACCTGCCCGGCGCTGCCCTGCTCAACGACTTTGCCTTTATGCATCACCATGACCTCACCACCTAACTGCCGGGCCAGTGCAATGTCGTGCGTGATCGTCAGCAAGGTTTCACCCTGAGCCACCGCCGTATTTAACAGGTTACCCATTTCATCCCGCCGCGCGACGTCCAGCCCTTTAGTCGGCTCGTCTGCAATCAGCAGCGTCGCGCCCCCCGCGCGAGCAGCCGCAAAGCAAACCCGCTGGGCCATTCCCCCTGAAAGCTGCCAGGGAAAACGCGCAGAGGCATGCGCAAGCCCCAGTTGGTCGAGTGCCTGTGCCGCGGCCTGTTGTGCATCCCTCCTGGCTAAGCCCCGCACGTACCGGTAACCTTCCGCGACCTGAGCGCTGACATGCATTGTTGGATCGAGCGCCAGCCCGGGTTCCTGGGGCAAAGACGCGATGCGATGCCCCCACTGAGCGCGAAGACGGGCCAGATCGGTTTGGAGATCATAACGTTGTCCGTCAATCTCAACCGTGCCTGTGGCACGGAGTCCTTCTGGTAACGCCCCCATGATGGCCTGGGCGAACAGACTTTTTCCCGATCCGGTTTCGCCCACCAGCGTCATGGGTTTGCCCGGCTGAATGACCATGCTCACGGGCTCGACGATGCAGTCTTCGGCGTAAACGGCGACCTGTTTAATTACTATGCCCGTCATATCCGATCCTTATTCACTAATAAATTCATGCCAGTCAGTAACAAAAAAAGCACCAGCACGGGCTGGAGTAGAAGCCAGGGCGCTTCCCAGGCATAGGGAAAAAGTTCTGTCATCATCAGCCCCAGTTCTGGTGTCGGTGGGCGAACCCCCACGCTGATGAATCCCAATGCGGACACCGCCATAACGGCACTGCTAAACGCATAGACCGTTAACGTCAGCAACAAGGGCGCCATGGCTGGCCATAAGTGTCTGCGAAACAGATAGCGTATCGAGAAACCGAGCAGTGAAGAGGACTGGACGGCGGGAGACGTAACAACGGGTCGCAGGGTGGCTCGCGTCACGCGGAAAAACTCGACCCACAGCACCAGTGAAATCCCCAGCCACAACATTTCTGGCGAGTCAGGTGAGATAGCCGCTAACAACAGCACCAGCAGCAGACCGGGAAGCGCAAGGCACATATCCGCTAATGCGTTGCACACCTTGTCCACCCAACCGCCGCGCCAGGCACTCATGATCCCCGCCAGCGTGCCCATTATCAGTGCCGTGATAACGCATATCGCTGCCAGGCCCAGTGATAACCTGAGTGCCGCACTTAACCGGGCCAGCATTGAGCGGCCAAGATGGTCATAGCCCAACCAGGCCTGCCCAGAGGGAAGCTGTAACATCTGCAACAGGTCCTGCTGCACAGGATCCCCAGCCCCGAATAGCGGCACCAGCCAGGCAAACGCGAGCAACGCCAGAATAATTGCCAGACCTGTTTTTTGACGAAAGGTCATATGCGTTTCCCCCTTGGATCCAACACATAGCACAAACCATCGACCAGCATGTTCAGGGTGACAAACGTCAGCCCCAGTACCATTGCGCTGGCCTGTATCACGGGCACGTCCCGGGCAAAAATCGCATGGACCAGCGCATGGCCAATGCCTGGCCAGGCAAACAGCGTTTCCACCACCACCACGCCTTCCACCAGCCAGACGAACTGCATGCCGATCCAGGTCACGACCGGAACGCTGAGATTACGCAGGGCGTGACGCCAGAAAAGACGCGGTTGAGAGAGACCCTTTTGTGCCCCCCAGCGATACCAGCTGGCCGTTACAGCCTGGAATGTCGCCTCACGTACGACCCGAGCGCCCACGGCACTTAGCGGCAGCGCCAGCGTCACTGACGGCAGGATGAAATGTCGCCAGTTCCCCTGCCCGGCACTGGGCAGCCAGTCCAGACGCAGCGCAAACAAAACGATAAGCAGCAGGCCAAGAGCAAAATGCGGAACCGATTTGAGAATGGCGGCAGCGCCGTTAATGGCCCGGTCCAGGAAACGGCCGGGATGACAGCCTGCCCAAATCCCGAGTGGAATAATCAGCAGCAGGGTCAGTAACAGAGAAAAGCCGGCAAGGGCGAACGTTTGTTTCAATTGCCAGACCAGTTCGCCACTGACAGGCTCACCCGATACCAGTGAACGGCCAAAGTTGAAGCGCAGCAGATCCCACATCCACTGCCCCAGCGCACTTCCCTGGGCGGTCATATCCGCCAGTTGCTGTTTTACCTGGGCTACCGCTGCCAGATCGACCCTATCATAACCATAACGTCCCGATGCGATACGCCAGGCCATATCACCCGGTAATGCCTGTACCAGAACAAACGTTAAGATCCCGACCGCGAGAATGACGAAGGCGGCCTGACAAAGGCGCCAGCTGAGTTGTTTAAGCATCATTTCACCCATTGCATATCACGCAGGCCAAAATGGCGTTCAAACGGATCCAGCGTGACCGAGGTGAGGCTGGCATTAACTGCCGCTGACTGCTGATACCAGGCGATGGGAATAACCGGCAAATCGCGCTGGAAAGCCGTAGTAATGACCTCTCTGGCCTTTTGTCGCACCGCAGGATCATGACTCTGCGATAGCGTACCGAGCGCCTCGTTAAAGGCCTTGTCGTGCCAGTTCATTGCTCCCCAGTCACCGCCTTGAGGGCCATAATCCTGAAGCAGCGTACCGGTGGGATCGGGCGTTAAGGCAAAATTACGGGCGAAAAGCGCCATCTGCAGGCTCCCGTCGTGATGACGAGCGGGGATTTCACTGGAGTTAGTTGAATTAATGACGACATCGATTCCGATCTGACGCAGCTGCTGTTGGATCACCATCGCGATGAGCGGCAGTTCAGGACGGTCCGGATAGGTCAGCAGCGTGAGCGTAAAACGCTGTCCATTACGGATCAGTATCCCATCCTGACCGGCTTTCCAGCCTGACTGCGTAAGCAATGCTGTTGCACGCTGTGGTGAGTAATCCAGCGTGGGCAATGCCGGATTGTGCCACTCGGCCATCGAAGGCGGGAACATCTGTGTCGCCGCCCCCGGATAGCGCAAAACCGCATTAGCAAGCGCACTCCGGTTAATCGCCAGGCTTAACGCCTCACGCGTGGTGTGGTCGCTGAGAAAGGGATGTGCCAGATTCAGTTTGAGCATCACCGTTCGCGGAACGGAAACGGTAAGCAGCTGCAGAGATCTTTTATGTGACAGGCGCTGCCGACTGGCGGCATCAAGGTTAAAAACATAATCGGCGTCTCCGCTTTCAGCCAGCAGTGCGCGTGTTTCAGCGCGTCCCGCAGATAAAAATTCAGCGCCAGCGATGGCCGGTTTTTCCCCCCAGTAACCCTCAAATCGCTTTACGCTCAGCGCCTGAGGCGGCTGGAAACTTACCAGCTGAAACGGACCGCTGCCAATGATCCGCGTGACAGCGTTCGTGCTATCCCATGATGCCAGCGCCAGAATTTGTGAACGACTTTCTGCCAGCACCGCCAGTAGCGGTGTAAAAGGTTCACTGAGTGTGATGGTGACCTGTCGATCTTCACCCACAATCGACGTTATCGGTGCCTTATCCAGCAAGCCCGGCTTACCGCGGGCGATGTTAAGTGATTTCACCACGCTTTCAGCAGTAACAGGGGAACCGTCGTGAAAATGGGCGCCTGGACGCAGTGTAAAGCGCCATTGCAGACCATCCGGAGAAGCCTGCCAGCTCTCAGCCAGCGCTGGAACAGGGGCTCCTTTAGCATCCGTCTCCACCAGCGTTTCCACCACATCCATGCGGAGTAAAATATCACCCGAAAGAGCGGGATCGGCACCCTTAATTTCAAATGGGGCGGCAATACGGACCGGTTTTGTTTCGGCAGCACCGGCACTCAAGGAGGCAAATAACAGGCACGCAAGCGTGCTGTGAAGGAGGTGCTTAAGTTGTTTCATAATATGTCTTTTAACCACATAATGTTACCCAGAAATATTATGTTATAACATATCAACCCAAAGCAAAACCCATCTGAACATGTCGAGTCGAAAACGGGATAGTCACTCAGCAGTTTCACGATCCTGTGTTTTGCTATTCCTGACAAACAGTGTTGAAAATCACCGCCATTTTGTTATGTTATAACATATTAAATGACACTGATTTTAAGGATCTCTCATGGCGCTTCATTCCTTACCGGACTCACCCGATCCCCGCTTGCCTGTTTCTGTACTGTCAGGATTTCTCGGCGCAGGTAAAACGACACTGCTAAATCACATTCTTAATAATCGCGAGGGTCGACGCATTGCAGTGATTGTTAACGATATGTCTGAAGTCAACATTGATGCGGCGTTGGTGCGTAATGGCGGAGCTGAACTCTCTCGTACCGACGAAAAGCTGGTGGAAATGAGCAATGGCTGCATATGCTGCACCCTTCGTGAAGACCTGTTACTGGAGGTCAAACGGCTGGCGCAGGAAGGCCGCTTTGATCATCTTGTCATAGAATCGACCGGCATCTCTGAGCCGCTTCCGGTTGCAGAAACCTTCACCTTCGCCGATGAGGACGGGGAGAGTTTATCCACTATTGCGCGGTTAGATACCATGGTCACCGTCGTAGATGGGTATAACTTCCTTCAGGATTACCGTTCGGTCGACTCGCTTCAGGCACGAGGAGAATCTCTTGGGGCAGAAGATGAGCGATCTGTCGTCGATCTTCTGGTCGATCAAATCGAATTCTGTGATGTGCTGGTGGTTAATAAGACTGACCTCATCACGGAGGATGAGCAACGGACGCTTAAAGCGATGTTACATTCGCTGAATCCACGAGCGCGTATCATCACCAGCCACTTTGGTAACGTTCCCCTTGATCAGGTACTGGATACCGGTCTGTTTGACTTTGATCAGGCTGCACAGGCACCGGGTTGGCTGAAAGAGCTGCGCGGCGAGCATCAGCCTGAAACAGAAGAGTATGGTATTCGCAGTTTTGTTTACCGTGCCAGGCGCCCTTTTCATCCAGAACGTTTCTGGCATGCTGTTAACCACCAGCTTGATGGCGTCATTCGCTCGAAAGGCTATTTCTGGCTGGCCAGCCGTCCGGAATATGCGGCGATGTGGTCACAGGCCGGTGCGGTCGCACAGCATGGTTATGCCGGGAGCTGGTGGGCCAGCATTCCGCGGGACAAATGGCCCAGAGACAGCGAGTCTCTGAATTTTATTGCTGAGAACTGGCTGGATGGGATTGGCGATGCCCGACAGGAACTGGTTTTTATCGGCATTGAAATGGATGAAGATCAGGTGCGCAGCGCGCTTGACGCTGCGCTGTTAACGCCGCTGGAAATGGCTCAGGGCCCCGAATACTGGGTAACGCTTCCGGATCCCATGCCGGGCTGGTTTGGTGATGCTGATTCCTGATCGTTATATCCTGAGTGCATCCTCTGACTCGCAATAGAAAACCCGTTTGTCTGTTCTGCATGAAGGCTGAAAGTGATAAGAAACAGGCGCATTGTCATGCGCCTGTTTTATTGTTGTTGTCGCCAGAAGCCAGAACGTGGATTACCGACGGTTTTTCCAAATCGTCTGCACATTACAGAACTCATGCACACCAAAATGTGACAGTTCGCGGCCATAGCCACTCTTTTTCACACCACCAATGGTGACGCGCGGATCTGAAGCGCCATTGCCATTAATAAACACAGCGCCCACTTCCAGCTCTTCGCTCATCCGGGCAGCCATATGCTCATCGCCTGTCCAGACGGTCGCGCTCAGCCCAAACTCGCTGTTATTAGCGATTTCCAGAGCGTGCTCCGCATCCCGGGCCACGGCAATCGCCGCTACCGGACCAAACAGCTCTTGCCGGAAGGCGGTCATTTCGCTGGTGACGTCTGAAAGGATGGTGGGGGCGTAATAGTTGCCCTGCCCTGCTATTTTCTCACCGCCTAACACCAACCGGGCACCCTCACGCAGGCTGGCTTGTACCTGCTGATCCAGCTCATCACGCAGATCGGCGCGGGCCATTGGTCCGATATAGGTGTCCTCATTCAAAGGATCGCCGATTTTAAGCGCTTTGACAGCCTCTACAAAACGGGCCTCAAATGCCTCTGCGATGGATGCCTCAATGATGAACCGTTTAGCCGCCATACAGACCTGTCCGGTATTCTGATAACGGCCTGTCACCGCAGATTTCACCGCTTCATCGAGGTCTGCATCAGCCAGCACGATGAAAGGATCTGATCCGCCCAGTTCCAGCACGGTCTTTTTCAACGCTGCGCCCGCCTGTGCTGCGATCGCTGCACCAGCCCGAACACTGCCTGTTACTGCGACTGCAGCAATACGATCATCTTTGATAGCGGTTGAGACACCTTCGTTATCAACGTTAATCAGATTAAAACCGCCCTTTGGCAGGTCGGTTGCATCAAATAACTCAGCCATCAGCGTTGCGCTTCCCATGACGTTGGGCGCGTGTTTAAGCAGATAGGTGTTACCCGCCAGCAGCATGCCTACGGCGCCGCGCAGAACCTGCCAGAAGGGGAAATTCCACGGCATGACGGCCAGTATTACGCCTATTGGGCGAAAGGACTGCCACGCATCAGGTACCTGTGATGGCTGGTCTTCCAGCATCGCAGGTCCAAATTCTGCATACCAGTCACACAGATTGGCGCATTTCAGGATCTCCGCTCTCGCCTGCGCCACGGGTTTACCCATCTCTAAGGTAATCATGCGTGTCAGTTCAGGCTCGCGTTCACGAAGCTGATGACCGAGCTGGCGAAGCACCGTTACGCGTGATGCCATGCTGCTTTTTCGCCATTTTTTAAACGCAGCCGCGCTGGTGCTTAATGCCTGTTCCAGTTCAGATGCGTTCTGCATGGGATAGCTGGCGAGAATGTCGCCCGTGGTTGGATTACGTGACACGGCAAAGTCAGTCATGGTTTCGATCCTTTTCAATAAGTGATGTTGTCACCATACGCCGGGATAATGCTGATGAAAAATGAATAATGCTGAGCAAGTTGTTTATAAAAAATGAAGTGCTAGCTTTATCACGCCAGGTTTCGCTCAGGCGAACACGACGAGCAGCACGTAACTATTTTGGCAGAACGGATCCGGACAGACGGCTGAATAATGTGAATGCCATATGTGTTTCAGGCAAGTTATCCACTTATACAGTGAATAGTTCCTATATAACGATCATAAAGAGATCCCTTATAGATCCAAAGAGATCCCCGATCGTCGCAGGCCGCACCACACAAGGGCTGAGAGGGTGTTTGCATTCACTGTAATCAGTAAAGTATTCACTGTAATCAGTACTTTATTCACTATACACAGTAGAATGTTCACTATAATCAGTGCTAATGTTCACTGTAATCAGAAAACGATCCTTTTTATCCACAGAATGAAGATCTTATCCAATGGCAGATAAAGATAGTGAAAACAAAGCGTTACTAGAGCCTTTTCTGTCTGTGACCAAAAACAGTGGTGAAGTTATTCAGCTTCATCCCAACAAAAATAATACCGTTCAGCCCGTGGCCTTAATGCGTCTGGGACTCTTTGTTCCCACGCTTAAATCCACAGCGCGGGGCATTTCTGGTGCTATGGCTTCAACCGATGCCACCAAAGAGCTTAAAAACCTCTCTCTGGTTAAAGCGGAAGGTTATGAAAAGATTACCATCACCGGTGCCAGACTGGATATGGATAATGACTTTAAGACCTGGGCCGGTATTATTCAGTCTTTTTCCCGTTACCCTACACAGGGTGATACGGTAACCCTGCCTTTTATTGATTTCGTGAAGATGTGCGGTATTCCCTCCGCCAACTCCTCTGCCGCATTGCGTAAGCGACTCGACGCTTCGTTACGCCGTATTGCGACGAACACTCTCTCTTTTGAAGGTAACGGTAAGGCCTATCATACGCATCTGGTACAGTCAGCTTATTACGATCGTGAAAAAGACATTGTCCGCATACAGGCTGATCCCAAGCTCTTTGAGCTGTATAACTTCGACCACAAGGTTTTACTGCAGCTGAGGGCTATCTCACGCCTTAAGCGTAAAGAATCGGCTCAGGCGCTTTATACGTTCCTGGAGAGCCTGCCGACCAACCCTGCGCCTATCTCTCTTGCCCGCTTACGTATGCGGCTCAATCTTGGCTCAAAGATTACCACACAGAATCACGTGGTACGGCGCGCGATGGAACAGCTTAAAGAGATTGGCTACCTTGATTACTCTGAAGTCAAACGAGGCCGCTCCGTATTTTTCATCATTCACAGCAGAACACCGAAACTCGATGGAATCAGTAACCTGGAAGGAATCGATACGCTCGATGACATCGATTTTGAAGACTGATCCTAACGTTCACTGTAATCAGTACTCCTCGCGTTGCAGTGTCACTTTTGCTAAAAAGTGACACGTATGCCTATCACTTTCGTCTGAATTCTCCAGGCAGTTGGCTGGCCATTCACTGTAATCAGTCGTGTTCACTGTAATCAGTAGAAGTGAGCTGGTCCATATCTCTACTTTCGCCGTCCCTTTTTTAAGTGCATTTTTATCAATAGCTTATAAGTTAGCTTGCACTTACTAACCTTTTTTAGATCACCTTTCTCCGTGCGTTTAAACCGCTTTTACTGATTACAGTGAATGTCGGCTCGAAAGCAAACCTCCGCGTCGTCATACTGTTTATAGTGAATTTACTGAGCTTTGTTATTTACAGAATACAGTGAATGTTAGAGTTAACCCATTGTTTAATAGTGTCTTTTTTTACCTCTGTTTTGCTGGCTATTTGCCCTGCCTTTCCTGTTCCAATTGGGTGCTTTTCCGCTAAAAAAAAAGTGACAGGGTTAAGCCAGTGCTGATTACAGTGAATGATGTGTGCCGTTTGGGATGAAGCTTCAGCATTTGTCACGAAGTCAGCTGACTACAGTGAACACTTAGCTCATTACAGTGAATGTTGAGATACTGGCAGGTTAAATGAAAATCACGTTTGCTGATTATAGTGAACATCCCATCTGACGCGGCCAGGTTCCGTTTGCAGCCAACCGAATTCCTTTCCTTCTTTTACTGATTACAGTGAATGTTTTACTGACTACAGTGAATCCCCTCTCACCCGTAAGCCCGCCCATGATGAGACGTGGCCTGATTCTGGTCACTGACCCGCGGGTCAGGACTTACGAAGTATACTGATTACAGTGAATGCTCTGACCATGCTGGGGCTGGTGGAAGTCGATTGAGTTGTTTAGCATTCAACCCCGTATGAGGTGTTTGGCTGGATGTGTATTTACTGATTACAGTGAATGTTTGAAACTCAGTCCCATAGCCGTTCTGCGTTTAAGTTAGAGTCTGGCTGTGGGAAAGGCCAGCCTGATGACTCCTCGTAAAGGGGCCATCAAAATGAAAGCGGAAGGTTACTGACTACAGTGAATGCCTAAAGTTACCCATAACTTTTACTGATTACAGTGAATATACTGAGCGCTGCACTTGCTGATTATAGTGAATCCTCTGTTGGCGCCCTGTGAAATGACTCCCCTTTTCTTTCGTTGAAAAACGGGATATGACACCCTGCCAGTTGCCAGTTGCCAGTTGCCAGTTGCCAGTTGCCAGTGCGTTCAACTCAGTACCCTTTTGTCTACCGGCTTCACAGCAGGGTCACACATCGGCCAGAACTCATGATGCACCCATCCCTCGTTACTGATTACAGTGAATCTTTTGCTGACTATAGTGAATCTTTCAGTTTAGCGATCTTACCGCTGCCAACCGGCATGAATCTGTGCTCCAGACATGCGCTTAAATCAGCATATTGGCCTGGCCCTCCTGCTTACGGTTAACACGTATTGGAACTGAATTGACCTCCTTCAGGTCTGCAAAAATTCGAATGCATTCATTCACTGATTACAGTGAACGTTCGACACTGTTATTGATGCCTTTTCTTACCAGCTTTTACAGGGGATAGAATTTGTCAGCTTTATCGTGTGCTGGATCAAGCGTCAAGGTTAAGGCTGTAAAGATGAATTGGCGGTATTTCAAGTGCGCGAGCTCAAGATGTGTCCCGCTCATCACAGTGAATTGTGCGAACAAAGTCACAGAAATCAGGAGTCCTACATTTAACACAGTATTGCGTTGATATGATAACTTGTTGCCTTGTGTGCAGGATTTAGGTATAAATTCATAAATCCTACACATTTGGAGTAAGTATGGCTAACGATGATAGTCAGGTCATGAAAGTTGCTCAGCGTTCCGAACGCATGTTATTGAGCCTTACTGAACAAATTCAGGCACAAAAGCTTGAGTTGCAGGAAAACAGCTACTACCAAATTTATGCCAAGGCGGCTCTGGCTAAACTGCCAAAACTGACCCGCGCCAGCGTTGATTATGCCGTAAACGAAATGGAAGAGAGTGGTTATCAGTTCGATAAGCGCGCCGCCGGTAGCTCGGTGAAGTACGCCATGTCCATTCAGAACATTATTGATATCTATCATCATCGCGGCGTGCCGAAATATCGCGATCGTCACACTGAAGCCTTTACCTTATTTGTGGGAAATCTTAAAGGTGGCGTTTCCAAGACGGTTTCTACTGTTTCTCTGGCTCACGCTCTTCGGGCTCACCCTCACCTTTTATATGAAGACCTGCGCATCCTTGTGATTGATCTCGACCCACAGTCTTCTGCCACGATGTTTTTGAATCACGAGCGTTCTGTCGGGCTCGTGGAGGCGACTGCCGCTCAGGCGATGCTACAAAACGTCACACGGGATGAGCTGGTAAGTGAATTTATCGTTTCATCCATTATTCCTGGTGTGGACGTATTACCTGCATCAATAGATGACGCATTTATTGCATCAAGTTGGGATCAGCTGTGTGCCACTCATTTGCCAGGGCAAAACATTCATTCGGTGTTATATGATAATGTCGTGTCTAAGCTTAAAAAAGATTACGACTTCATCTTCATCGACAGTGGCCCACATCTGGATGCATTTTTAAAGAATGCGATCGCCGCATCCGATCTCCTGATGACTCCAGTCCCACCGGCACAGGTTGATTTCCACTCTACCCTCAAATACCTGACTCGTTTACCAGAGCTGATTGGCATTATTGAAGAGTCGGGAGCCGTATGCCGTCTCCAGGGCAATATCGGGTTTATGTCAAAGCTCTCTAACAAAGCAGACCATAAACTTTGCCACAGCCTTGCTAAAGAAATTTTCGGCGGCGACATGCTGGACGCAACCCTGCCCCGTCTGGATGGTTTTGAGCGTTGCGGTGAGTCGTTTGACACGGTTATATCGGCTAACCCGTCAACCTATGTAGGTAGCAGTGAGGCGCTGAAAAACGCTCGTTCTGCCGCCGAAGACTTCGCTAAAGCGGTTTTTGACCGCATTGAATTTATCCGCCTGAACTGAGGTTTTTATGAGTGCGAAAAGAATAACGATCGGCAGAACCTTCAGCCAGACACCGTTAAACACAGAAAAACTCTCTGATAACCCTTCGCAGACGTTTGTTCTTGCCACAGGAAAACGTGCCGTATTCCGTTTTGAACACATTCCTGCGAATGAGATAGAAAGCAAAACCTTTGTGACCATGGAAACGAATGGTCGCGATCAGTCTGGTCTTACGCCTGACTCACTGCGGGATATTATCCGCACGATTAAGCTTCAGCAGTTTTTCCCTGCCATTGGTGTGATGCAGGGCGAACGTATAGAGATACTGGACGGCTCACGACGTCGCGCGGCAGCACTTTATTGTAAAACCGGTCTGGATATTCTTGTGACCGATGCGGTCATCACTCCGGATGAGGCACGCAGGCTTGCGCAGGATATTCAGACGGCTCGTGAGCATAATTTGCGTGAAGTCGGGATGCGATTACTGGCGCTCAAAGACGGCGGCTTATCCCAAAAAGAGATTGCTGAAAATCAGGGTCTGTCGCAAGCCAAGGTCACCCGTGCTTTACAAGCTGCCAGCGTTCCCGCTGATTTGATCTCTCTTTTTCCTAATCAGTCAGAGCTGACTTATCCTGATTATAAAGCCTTGCTTCAGGCTGCGGATAAACTGAGTGAGACCGGGCAAACCGTCGAGGCATTGATAAACGCTATCTCGGCTGAAATCGATGTTGTCAGGGCTCGTGATGGTTTGGCTGAGGACGAGTTAAAAAACACGATTCTGAGGTTGATTCGTCAGGGTAGCCAGACGCTTGTTAAAGAACCTGAGAAAGATAAAACCACAGCGGTGGCTCTCTGGTCCTTTGCTGATAAGGATCGATTTGCGCGCAAAAAAACGCGAGGAAGAATGTTTAGCTATGAGTTTAACCGCCAGTCGAAAGAACTCCAGGACGAGCTTGATAAGGTCATTGCTGAGACATTAAAGAAGTATATGACCCGATGAAACATATCAAACCAGGCAAACTGATTGTCTGGTTTTTTATTCCCTCATATTTCCTTTATCCCTGTAATATTCGATATCGCTATAGCGAATTTCAGGCTGAAATCGCCAAATAAATAGCCTGAAATTTATCTCTAAGATACTGTTTTTTAAATTTTTTAATTTACTTTCCCAAAATGAAATTCGCTATATTTCCCGCCTGCCGCCTGCCGCCTGCCGCCTGCCGCCTGTGGTTTTAATGTGGTTGTCTGCCTCGGTGCTAAAGGATTTTTGATTCGACTGACCTGCTCCCCGTTGCTGGCCACAACATGATGTTATAACAACGCGAGGACATCCCAATGAAGACAGATTTTGTACGAACAGATCATCAGTATCGCTTGCATAGCCGAGGCTGGCACTTCCTCCCATAAGCATATTATTTCTGACACAAACTTTTGCGCCTGGCGTAAGACATTTAATGGCTTTGCACTCCCTGAAGTAAAACGTCTGAAGAAGAGAGAGCCCGTCTCAGGAAGTGACTTGCAGAAGTGATGCCTGAGTGAAGATGCATTACAGGTGGTTGAGCCGATAATACTGACGACAGATCGCAAGCGGGAAGCGGTTGCAGTGAGGTGTGAAGTGATGAGTCTGTCACGACCTCGTGCGTGCACGTATGCTGATTTGTTCCTGTCGACTTGCTGCCATGAGAAGCAGCCTCCGGTGGCAGATGCGAATTTTTCAGGGCGCTCGATTGCGCTGCCACCTGAGCGACGGCGTTTCGGTTAGCGCCGTATAGCGGGAAACTACGGCAACGAGAAGGCCTGCATGTTAATCACAAGTACTTGTGATGCCTTTACCATCTCAGCGGCCCGGGTGTTAATTGCAGGCGAGGTCGTAGAGTACGGATTACAGAACGCCTTCCTCTGCTCCGTCTTGCTGCTCCTGGTCTGTCGTGGTCACCGTATTTCGTCATGGACGCACAGGCATCCTGACGCAGAATAAAGTGTTATATCTGCGTTGATTATTTTACCAATGAATACCTGTCAGTTTCTCTTACCTCAGGTATATCTGGTATGCAGGTCACACGTATTCTGGACAGTATTGTGCTATTTCATGGCTATCCGGTAACGTTAAGACCAGACCAGACCAGACCAGACCAGATCAGACCAGACTCTGCACCAGCGTTTACCTGGCGGGCACTGAACCAGTGGACCTTTGCGCATGGCGTTAAGCTTCGGCTTATTCAGCCGGGCGATCAAATACCTATGGGGTTATCGAAAGCTTAAATGGTAGTTTTCTAAAGGCGTGTCAGATTAAGCTCGGGTTAAGCGAAAGTGTTCACCCAAAAAAAACATTAACGACTGGCGGAAGGACTATAAGCGTTTCAGCCTCATTCCTGAGTGATTTATCTGACGTCAGCGAGGTTAGCAGTGGGCTGGGAAAATGCTAACAGAGAAGGTAACCCAATCGACATGGCTAACGGTCTATTGTGCTCAATGCTGTGGGGGCAAATCACGTCGATGATTTTTATTGGATGCAGTCTGCGCGATATTTACACAAACAGAGACGGATACAGCAATTTTTCGACGGCATCTCAATTAGCGGTGTTGCTGTGATTGCAATAAGAGATTTAGCAGTGTGTGGATTATCGGTGTCAGGGCGAAAGCGACGCTTTTTTCAACCCTATCTTCATGAAAAATATTGTTTTTATGATGGCGATTTCAGCCTGAAATTCAGTCAGAGATAAAAAGTAATCCCTCGGTTTCTGAGAGAAGTCAATGCGTCAGGGTTTTGCTTTGTTATTTTTTTGAAGACGAACGTCCCGGTCAAACTCTGGTTAAATTGATATACAGAAAATATCC
The DNA here is from genome assembly GCF_024793925.1 of Pantoea sp. B566. NCBI lineage: Bacteria > Pseudomonadati > Pseudomonadota > Gammaproteobacteria > Enterobacterales > Erwiniaceae > Pantoea > Pantoea sp. B566. The sequence goes on from NZ_JANUQL010000002.1 coordinate 196,691, forward strand.
CTTAGTTATCCACAGAAAAAGTGGATAAGTTGAGAAAGCCTTAATGACAGAGACATGCGCCAATCTTTCGCCTTACTGATAGGCGTTTCAGGAGTAAGTAAGTTAAGCACATGGAGTTGGTTTCATGCCCCGATGCTAAAAAACATGTCGCAGTTTGCATCATGACTCTGGCCTTTCGTTTAATCGGAACAGATTCACACCTGGCAATTGCCCTCACGTTGATAAAACAACGATTTAATGAAAACGAGCGCTGACACGACGACAGAATGCACAGCGACAAGCTGAAGTCGGTGCAGTCATCATACAAAACCCGTTTCAGCCCAGGTATTATTCGAATCAGTAACAGACAAGGCTGGAGAGCGAAAGCGTTCTGTTAGGCGCTAATGAAAGTAAAAGCCTGATGCTGTACAGCATTTTATCAAATTCGCATCAGTGCCTGCAGGAGGAGAAAACGCCATTCCTTACAGAACAGTGATGCCCGGGCGAAAGCTAACGGCTTCTGGCGTTGGCATGATGTTTTTACTAAATACTACAAACTGCATTCAGGCCAACCCGACGTTCACTGTAATCTGTAAACGTAGGTCATAGGCTTGATTATCGACTGTGTGTGGCACTGTCACATTCCCATCCATGATGAAAAACTGATTACAGTGAATCGGCAACGAGATTCTTTTGAGATTAACTGTTCTGGTCTTCACTCATAACATGCTCATGTTGGCTGAGTTTTGTTTATTTCATCCTGCTGAGGCTACATCCCGCTTCAATCACGGGAATGACTTTCGATACTGATTACAGCGAATCACAACCACTGTAATCAGCAACCGCAAATGACCTGTTTGGCGATTTCAGGCTGAAATTCATACTTATCAATGGGTTTGCTGCATGAAATTGTTGAAAGCAGTCATTATGAAAACAGGCAAGCCTCGCTGGCGAGTGGCCATTTAGGCAGGGTTTTTTGATCGCATCATCCAGGCTTTACATAGGTATCTGGGTTGCAGTGTACAGTGAACGGTTAAGATGCGTTGCTCACCCGGGTTAAAAGTATTCTTCATATGATGGCGGGTTGGGGACAACTGTCTTTAACAGGCTTAAAATCGCTTTAAAGCAGAAAAATGACGACTCGCCACGAAGGGAAATCCACGTGACGGTATTAACGTGTTTTAGCCAAATCGAAGGAAAAATACGTCGCTGTCTTCTCAGGACATCAACGATTTCAGGGGCGAAAATTTGCGACCGTGCCCGATTATTTAACATAATATACAGGTTTGCCTGTGTTTTTGACGTTCAAAAAAATCATTCATCCTCTGGCTGGTTTTTATTTCCTCTTTCACTGATTACAGTGAATGCCACTTAAACGTTCACTGTAATCAGTAACACCTAAATGTTGGCGATTTCAGGCTGAAATTTATCTTATGCACCTAATGGCAATTTGCGGCACGTATATCAGCCTTGTGTAAATGGGAGTCTTACACGATTTCTTTTTATGAGCAGATAGCCACTGGTTCAGCATTCAAGCCGAAAAGCGCGCAGCCTTCCTCGTTAACTGAAACTGTTCAGCCCGGCGTGGAGTGCGACTGGCGTAAGCGTTCACGAAGACAAGGCACAAGCGGCGATTCGACAACATACGTATCTCTCAAGACGAAAATGTCTTTGCCAGCATGACCGCAGAGTGAAAGCGGTAATGGGTGGAGATGGAGAGATGAGAGTTCAGTGACAATTCATGTATCATGCGCGTTTCAAGGCAATAATGGTCAGTGGCTATTAGCCAGCACTGAGCTTCAGGTAAGTAAAGGGTAGGGGGCTTTGTTACTCAACGATTCCAGAACTTCCACCAGATTACTCAGCATCACTAACGTCGGGGGCATTTATAGCCTTTCAGCACTGTGCCACTTACGCATAAACCTGTTCGTTCAATGCCATCTGACGGTGCGGCAACTGAAGTATAAAACGTTGGGTCAAGGATGAGAGAAGGGAAAGACGATCATAATCAGATGTTAATCATGCCCTATGATCAGAATTTGTTGTGTCTTTTTTGCCGGAATAGATGCCAGGCCTGAAAACATCTGTCGTCATCTGATATATCCGTCGATAACAGCCGGTAAAGGTTCAGGTCGCTCTGCGTGGTTTGAACGGCTTTGCGCGAAATGAAACTTTGCTCCCATTGCCAGTGAGTTGCGCTGGATTAAGTACTGTCTCGAACATCATTGCGTTACCTCAATTTCTGGCCTTTTCATAACCCAGAAAATGAGGTTTATAAATGTTCAAAGACCCAGGATTGCGTCGATCTCAATCAGCAAGTCAGGTGAGAACAGAGCACTAACCTGTACCAATGCGCTCGCAGGTAAATAATCACCATAACGTTTAAACAGCACGTTGCGGAGTGCATCAATATCTTTAAAAGAGGTTACAAAGAGGGTGACCTTAATGAGTTGCTGCAGAGAGGTGTTTTCAGCCGCCGCTATGCTTTCCAGCTGATCAAAAATCACTTCAGCCTGCGCCGCGATATCCCCCTGGTTTGCAGGCGTGCCAAACGCCGTTAAGCCTGAGACATAGAGTGTTTGATTGTGGCTGACGGCATGGACATAGGGGGCAGTGACTTCCCCAAGCGAAGCATAGTTTTTCCGTACAGGCATCATATTGCTTAACTCCCAATATATTACTTGTTGGTCATTAGCAGCTGCGAGCACGCATGATTGCTAAGTGCTGCCTGCTGCTGCTGTTCTTGAGTCAGACTTTTCCAGTTGTCGATCACCCGAGCGGCCAGGCCAGGAACAAAATGTATTTTTTGCAACGCATAGTCTGAATTACTGCCTTCTATAACGTTTTTCATGTCTTTCTGCAGCTGTTGCTCATTTTGCTGAGGTACGGCGCAGAGCACTGAAATGTAGTAGTTTTCATCTTCAGCGTCATAATGAGGTGTCAGCCACCACCCCAGGAACCCAACGACAAGGGCGGCAGGGATAAGAAAAGCGGGTTTTAGTACTGTCATCTATCCATCCAGAGTCATTCTTCTCACTGGCCAACAGGGGCATCAGTCCGGTCGCATATCCTGCCATAAATAGCGCTATTAGTTAAATCCTCTGCCTGGATTAGGCTATCGGGTTACGCCAGGCACCAGCCCTCGTCATAAGCAGCATAAAAAATATGACCGGCATTGACGTTTTATGAAATCAGTCAATGAAACTATAAAAATCAATACAATTAACAGGTTACAGACCCAGACTTATCTGTATTCACCGCTGAGTTTTTAAAAACATACTACTATTAGTTGTCTGGAGCCTCAGGATCCAGACTGATATTTATGCACATTTATAGGGGAACCGCGTGCTGATAAAGAAGAAGAAAATACGTTCACATACCGAGGATAGATATCTGGCTCTGGCACTGGCAACGACTGCCGGGATACTCAACGCAATGGCTTTAGGCGCGTTTGGTTTTTTTCCGTCACACATGAGCGGTAATACTTCTCAGATCTCTAACGAAGTTTTCACTTCTGACTTTGATAGTCTGGTTTTCCTTGCGGGTCTGATTTCTGCGTTTGTGATCGGTTGTACTACCGCGAGATTGTTCATTATTGCCGGCGAAAGACGGAAAATCAGAACCATCTTCTGCCTGATCATTCTGGCTGAAGGGTTTGCACTGACGGCAGCGTCACTCTTCGAAAAATGGTTTTATTCACCCAGCTACAACGGTGAAGTATTGTTGATGCTGGGCTTCCTGATGGGCTTACATAATGCAACTTCTACGCAACTGTCGAACGGCCGTGTCAGATCAACCCATATTACCGGTACGCTAACTGACGCAGGCATTGCATTAGGTTCCTATTTATCATCTTTTATATCCCGGGCAGAACCTTGCGACAGACGATTTGCCCAGAAGCAGCTCTATACACATTTAACAACGGTATTATCTTTTTTAACGGGGTGCATTGTCGGACTATTACTGTTTAAAACCTATGCATTTAACGCTATGATTGGACTGGGAATTTTCCTCATCGCCCTTGCAGCTGGCGCGATTGTTATTACATTGTATAATGCAAAAAAGCTTTACTAGTTGATTTTTATAAATGGCGGTTTCGTGAGATTTTATTTCAGGTGCCGCCATTACTAGCAGGAATAATTAATTTAAGACTGTATTTTAAAAGTGGTATAGCAAATTAAATAGAGGGATTAACTTCCAGAATATGACCGGTGAACAAGTCCATAAAACTGACAAAAAGTAATAGAAATTTACGTTTTATCCGATTTAGAAAAGAATTACCATTTCACTAGATTGGTCGTGGAAAAATAAAATTATTGTATAACTAAATCAATAATATAAGTAGATTCTACCGCTTCGCTTAAGGTTTATTTCCTCTGCTGGCTTTGTTTTCCTGACCACAAAAGTGTTAGTCTGTATATACATACACCGGTTGGAGGTTATGTGAATAACCATGAAGACAACGACATTCGTGCGCTGATTGGGGCGGTGGTGAGTGAACTTCTGAAGGTAGGTGAGCCCGTGCAGTTTCACCAGATCACAGATGCATTGTTTCGTTTAAGTCAGGACAGCCGAGACAAAAGATTTAAAGTACTTTGCCAGCGCGCAATCCATTTTTTCTCACGCAAAATGCATTAAGAGTGACCTGCAATCTGGCTGCGTTGCAGGTCAACAAACTCACGCTGACTTAGGATAAACGCCCTCACCACAGATGTCAGATGCGAAACTACACACCTGCATCGTCTGGCGTACGTCCTACCACGATTTCAAGAGTTCTGCGTAACAGTTCGATGTGGAACTCATCATCCGTCGATTCGAGTTCTGCGATGAGGTACAGGATGATCGCTTTATTGGTTACGCGTTTTTCGTCACTGACAATATTTCTGATAACTCTGCCAAGCAGCTCAGTCTCCTGAGCAAGATGCTCTCCCTCACTGCGAAAAAACTCGATGATGGCTAAATCTGATGTGCTCTGTTGCATAGTTATCATTCTCTAAGAATCGTCAGTTGCGTCTTAAGGAGTCAGCCGACAAGGTCATTAAGTAGTAAGGGTTACCAGGCATAACACACTTTGATGCCCATCTTTTCTCTCGCTGGCACAGCTTAAATCTTAGACGCCAGCGTCAGTGTTTTTTAGAGCCTTCTGGTGGGCCGTCGTTGTTCAAACGGTGTTTATCGCGCTCGGGAAGATCCACCCGGCGGCGACTATTCGCTGTGGCCATGCCTTTTTGTACTTCAACAATCGCAACTTTGATGGCTTTCAGCCTGGTTGCGTCCTCGGTTTCACTTGCCATTGCTTCAAGTTGAGCAATAAGTGCATTGCTGGATATCGGACTTTCTGATTTCAGTAAGATCAGAACGGCCTCACCAATCATGACATCCGTTATTTTTTCTTCTTCACTTCTGTACATACTGGCTTCTCTGATTACGAATTTGTAGCCACGCTCCGGCTACGATGACGGGGGACAGCTAACCTTCCCGCGTCAGCTGTGGGCAGTACTATCCCTGTGAGTAAACATGGTACTGCCCGATCAGAAATTACTTCAGGTAACGAATTAATTTTAAAGCGTTAAATTTATATTAGCTTTCGCGACTAAACAGTAATCCAATCAGCTCCTGGTAATGACTTTGCTGCTCTGTGGCATCACAACCGTCAAGACGATGGAGCAATTTACTGCAAATTGCTTTGCGTGAAAGTGTTTGGCCTGCGCGCAGTAGCTCAACAACAATCTCACCCAGCGTTTCCTGCTGAGAGGGCAAATTTGCCTGGCTGAAGTAACGGGCGATGTCGCTGGTATTATCCGGTGCATGTCCGTTCTGACGCATACGATTATCCTCAGGTGGTTAAAATGTACTTTGCCATAGAGCGAAAGTTATACATCTTTCAAAAACTTGTACAGAATTTTGATGTTCTTAACGGGAGTTTTTTGTGCAAAAAATGCTAATTGATTAAAAACAGAGAGTTACAGAGGTGTGAAGTAGGGCGGATGTTATCAAGCATTGTGCCAAAATTAAGCTTAAAAGTTAACACAATGCGTAAAAAATGAGCATAGAACTATTTTATGACAATGTCATCGCCGTCGTTGTCTGAAGATCCTGAAAACGCTGATTTGCGTGCAGACCAGCCTCTGCCTGAAGTCAGGCGCGAACCAATTTGCCTGAAACCCATCAGCCATTTGGTTGCATCATCAAGTTGTGACAGCCTGGCTTCATCCACTTCAGACCGGGTCATTACTTTAAGCTCATCGACAAGAGACTCCACACTGACGTCCTGATTGATGGCGATCAGGTTCAGAGCGGCTTCGCCGATGATCGTGTTTGTCAGGTGCTGCTGGGAAAGTAACAAAATGACCTCCTTTGCCTTTCATACGACAAGTTTATTTTAGCAAAGAATAGCGTTCCTGTTTTGCCCTGCGCGCGCTCAGCGTTGATCCATCCACTTTATGGACCTGCATCAGGACGGTTTCTTCATTATTCGATGGCGCTACACTGCTGGACTTTTACTTTCAGAATAACTAATTAGCCACTCTGCATTACAAAACTTAGAACTTCCATTCATTTCATTAAAAAACTTCACAAAGTGTTTCTGTGTGAATTTTATAGCCTGTGCTATAAAATTTAGCACGGGCTAAATTATTGGCGCTTTTTTCATTAATCTCAGGATGACGAACATGGTGAGTAAATTATCGGTTTCAACACTTGGCATGATGTTAAGTGTTTTTGTTAGCCTCAACAGCTATGCGGCTGATAAATTAAAGGTCGTCACCACCTTCACCGTTATTGCTGACATGGCAAAAAATGTGGCAGGGGAGGCGGCTGAGGTCACGTCAATCACCAAACCTGGTGCCGAAATTCATGAGTATCAACCGACCCCGGGCGATATTAAACGTGCACAGGGTGCACAGTTGGTGATGGCTAATGGTTTGAATCTGGAATTGTGGTTTCAACGTTTTTATCAACATCTCAAAGGCGTTCCTGAAGTTGTTGTTTCAACGGGCGTCTCTCCAATAGGAATAGGGGAAGGACCTTATAATGGCAAACCCAATCCTCACGCATGGATGTCACCGGATAACGCACTGATCTATGTGGATAATATTCGTGATGCGCTTGTAAAGCACGATCCGGCCAATGCCAGCACCTATCAGCAGAACGCAGCCGCCTATAAGCAAAAGATCGTTGCAGCACTCGAACCTGTTCGTAAGCAACTCGCCGCCATACCAGAAAACAAACGCTGGATAGTGACCAGCGAAGGCGCTTTTTCCTATCTGGCACGTGATTTAGGGCTTAAAGAACTTTATCTCTGGCCAATCAATGCCGATCAGCAGGGAACGCCACAGCAGGTTCGGAACGTCATCGATCAGATGAAAAAGAATGCCATTCCCGTCATCTTCAGTGAAAGCACCGTCTCCGATAAACCTGCACGCCAGGTCGCGCGCGAAACGCACGCACATTATGGCGGTGTGTTATACGTTGACTCATTAAGCGCGGTCAACGGGCCTGTGCCAACGTATCTTGACCTGTTGAAAGTTACCACCCAAACGCTGGTAAACGGCATTCAGGACGGGATGAAAACACCATGAACCCCACAATTGTCGTTTCGGACCTCTCGGTAACCTACCGTAACGGGCATACAGCGTTGCACAACGCCAGCTTTAGCGTGCCAGCAGGGTCAATTGCTGCACTCGTCGGGGTAAATGGTTCGGGTAAATCTACGCTTTTCAAAGCGCTTATGGGATTTGTGCCTGCGCGATCGGGCCATATCAGCGTACTGGGATTGCCAACGCGTAAGGCGCTTCGCCGTAGCCTGGTCGCCTATGTGCCGCAGGCCGAGGAGGTTGACTGGTCTTTTCCGGTTCTGGTGGATGATGTGGTTATGATGGGGCGCTATGGACATATGGGCCTGATGCGTATCCCTAAACGGCAGGATCGCGATCGGGTGACTGACGCGCTGGCACGCGTTGACATGCTGGATTTTCGCCATCGCCAAATCGGTGAGCTTTCCGGGGGTCAGAAGAAACGCGTTTTCCTTGCGCGGGCCATTGCGCAACAGGGCGAGGTGATTTTACTGGATGAACCCTTCACCGGCGTTGATGTTCATACCGAGGCCAAAATCATTAGCTTGTTGCGTGAGCTAAAGGAGGAAGGAAAAACTATGCTGGTTTCGACCCATAATCTTGGCTCCGTGACCGAGTTTTGTGATTACACCGTCATGGTTAAAGGCACGGTTCTTGCCAGCGGCCCCACGGCGACGACGTTTACGCAGCAGAATCTGGAGCGCACATTCAGTGGCGTACTGCGCCATGTCATGAATGAGGGCGGTATCACGCAGGTTATCTCCGATAATGAACGGCCGGTTAATGCATCCACGGACACGGATTCATCATGGGGTAAACGATGACCGCGCTCCTTGAACCTTTTGGTTATCAATATATGTTGAACGCCACGTGGATTTCAGCCATGGTCGGCGGGCTGTGTGCCTTTCTGTCCTGTTATCTGATGTTAAAGGGTTGGTCGCTTATTGGTGATGCGCTGTCACACTCTATTGTTCCCGGTGTCGCGGGCGCTTATATGCTCGGACTGCCGTTTGCGTTGGGCGCTTTTTTATCAGGGGGCTTAGCGGCAGGGAGCATGCTGTTGCTCAACCAGCGCACGCGGCTGAAAGAAGATACCATCATCGGCCTGATTTTTTCTTCGTTCTTCGGCCTTGGGCTGTTTATGGTTTCCCTCAATCCCACTTCGGTAAATATTCAGACTATCGTGCTGGGCAATATTCTGGCTATTGCGCCTTCCGATATCATTCAGCTGCTTATTATCGGACTGACTTCTGTCGCCATTTTGTTTTTCAAATGGAAAGATTTAATGGTCACCTTTTTCGATGAAAACCATGCTCGCGCCGTTGGTTTAAATCCGGTGCGTCTTAAGATCTTATTTTTCAGTTTGTTGGCCGTTTCGACCGTGGCTGCGTTACAAACCGTGGGCGCGTTTCTGGTTATCTGTCTGGTTGTCACGCCAGGCGCAACGGCGTGGTTGCTGACCGATCGCTTTCCCCGGCTACTTGCCATCGCGGTTGCCATTGGCAGCATCACGAGCTTCATGGGCGCGTGGGCAAGTTATTATCTCGATGGCGCAACGGGCGGCATTATTGTCGTTGCGCAAACGTTACTGTTTTTACTGGCCTTCATCTTTGCGCCTAAGCACGGTGTGCTGGCGAATCGTCGTCGTGCCCAGGCGCATGCTGTGCGGGAGACAAGATGATGTGGCTGGAACCTTTTCAGTTTGGTTTTATGAATCATGCTTTACTCATCGCGGCGGTGGTTGCCGTGCCTTGTGCGCTGCTGTCAGTCTTTTTGGTCCTGAAGGGCTGGGCGTTGATGGGTGATGCGATGAGTCATGCTGTCTTTCCAGGCATAGTGCTGGCGTGGATGATGGCATTACCTCTGGCAGTGGGCGCATTCAGTGCCGGTTTGTTTTGTGCTGTCGCCAGTGGCTACCTTAAAGAGAACAGCAGAATCAAGCAGGACACGGTTCTGGGTATTGTTTTTTCCGGGATGTTTGCGGTTGGCCTGATTTTGTACATCGCCCTGAAACCGGAGATCCACCTTGACCATATTTTATTCGGCGATATGCTGGGGATCAGCCAAAGCGATATTTTTCAGACGTTAGGCATTGCCGCTGTGATTGTCGCTGTCGTCGGTCTGAAATGGCGCGATTTCATGCTGTTCAGCTTTGATCCTCAACAGGCTCAGGTGTGCGGGCTTTCGGTGCGCTGGCTGCATTATAGCCTGTTGTGTATGGTGTCTCTGACCATTGTGGCAACGCTTAAGGCAGTAGGGATTATTTTATCGATTTCATTGCTTATTGCACCCGGAGCGATTGCCGTTTTGCTGACGGATCGGTTTTCCCATGCGTTGATACTGGCGACGTTTGTTTCGCTGGTTGTCTCACTCTGCGGCGTTTATCTCTCATTTTTTATTGACAGTGCTCCCGCACCAACTATTGTGGTGCTTTTCGCTCTGGTCTTTATCGTCAGCTTTATCACCACTCACTATAAACTTTCTCGCCTGTCTAAATCCTCCTGCTGATTACTGTGCTGGTCGCCTGAATGAACAGGGCGACCAGCCGTGTTAATTAACGCAATCGTCGTCTTTTTACCTCTTACCCTGAAAATAAGTGCTAAACCTAATGACGTACATACGCATGTAAACATCAGGGTTATCCGGCTTTCCCCGTTCTTATCTCGCCCGTTATGTATAAGTAACCGATCACCTAACCGGCCCTGCAACCATGGGAAAAAGACAATGTCAGAAACAATACCGTTAACGATGCAGGTCAATGGTCAGACCCGACAGATCAGCATCGATCCTCGCGTAACCTTATTAGATGCGCTGCGCGATCATCTTAACCTGACCGGTACCAAGAAAGGGTGCGATCAGGGGCAGTGCGGTGCCTGTACCGTACTGGTAAACGAGCAGCGGGTACTGAGTTGTCTGACACTGGCCGTGCAGACGCAAGGTAAAGCCGTGACCACAATTGAAGGTCTGGAACAGTCCTCGGGTGAACTGCACCCGGTGCAACGCTGTTTTATTGAGCATGATGGTTTCCAGTGCGGCTACTGTACGCCAGGTCAGATTATGTCTGCGGTGGCCTGCATCAAAGAAGGCCATACCGGTTCTGACGACGAAATTCGGGAATATATGAGTGGCAACCTCTGCCGCTGCGGTGCTTATCCTTTCATTCTTGATGCCATTAAACAGGCCGCGGCGGAAATGGCGGAGGAGGCACGATGAATGAATTTCACTGGCAGGTTGCGCAGTCCGTTGAGGATGCTGCTGGCGCCAAACAACATCCCCAAAATCATCTTATCGCGGGTGGGACGACACAACTCGATTTAATGAAATGTGGTGTCTTTACGCCGTCCCGGCTCACTGATATCGCTGGATTACCCAACCTGTCTGCGATTGATTTTGGTCAGGATAACATCACCATTGGCGCTCTGGTCACTATGAGTGAGCTGGCGAATCATCCGGCCTGTGAACGCGAGGCGCCGGCTTTGTACGGCAGCTTATGGCAGGCGGCGTCGCCTCAGATTCGCAACATGGCTACCATCGGCGGCAATTTATGCCAGCGCACACGCTGCGCGTATTATCGCGATCCGGCCACCTTCTCTGCGTGCAATAAACGCGTGCCTGGCTCCGGCTGCGCTGCGCGGCATGGTGTGAATACCAACCACGCTATTCTGGGAAACAGCGACCACTGTGTGGCGGTTTATCCCGGCGACATGGCGGTCGCTCTGACGGCATTCGATGCAACGGTTGTGGTGCAAAACAGCCAGCAGCAGAGCCGACGCATTCAGATTGAAGATTTCTTTCTTCTGCCAGGTGATACACCCCATCAAGAACATGCGTTGCTGGCGGATGAAATCATCGTAGCCATTGAGATCCCATGCTCCCCGGCGCTTAAGCAGTCTCACTATTTAAAAGTCCGCGATCGCACCTCCTACGAATTCGCCAGCGCCAGTGCAGCCGTTGGACTCACGCTTAATCAGGGAATGATCGAAACGGTCCATATTGCTTTAGGTGGTGTGGCAACAAAACCCTGGCGCGCGCGCCGCATTGAACAGGCACTGACAGGACAGCCTTTTGAGCACCAAACGCTGTATGAGGCTGCAGAGCTGATTAACCAGGAAACTCAGGCGCTCTCCGGGAATGCGCATAAAATACAGCTTACACCGCGGGTAATCGCACGCGCCTTGATGGCGGCAGGAGAAATTGTATGACCCATGACCAAAACGACCTGCTTCACAGTGGGAACGCCGTGGATTCCATAGGCGATCACAACGAACGCTATCGCCGCGCACCCGCAAGCCTGTCAGGACTGGGAACGCCGCGCACCCGGGGTGATGGTGAGGTTAAAGTGACAGGAAAAGCGCGTTACGCGATCGAACATACACCCGAGAATGCTGTGCACGGCGTGGTCATCCAGTCCACCGTCGCCAGCGGTCGCATCAGACACATGGATACCACTAAAGCAGAAAGCGCAGCGGGTGTTATTGCCGTTTATACGCATCTCAATTCACTGAAAATTCATCAGCCGACGGCAATCGCTGACGGGGGCGCCGCGCAGACAACCTACACGCCGATCCAGGATGACGTGATTATTCACAACGGTCAGAACATTGGCCTGGTGGTGGCCGAAACCTTCGAACAGGCAACTTACGCAGCTTCGTTGGTAGAGATTGACTATGACACCACGCCTGCGCTGATATCACCGACAGATGAAGGGGTGGAACCCAAGCCGCTCCCACCTCAGGATATTGAGATGGGTGATGCGCAGAGCGCCATGAACCAGTCTGAAGTCCGCATCAATCAGCGCTACACGACCCCGCGTGAATACAATATGCCCATGGAACCCCATGGCTGTATTGCACAATGGGAGAACGATCATATGACCGTCTGGGAACCCAGCCAGTGGGTGATGGGCGCCCAGGTCGAAATTGCGGAATGGATGGGCATCTCACCCAAACAGGTGCGTATCATTTCGCCCTATGTGGGGGGCGGCTTCGGTTCTAAGCCCGTGCCTTACACACATGTTGCGCTGGCCTGTGTGGCCTCGCGCGCGCTCAATCGTCCGGTTCGTGTGTCACTGACGCGACCGCAAACCTTCACGGGTTTGGGCGGACGTCCGGCAACCTCACAACAGCTGGAAATGGGGGCGACGCGGGAAGGAAAGATTCAGTCCGTTATCCTGCGCAGTTTTAGTGAGACATCACTTATTGACGTGTTCGCCGAAAACTGCAGCAAGGTCACTGGCCGCATGTATGCCATCGAAAACCTCTCTGCCCAACATCAGGTCAGACCTATTAATACGGTGACGCCTGGCTGGATGCGCGCACCGGGTGAAAACCCCAGCGCGTTCGGTCTTGAAGTGGCGATGGATGAGATGGCTTACGCACTGGATCTTGATCCCCTGGCTTTTCGGCTACTTAACTGGGCCGATCGTGATTACCAAAAAGATCTTCCCTGGAGTTCACGTCGGCTTAAAGAGGCCTACCAAAAAGGGGCTGAGGCGTTTGGTTGGGATAAACGCGTCATGGCGCCCCGATCGATGCGTGAAGGACGCGAACTGATTGGCTGGGGAATGGCCTCGGGGACCTACCCGGTCAACACCATGCCTGCGGAAGCTAAAATCCTGCTTTCTCCGCAAGGTCAGTTCGTTGTGCAGTGCGCAGGAGCGGATATTGGTACCGGTACTTACACAATACTGGCGCAAACCGCCGCAGACATTCTGGGCGTTGATTCACAGCGCATTGATGTTGAATTAGGCGATACGCAACTGCCCCGGGCTGGCGTTGCGGGCGGCTCCCAGCTGGCAGGGAATCTGACCGCTGCCGTAGACGATACCGCGAAAAAGCTGCGCGCCCGTTTACTGGCGTTGGCCAGTCAGACCTCAGGTTCCCCTCTTGCCGGCATTTCGCATGACCAACTCACTCTGGCCCAGGGTGGCATCCATCTCACGGCTAAACCGTCTCAGGCCATTGATTTGGGGGCGCTGCTTAAGCTGGCTAACCTTAATGGGCTCAGCGTTGAAGGCGGCACGTTTTCACCGAACATGTCTGCGCAGGAACGGGACAGCGTTACTGGTAGCCTGAATGAAATGAGCCGACCGGATGCGGTCTCGGCCCACAGCTGGAGCGCACAGTTTGTTGAGGTGCGGGTGGACGAAGACTTTGGCACCATACGGTTGAAACGTATGGTCGCGGCCTTCGACAGTGGCCGACTTTATAATCCCAAACTCGCCCGAAGTCAGTGGGTGGGCGGCATGATCATGGGGGTAGGTCAGGCATTACTCGAAGGTGGCATTATCGATCCGCGTAATGGTCGGGTGATTAACAATAATCTTGCCGATTATCTGATTCCAGTGAATGCGGATATTCCCGAGATCACCACCATTGATGTCGGTGAACCTGATTATCAGGCCACGAGCATGGGCGGGAAAACGGTCGGTGAACTGGGCATCGTGGGCGTGGCTGCGGCTATCAGCAATGCGGTTTATCACGCGACCGGTAAGCGCGTCAGGGATTTACCCATCACGCTGGATAAAATCCTTTAAATATGGGTAGCGAGGTTGCCGGGAAGGCGGATGTGAAGACGGCGATTGTGCTCACGGCGGCGGGGATGAGCCGCCGGTTTCGACAGGCAAGCGGCCAGCATAAACTGCTGGCGGTACTGCAAGGAAAAGCCGTCCTCCGGCATTCGCTGGAACAGGCAAGGGCAAGCGGTATGGATATCATTGTTGTGACGCGCCCGGAAAATAAGGCTATTCATGTGCTGCTGGACAACGTGCGTGCTGTTTTCTGTGTCAGTCAGGGGCTGGGAGATTCCATAGCAGCAGGCGTCAGCGCCTGCCTGGACTATGATGCCGTCATTATCGCGCTCGGCGATATGCCTTTTGTCACGACTGACAGCTATCAGGCGGTGGAGCAGGCGTTGCATGCTTCACCGCTTGTACGCCCGTGGGTCAAAGGACAGCCAGGCCATCCGGTTGGTTTCCAGCGAGCATTTTTTCCCGCGCTGCAACAGCTTTCAGGCGATACGGGGGCACAACATTTGCTGTTAAACCAGCAAATCCGCTATGTGCCGCTCAGCGATCGGGGCTGCCTGGAGGATATTGATTACCCGGAAGACCTACTGCGAGTAAGGAGCAGCTCATGATTACGCTGGATCAGCGGGTTATCGAAACGGCCTTGAACTGGCATCAGGCGGGACAGGCGATTTGGCTGTGCACCGTGCTTCGCACCTGGGGTTCGTCCCCACGCGCGCCGGGGACAATGATGGCGATTAACGCCTGCGGTGATTGCTGTGGCTCGCTTTCTGGCGGCTGCATCGAAGAAGATTTCCTGGCACGTCTGGCGGAAGGGCATTACCGGATAAGCAGCCAGGTTGTCCGATATGGTGATGGCGGACGGCAAACCCGGGTGCAGTTGCCTTGTGGCGGCCGTCTGGACGTGCTGGTGGAACATCTGCTTCCTGACATGCTCAGCGGCGCGTTGTTAAGTGCGATGCATCAGGCGCTTATCGGCCAAACCCGGATGATCAAAAAGTTGTCCGTGGGCGAGCGCGCATCGTGGGAGAGGGTTGCAACGTCGGCCGCGTTACCCGTGCTTAGCTATCAGGACCCCGACATCGTGTTGCCAGTCGGCGCGATTCCTGAACTGTTGGTGGCAGGGTATTCCACGGTTGCGTTTGAATGCATTCGTCTTGGGCAGTTTCTGGGTTTTCATGTGCGCGTCTGTGAGCACCGTTCGGCAATGTTAAGTGAACTGGAGCGTCATTTTTCGGGTGAAGACAACGTGACGATTGTGCCGCAGCATCCTGCGCGCTGGCTGGAGTTAAACGGTGCCCATGCTGCTGTTGCCATTGTGTCGTTAACACACGATCCCCGTATTGATGAGTTAACCATGATGGAAGCGGTCAACACGCACGCTTTTTATATCGGCATCATGGGATCGGTAAAAAACAGCGTTAAGCGTAAGGCACGCTTAACGACGATAGCCGGATTGGCTGAGGATGAGCTGGCCAGGATTCAGGCACCGATAGGTTTGGCCATTGGCAGTAAAACGCCTGCGGAGATAGCGTTATCAGTGATGGCCGATATCGTAAGGGTCAAAAACCAACACTGATATTATACCAGCCGGTTCTGGCTGCGCGATGTTCAGTCTGCCGCCAGACCGCGCTTTAAGGCGATGCTTTCTCCAGCGAATAAAAGTAGGTTCCTGAATAGGGAACAGGCAGGAACGTGGTGAATATCTGCTGCAGGGTGTGTTCCGGATCAACGTCTTTAAACCGATCCGGATAAAGGGTTTTAGCAAAAAATTCCGCTGCCGCAACGTGCCACGGGCTGAGATAAAAGTTGTGCCACAGCGCGGCAGCATGACCGTTATGAAGGGCCTGAAGCTGCTTAAGGCCATTTTGTTGCGCAGTCAGCTGGATCAGGGACGCGCGTGTTTCAGCCGAACTGATGGCGGGACCGATCTTCAGATCCGATGAATCGCCGCTGTCTCCGCTACCTGTCGCAAAATAAAAATCCGGATGCGCGACAATCACGGCTTCTTCATTCAGTCGGCCAAAAACGCCAGCCAGGGTTTTACCGGCAATGTTATCTCCCCCTGCCAGCGACAACACCTCGCCGAGACTGCCATTCACAGCGGTGACGCAACATTCATTGCGGCGGCCCAGGTGGAGCTGTAACAGCACGGTAGGTTTAGGGCCTTGATAACGGGCAAGGCGCTGCTGAATAACCTGCATATGTTGCTGATAAAACTGGTTGAACGCCGATGCACGCTGTGGCTGATCCAGTACATCCCCAAGGATGGCAACACTCCGCGTGGTGTTTTGCAGTAAATGGACCCGCAAATCGATTTTAACCACGGGAATGTTCGCCGCGTTCAACGCCTTTTCCAGCCGTTGCCCGGCGTCACTGCTGCGGGCGAGCTCGGGCAGGATCACCACGTCTGGTTTTAACGCAATCACCTGTTCAGGATTAATATCATTTATTCCATCAAAACCTAACGACGGTATGTTGAGCATCTCTGGAAATTTGTGCGCGAAAATATTCCATGTTTGCCGGTCATACTTCTTCAGATCCTGTGGCCAGCCGACCAGCCTTTTGAACGGATTGCCGGGTTCCAGCATGGCGAAGGTGTACAACATTCTGCTTTCGCCAAGAACAATACGCTGAGGACGATCGGGAATATCAACCCGATCGCCATTAATATCAGTAATCGTCTTGCCCCAGGCGACGCTGCTGACTGTCATGGAGAGCAGCAGGAGCAGGAGCCGCCAGATTGTTTTGCAGGGATTAGAATTCAACACGGGCTTGCACCATCAGGTTACGGGTTTCACCTTCACGTACGCGCAGGTTACCGCCGCTCGACGTGTAGTAGTGTTTGTTAAACAGGTTATTAAGATTCAGTCTTAACTGCGTTTTTTTACCCAGTAGCTGATTGTTCCAGGCAATAAAGCCGTCAGCGACAACGTAATCCGGCAAAGAGAAGCTGTTATCCGGATCGCCGGCGCGACTGCCAACATAGCGTGCGCCACCACCTACACGAAAATCACCGGGTAAACTGCTTATCACCAGGTTATGACTGAGGTAAAGCGCCCCGGCATTTTCAGGTGCATTCTGTAGGCGATGGCCGTTGTTGGCCGGATTAATTCTGTCATCGACGATTTCGGCATTGTCATAACTGTAATTGGCACTGATGTCCCAGTCGGGCGCCACTTCACCATTAACCTCAAGCTCAACCCCTTGAGACCGCGCCTTGTTAATAGGGCGGGTGGTGCCGTTAATGCTCAACGACATCTGCCTTTCATCAATGTTGTAGAAGGCGACCGAGGCGAAAAGGCGAGGGGTGATTTGCCATTTGCTCCCTGCTTCCCATGTCGTTCCCTGTTCGGGTTGACTCACATTGCCCGCATCATCAACATCGGTTGACGGGGTAAAGGATTTACTTATGCTGGTGTAGAGCGAAATATCTGGCGTGATTTTATAAATCAGCCCGGCCTGCGGCAGGAATTTATTCCCTTCATCATCCAGTGTCTGAACGACCGGGTTAAAACCTTTTGAAGCCCGTTGCTCATAATGTTGGTAACGCCCGCCCACGACGGCGATCCAGTCGGATGTCAGCGAAATACTGTCTTTGACATAAACCGAGCGGCTGTGGATACGGTTTAAGTTGTTGGCATTCGCCGTATTCTCTGTCGTGCTGTCGGTGACGGGAGACAGCATGTCATAAACCGGATTGAAATAGTTGAAGCGCCTGTCATTCTTGCCCTGATACTGATGCGCCCGGTAGGTTTGGTTCATTTCATAATCGGTGCCAAACACCAGCGCATGCGTCATGCCAAAAAGTTCCGGATTGCCCAGAACATCCCAGGAAACGTATTTGGTTTTTTGATTAAAGCCGCGATTGGCATCCGCGCGCCGGGTGACAACGCCGCTGGCAGGATCAATGGCCGTTACCCGCACCTCATTATTGTCATAACGGCGCTGATTCCAGCCAAGCGTCAGGCGCGTGCTCCAGCTGTCGTTGAACTGCCAGTCATAATGGGCGTTCAGCGCCTGATTGCGTCCCCAGGCATGATTGGCTTTATCGTCCAGCCGCTGTTTGTAGGGCAGTGAGAGGGGTGAGCCGTTGATAAACGCTGTGCCGCGATCGTAGGGAATATCATAACGATAATCGCTGTAACTGATTAACAGGCTGGCCTTCTCCCCATACCACTGAAGAGAGGGAGCCAGCAGCGAGTGTTCATCACTGCCAAAGTTACGCCAGTAATCCTGGCGTTGTTTTTCCGCGATGAGCCTGAAGGCAACGCCGTTGCCCAGTGGGCCCGTAACATCCAGCGTACCGGCACCGCCGCCTTCGCTTGCGTAGCGGCCACTGACCGCTGAGTGCCAGGAATATTGCGGCTTTTTGCTGATCACGTTGATGATCCCACCGGGATTCTGAATACCGTAGAGTAACGAAGCCGAACCCTTTAGCACCTCGACGCGTTCCGTGGTGGCATCCAGATTGAGTCCCTGGCTGCTGCGGATGCCGTCGCGATAAACAGACCCATCAGAATTACTCCCAAAACCGCGCCGCACAAAGCCATCTTCCGTGCCTGCCAGGGTGTTTGCTTCAGACACGCCACTGACAAAACGCATTGCATCACTCAGGCTGCTGGCCTGGTAGTCATCAAGCTGTTGTTGTGTCACGGTACTGACAGACTGTGCCTCATCCAGACGCGCCACCGGGGCTTTGCTGGCCACGCTGGTGGTGGGGATGGTGTAGCCATCGTGACGATCTGCGTCACTGGTTACCGTCACCGTATTATCACTGACCGCCGCCAGGCCTTTACCCGGGGCAAGCAACGCGCCAGAACACATCGCCAGCATGACTGCCTGCTGGATCCCCAGGTTTTTAATCTCGTTGGAACGTTTTTTCATTATTTTTTCGCTGATCATCAATGACAGAAATAAAGGGAATAACCCTGTGTATTGCGTGTATTTATTCAGCGACGGGCAGATAACCGCATCACCTCGCCCACGCTTTTTTGTAATTGATAATCATTCAATCATTGGCTGATGTAGTAGTAAACAGAAAAGAGAGGGTTTTCACTACATTCTGAAATGTTACCTGGCATGCAGTAAAAGCGGTGCGTGAATGACTTTATATATTGAATTTAATGATTTTTTTAATTCATGCTGGGCGAGTGAACGCGTAAGCTGTCCCAAGAGGAGGATCCTGTGTGCGATAAAATTGCTTGCTGACTACATTGTGCAGGGCCATTATCTGCAGGCGGGAAATGAGAAACATTATCCTTTATCCGGCTTATTGGGGCCTTCTGCATTCATGTTTCCGGCACTCATGTCGCTTCAGGATCAATACGTGCGGGAATAACATCACATGTTTACTAGTGAAAATGATAAGGCGGACGATCATCGCAATGCAGACTAAAAGCCGCGTTGATATCGTGGGTGAGCGTATCCGGTCACGTGAGCATCAACTCTCTCCACGCCTTCTGGCTGTCGCGCATTACATCAATAGCAACCGGGAAACGGTGCTTGACAGCACGGCGATGGATATTGCTGACGCCAATCATACCTCTGACGCCACCGTTATCCGCGCAATCCAGGCGCTGGGGTTTTCGGGCTTACGCGATCTGAAAAAAGTGCTGCAGGCCTGGTTCGGCCCTGGCATGTCGTCAGAGGAGAAGATGACAACCACGGTCAATGACGTAACGCGTGATGTCACCTCGTCAATAGACTTTGTTTTGCAGGGGCATCTTCATGCCTGCCATGTTTTATCCTCTGAGCAAAACCGTCAGGCGCTGGCCGAGGCTACCGGATTGATGATCGAAGCCCGTCAGGTTGCCATTTTTGGCATCAATGCCTCAGGCATCCTTGCGGACTACAGCGCCCGTCTGTTAAACCGAATCGGCCTGGCGTCATTTTCACTTAATCGGGCAGGGATAGCGCTGGCGGAGCAAATGCTGGCCTTGCAGCGCGGCGATGTGCTGATCATGATGGCGCAGAAGTCTGCCCACCGTGAGGGAAGCACCGTGGTGCGTGAAGCCAAAAGACTCGGCGTGCCCATTATTTTACTCACGAATGCCACTGACTCCTTTTTTGCCCGCGAAGCGGATGTGGTAATCAACGTTCCACGCGGTGGAGAGAAGGGGCGAATTCCGCTCCATGGCACCGTAATGGTTTGCCTGGAGATGATGATTTTGTCGGTTGCCTCCTCCCTGCCTGACCGCACCGTGAAAACCATGAAAAGACTGCAGGACCTTTACCGCGGGCTTAAGCCTGCGGCTAAAAAATAGCGCCTTCGTTGGGTGTCACACAGCTCCAACCTGATGAGGCCTGTCCACGGCCGCCAGGGTTGACGACATTGCCTCCGTCCTGGCCTCGCCGGGCACGTTTTTCGCGCTCCGGGCTCAGGTGCGGCTGTGGCTGGCACTTTTCGGAATTATAAAAAAAGTTTTCGTTTT
Organism: Pantoea sp. B566; assembly: GCF_024793925.1. Lineage (NCBI taxonomy): Bacteria > Pseudomonadati > Pseudomonadota > Gammaproteobacteria > Enterobacterales > Erwiniaceae > Pantoea > Pantoea sp. B566. The sequence goes on from NZ_JANUQL010000002.1 coordinate 217,204, forward strand.
TGCGAGCGCACCCCAGCTTTCACCTGGAGCCTTTTACTCTCAACGGCTATTACTGAGCCGTGATGTTATTTGCTGTTCTTCGATTTATCCATCCTTGTTACATCCCTGAGCGGAGCAAATGATGAAGAGAGCGCGTGTGTGGTTTCCTGTATCCTTAGTGGCGCTGGCCACGGTGAGTGCCCTGACAACACCGCTGCCGGCCATGGCATGGGACAGTCTTACCGTATTCGGTGACAGCCTGAGCGATACCGGAAATGTGGGTCGGTTTACCTATAATTCTGCAACCAATCCGCTGTATGACGAAATCCTTGCGCGGCAGGCAGGGCTTACCCTCCAGCCTTCTTCCCAGGGCGGCAGCAACTACGCGGCAGGCGGGGCCGTTGCCGTACCCGCTATTAATCCGCAGTTTAATACTCAGGATCAGGTGGCGCGTTACCTCGCATCGAACAACGGTCGGGCCGATCCCAACGGATTATATATTCACTGGATAGGCGGTAACGACCTGGCCGCAGCCGTTGCGCTTCCTCCGCTGGCAACCACCCTCATTGACAACAGTGCCGGTGCGGCCGCCAGTCAGGTGAAAGCGCTGCTCAATGCTGGCGCTGGCACCGTGATTGTGCCGACAATCCCTAACGTAGGCGCCACGCCCGCGCTGATCGAGGCGATTCTTCAGCCGTTTAGTGCCGCAGCCGTGTCCGCTGCCTTTCAGTCACTGGATGCTGCCGCAACGCCCAACAGTGCCGCCAGACAGCAGGCTATTCAGGCTGCGTTCAATCAGGCAGCCGGACAACTCTCCGGTGTCCCGGCGGTTCGCGATCTGATTGCACAGCAGTTATTCGCCGCCTGGCAACAGCTGAGCGCTCAGGCGGCAGCCTTGACGGCGCGGTACAATCAGCTGGAGGAAAACGCGCTGGCAAATACCCAGGGAAATATCGTCCGGGTTGATATTAATGGGCTCTTTAGTGAAGTCATCGACAACCCCGCGGTTTATGGATTGAGTAATACCGCAGGCATGGCCTGTCCGCCCGGAACCTCCTCCGTTGACTGTACCTCATCAACAGCAGGTTTTTCGTCCCAGCAAAATTATCTGTTCGCCGATCGCCTTCATCCCAGTCCGGCGGTACATGCCATCATTGCCGACTACATTCAGTCAATTCTGGATGCACCCGCGCAGGTTGCGGTGCTGACGCAGGCCCCGCTGGCCATGCTGCATGACATGCACAACACACTGGATGGCCATCTTCAGCAGCAGCGCAAGCAACCCGCTGAGGCCGGTGAGTTCACCGTATTTGGCGGTTATGCCGGTCAGCATGCCCGCAATAAAAACGATGTTTTCAATGATGGCGACACCGATACCGCCAACCTGTCTGTGGGCATCGGTTATCAACTGAGCGATAACTGGCAGGCCGGTGCGTTGCTGTCGACCGCCAGTCAACGCCAGCATCCCTCTGATCGGTATGATTACCGACTGCGTGGCAATATGGTTGCGCTCTGGAGCCAGCTGCAGCTGATGGATCGGCTCTGGCTTAACGCCGACGTCCACTATGCGGATCTGGATTACGACGCAATAGAACGGCGGATAAAACTTGGACCTGCAACGCGAACGGAGCAGGGAAGCAGCGGGGGTAAACTGATGGGGCTGCGCGTCCAGACAGGCTGGGATTTACCGTTAGGCGAGGTCATCACTACCGGTCCGGTAGCCAGCTATGCACTGGACTACGTGCAGGCAGATGCTTATCAGGAACGGGGCGACAGCAGCAGCGCCATGCGTTTCTCCGATCAAACGCGGCACTCACAGATTGGCGCAGCGGGCTGGCGTATCGACACCCAAGGATTATGGATAAACCCCTGGGCGCAGGTCAGCTATAACCACCAGTTTGGCGACACCGACTCAGCCGTGAGCGCGGGGTTAAAATCTACCCGCACGACCTTCCGGCGCACCAGCGCAGGCCAGGATAAAGACTGGGTGGATATGGCCGTTGGCGCCAATGTGCCCTTGGGCGAGGCGGTGACCGCATTTGCCGCTGTTTCGACGGTAGTGGGTGACCGTGATTATCGCGACGTCACATGGAACCTGGGCCTGAGCGCTCGTTTTTAAGAGGATGTTGTCGCAGGGACGCGATAAAGGTTTGCTTGCTCATGAACCCGGGCGCTGGACTGACGGATACCCCGGCCTGTGTCCTGAGGTCATCGCCACGAGATAAATCGTTACCTGGCTGAGGGAGGGTGAACGGCTCAGAAAGTTTGACGGATCCCGCTTCGCAAGCGGGTTTCGGTAAGGTATAGTGCGCGTTTTTGGAGGAACCATGCTGACCCAATCATCTACACGGCTCAATAAATACATCAGTGAGAGCGGAATATGCTCCCGCCGCGATGCCGATCGCTTTATCGAACAAGGCAACGTTTTCATCAATGGCAAGCGCGCGGCGGTAGGTGCCCAGGTCTTTGCAGGCGATGTCGTAAAAGTGAATGGTCAGTTAATTGAGCCACGTGATGAAGATGATTTGGTGCTGATTGCGCTGAACAAGCCAACCGGCATTATTACCACTATGGAAGAAGGCGAGCGCGATAACATCAGTGATTTTGTCAATCACAGCAAGCGCGTTTTCCCTATTGGTCGGCTTGATAAAGATTCTCAGGGCCTAATTTTCCTGACCAACCATGGCGATCTGGTCAATAAAATTTTGCGTGCCGGCAACAACCACGAAAAGGAATATGTGGTGACCGTCGATAAGCCTGTTACCGACGAATTCATCGCGGGCATGGCGTCAGGTGTTCCCATGTTGGGTACGGTAACCAAAAAATGCAAAGTAAAGAAAGAAGCGCCTTACGTGTTTCGTATTACGCTGGTTCAGGGGCTTAACCGGCAAATCCGTCGCATGTGCAAACACTTTGGCTATGAAGTGACTAAGCTTGAACGCACGCGCATCATGAACGTCAATCTTAAAGGGATCCCTTTAGGAGAATGGCGCGATCTCACGGATGATGAACGGGTTGAACTGTTTAAGTTACTCGAAAATTCCTCTTCAGAAGACAAGCCAGCGAAGAAAACACCACAGAAGAGTCCGGCGGCAAAGAAACCGGCAAAAAATGCCGTTAAACAGGGCGAAAAGTCAGAGGATAAACCGGCGTCACGCAAGCGCTTTACCCAGCCGGGTCGTAAGAAAAAAGGGCGCTAGAACGGATGCGCATCAATGAGTCGTTTCCCTTTGATTATCCGTGAATACCGGCCCGAATGGACGGATCACTTTTCTACCGAAGCTGCCGTTATCGCGGCGGCATTGGGTGAGCATCTTGTGGCTATCCACCACATTGGCAGTACGGCTGTTGAAGGGTTATCAGCCAAACCTGTCATCGATATTCTGGCAGAAGTGATGAATCCTGATGCGCCAACAGCAGAGTCTGGGCTAATACAGGCAGGCTATCAACCGCGCGGAGAAAACGGTATTCCGGGAAGACGCTATTTTACTAAAGGTGTTCAGGCGCGGACCCACCAGATTCATGCTTTTCTCCCGGGGAGTCCGCATATCATACGGCACCTGGCGTTCCGGGATTATTTGCGACACTTTCCCGCGATTCGCCATGAATATGCTGCGGTCAAATACGCCGCACAACGTGCCTGCCAGGGCGATATGAAGATCTATCGCGCATTGAAACATGATTTTATTCAGTTTCATCAGCAACGCGCACTGGCGCTCTTTCCCTTCTGATTTCTTCCACAGCCTCGCTCTCCATTACCCGCAACTTTTCTGAAATTGTGTTTCTGCCCTCTACACTTTTTCACTCAGCAGCAAGCGCGTACTGGCGTTTGCCGAAAGTGCCTGAAACGATGAGATAAAGCATGTGGGAACAGCCGATGCGTGCGAGAAAGCGTCAGGCCAGTGCCTCAGGCCGCATAATCAGAAGACGCCACCTTTTCAGGATGAAAACGACATGGCAGGATAAGCCAAATTACTAAGGAGTGGGCCTGATGTTACTGAAAGGTATGAATGATCCGTTACTTAAAGCGTATCAGCATCCAAAATCAAGGTTGATGATCAGTCGTTTCAGAGGGTTAGCGGGGGATCGTCGTCTCAGTGACTGGCAGGTTTTTTGTATTCTGGTCAACGGATTTACTAATTACTGGTACGTATTATCCGGTAATTTCAACATCCATGTTGAATATACTAAAACGCGGCAGTTCGATTTCATGCAGGATTTTTTGCATTTTTCTGTCACGCTCGATGGCTTATTAAGCGACGCGCACTTTCGCTGCCCCGATTTTATTTTGCCGCATTATGATGTTCCTTATGAATTTTGCCGCTGGCGCAGCAAACGCGGTTATGATTCTCCGGTGACGTATGTTGGCAACCACGGTGTTAAATCCCATAAAGGTCTGTTTATTGCCAGCCACGATGCGACGCGAGATGAGTACCTGATGAAATGGGAAGGAACAGTCACGGTTTTTGATAAAGCCTTTTTTAAAATGGGAAGTTTTCAGACTGCCTGTGACTTTTTAGTGAATGATATGACAAAAACCATTCGTGAAGGCGTGATCAAGCATTTGAGCCTGTATCGTGACCTGTATAATTATATTTTTCCCTCGCCCGTGGAAGCGCGTATCCAGGCGCGTGACAATAAACGTTATTTGGCAAAGAAATAAACAATCGGCCAGACCTCTCCTCGCAATCCGTTCAGAAGGGTAAACCGTTAGTGTCCGGAAGGCTCGCCAGGTAACTTCCAACGCAGCCAGGCATCCAGTTCAGTTTCGGCCATGGGCTTGATATTGAAATATTCATATGCGACATCATTATCTTGCGGGGGAGCGGCAAGGGGTGACGTCGCAGCGGGAAAGCCGGTTTCATCCGCTAAGACGATCGTATTAAACTCTTTTAAGGTGCTAAAAATACTGTGCGCTATCAGACGTGAAGTGATTTTTGCATTGATCGCGTTTGCCAGGACGTTATTAAGCTTGATGATGACAGGCGGGCTTTGGCGAAGGTAGCGTATTTTGCTATAGCCTTTAGCGGCATCCTCCCACGACATACTGAATCCCAGACGTCTGAGCATTTCCAGCCCCAGCATGGCGGCCGGACTGTCAATGATATGCTCCGTTTTCACTATCTTGATGATGAGCAGTGAGACCGGCAGCCCTGCCTTTAGCATTTTCTCCGCCAGCTTTTCTGCAAAAGCGACGTCAGCAACATCTCGCTCGTGAAGACTTATCGTTACAGGTAACTGAATAGGGTGATGCCGGAGACGCTTAAGGCGGCAAATAGCGCGGTCGACCAGCCAGGCTGTGAGCTGTTTGTCCAGCTCTGTTCCCTCAGCCAGCGTGACAAAATTATCTGCCGGCAGGTCGCCGCGCAACGGATGGTGCCAGCGCATCTGTGCTTCAAGGCCCACAGGTTTGCCGCTTTTCAGGCATACCTTGGGCTGGAAAACTAAATATAAACCGTGATTGTGTCGTAAGGCTTCTGCCAGTTCACTCATCAGGGTAAAATCTGGCGCACGGCCTGAATCGCTCAATTCATCAAGACGAAACGGCGAGACCTTTTGGTCACTCTCATATTCCAGCGCATTGACTGCTCGTCGGAGAACCTCATGGGCGGGGGCATCACCGGCAACAAAATCTGTTTGCCCGACGCAGGTGGTCAGGGCCATAGTCAGACCATCACCGACATCAGCACTGATTCCATTCAGACGCTCGACCACCCAGCGCGCACTGATGTGGCTGTCAGTATGGGTTAAAATCGCAAAACGCCCGGTGGCGATAGTATAAAGCAGGCCGCCACTGATTGGTCGAAGGCGTAAAGGCAGAAGCGTCGCCACATCTTTAAGCAACGACTCCAGCGATGCCATACCTAACGATCGGGATAATTCGAACGCGCGTGACATATCGATACAGTCAATCAGCACCAGACGGCGAGAAGCCGTGTCGTTCAGATTAGCAAGGAGCTGTATATCACGAACAAGACGTTCCCGATTCGCCAGGCCAGTAACCGGTTCGACAAAAGCCGCAGAGTGCCAGGCGTCAAGGAATGCGACAACTAACGCTGCCAGGGATTCAAAGATATTTTTTTGCTGGTTGTCGAAAGGGCGCGGTACCGTATCCGTTACGCACAGCGTCCCCAGCATCAGGCCATTTTTGTTTTTTAGCGGCGTGCCGACATAAAAGCGGATGAAAGGCGCATGCGTTATTAACGGATGATGAGCAAAACGTGCATCACGGCAGGTATCCGTGACAACGACCGTTGCGCCGCCTTCGACCACGTGCCGGCACAAGGCCTGCTCGCGAGATGAATCTTGCAGCTCAATATTATAACTGGCGCGAACAATATGCTGTTCATCGGTCAGGACGGTAATATAACTTCCATGGGTGCCCAGCAGCTGGCTGGCCAGACGCAGAAATTTCTTCAGACCTTCATCCCGGCCGCGATCGGAAATGCTGAGTGCATTTTTTTCACTGGTGCGGTGAGGTTCCTTTTTAGTGTATTCCATAGACATTCCCGCTCCTGCCCGTTTGCTGAATAGAACTGCAAAAAAAGAGTGTACGACAAATGCTGGAAATAAAACCCAATCAATATAAAAGGCAAAAGCAATTAATTTATTTCTTGTGGAGAGTGAGGGTAGGAATTATAAAGTTTTCATGTCTTTTTACTTAATGCAAATTGTATCCTTTTTTTTGGCGTTGTTTTTTGGTTAAGAAGTTTGATGCTGAAATATTATAAATAATAGTGCGGCCATTTTAATCAAACGATTCACTTTTATTTTATCATTCAGCCCTAAATTAAATTTCAGGTATTGTTCGTTTTTTTTAATGTATACATACCGGGTCTTATGTCATTTATGCGTTGTGCATTACGCCGCCTGACGGGATGGCACTCAATGGTTACGTCTGCAATGTAAGCTAATACAAGGCATTATCTTGTCTCAATGGCGGGCGGTAACGAGGCGTTAAAGTCAACCAATAAGCTATGTCGGGATCTTTACGGTGAATAGGCATTTTTAAATAAATAACCTTAATGAATAGGTTTCACGACGCCACAAGATTAATCCGGATCGTGCCGCGATGAAGCGTCGTCACCGTAGTATATTAATGTAAATTATTGTGCCTGTTCGCGAACCGATACCTGCATGTTTGGACAATAACTGATAAGCTATCTTCTACAATCACGACGACGTTGGAGCTGCCCTTTGCTGATTACCATTATTTATCGCAGCCACATTTCGGATGACGTTCCTGTTAAGACGCTTCCAGGAATGGTGGATGATGCCAGCATACTTAATGCTTCCCATGAAGTGACAGGCATTTTGTTGTTTAATGGCACACATTTCTTCCAGTTGCTGGAAGGCCCGGAAGAGGGCGTTCTTGCTATTTACCAACGTATCTGTGCCGATCGCCGACATCACAACGTGGTAGAACTGATGCGTGACTACGCGCCATCTCGTCGCTTCGGTAACGCCGGAATGGAGTTGTTCGATTTGCGTGAACACGATCGTTCAACCGTACTTCAGGCGGTTCTCGATAAAGGCACCTCCAAATATCAGCTAACCTATGCTGACAGAGCGCTGCAGTTCCTGCGTACCTTCGTAGAAGCGCGTGAAAAAGAAAACTACTACGAGGTATTACCGTCAGAATACTGGGAATTCATTCCTGAAGCGCCTGCCTCAAGCGCGGCAAAATCCTCTCCTTCGGGTATCACCTTCCGACCGGTTGTTGATCCCCTTGCCAGGCAGGTGACGGCTATTGAGGCGATTACGGATACGCGCCACAGCGGCAGCGATCCCAATGGGTCGGATAAAAAGTTACATGATGCCGACCTTGATGCCGTGATTAAAGCTTTCGAGATGGCAGGCAGGGCCTGTCCGGATGAAATGACCCTGTATGTCAGCCTGCTTCCTATGACGCTGGTGGTCGTGCCGGACGCCGTTGCCAAAATTGTTGCAACCATCAACGCCTCAGGTCTGGTGCCGGAGCAGGTGGTCATTGGCGTCAGTGAAACCGAAGTTATTTCACGGCTGGAAGCCTTTTCCGTGGCTGTCAGGGAGCTTAAAGCCGCCGGTATCAGCCTGTCCGTTGATAACTTCGGTGCGGGCTCGGCGGGATTGTCATTGCTGACCCACATTCAGCCCGATCGCATTCGTATTGATTCCAGTATCACCACGGATGTTCATCGAAGCGGCCCGAAACAGGCAGTTGTTCAGGCGATCATCAAATGCTGTTCAGCATTAGAAATCACGGTAATTGCCGCAGGCATCGTGAAAGCGGAAGAGTGGATGTGGCTGGAGGCCGCGGGCGTGATCAACTTTCAGGGCAGTCTGTTTGCGTCGCCAGATTCGGGGCAGTCCGATGCGGTTGCCTGGCCAGAATATCGTGACGCCATGTAAGTATGCTCATGCCGTTATAACGTCATAGTCTGAACGTTTATCGGTAATCTATTCCTGGCAGCACGGAACGCTGCTGTTATTCCACTTATGCTCTACGTCCCCGCCCTGTATTATCCTTCTTTACTGCTACGCATTTTGAATTCAGCCTGAATATCGCCATTTTTACCGATCCGCTATCTTCTATCGCGAGTCATTGTTAATCGTCAGGCAGCCAGCAAGAGTGCTGGTGTGGTGTTGCGAAAGGGATGAATAACGATTCCTCGTACTCCGCGACAATATTTAATGTCTCCACTTTTCGTCAGAGAAATTAAAACGATTTTACCTGAACAGTCTGAGCAGGGTGGTCAGGAGGCGGGCGCATAAAGCGGTATTACTCACCAGTGAGCTGAGTTAATCACCTTTCCAGAGATTACCTGGACACAAAAAGCACAGTTTGCGATCATGGCAGCATTACGGAAAATAAAAACCTGTTCAGGTACACATAACATGAAAGAAAACAGTCGCTTAGAATCGATCATGAATTATCTTAAAGGCAACAATCTGGTCACGGTTGAACAGCTTGTTACGGTGACCGGTGCGTCACCTGCGACCATAAGACGCGATCTGATTAAACTCGATCACGAAGGTGTCGTCAGTCGCACGCATGGCGGCGTTACCCTGAACCGGTTTATCCCTTCTCAGCCCACGACGCTGGAAAAGTCGTCGCGCAATCTGGCTGAGAAACACGCGATTGCCCGCGTTGCGGCCAGTTTTATCAAAGCCGGTGATGCGGTGATACTGGACGCCGGTACTACCATGTTTGAGCTGGCGCGACAGATTACCCATATGCCTTTGCGTGTGATCACCAACGATCTCCATATCGCGCTGTTTTTGTCTGAGTTCAAACAGATTGAAGTGACAATTATTGGCGGTCGCATTGATGAAAGCAGCCAGTCGTGCATTGGTGACCACGGGCGAAAACTGCTTAATAATATTCATCCGGACATTGCCTTCCTGAGCGGTAACGGATGGGATGGGGTTAAGGGCGTGACGTCGCCTACAGAAGAAAAGGCCGCGCTCAAACGGGACCTGATCAGGAACGCCCAGCGCCGAATTTTACTGGCAGACAGCTCAAAATATGGCGCATGGTCGCTGTTCAACGTGGTGCATTTGAAGGAGCTTACGGATATTGTCACCGATGCCAACCTGGATAATGAGATCCGGCAAAGGTTGCTGTCAAACCCACTCCCTGCGCTGACGATCGCGGAACCCGTGTAACACGCCGTTGCCTATGGCGGTGTTGCAGACCCATCGGGTGCGGATGAGTGCGTGGCGGAACAGCGCGTTAACCGCGTGGCACAGATTATTGCCCGGGCATGGCATCAAGATTTGCCCAGAGGAGCGCGCGGCTGAGAAAGGATTAAGGGTTTGCGACAGGATAAATGCGTCAGGCAGGTACCAGGGTTGGCGCCAGAACACGACATCGCTGAACCGGCTGATAAAATACGCGCCTGGGTCACGCAACCGTTATCCCGCCAGCGAGCGTTACTCGTCTATCAGGGGTTTGAGATACAAGCGTGTATCGCCGTCTTCACCATGTTTTGGGTGCCAGACCATGGCTGCATTTTCATCGCCGATGTAGGTCATCCCCAAAGGTTCTATGACTGCATAGGGCCGCGCGAAAGCGGCCCGGTAGGCCAGTAACTCTTTTGCCATTGCCACAACCTGATGAGAAACGTCGTCGGGGTGGGTGACAATGTGATTCAACTGTTCTTCAGTCAGCATACTTCCATTCCTGAACACCCAGCCCATAAACGAAGCCATCTGGCAGGGGTTTTAAATCTGTTAATTATAGTCAAACGGGTTACCGTCAGCTTTCGTCATTGCTCAACGCTCAACGCTCAACGCTCAACGCTCAACGCTCAATGGACATGACCCATATTGGCTGTAGGGCGTAGCTTACTACGGGAAGGACAGATTTCGAAGGCCTGTTGACAGCGGTGCAGAAGAAAGGAAAGGGCAGCAGGACAGGCGTTACCTTATGCGTCGATAAATCAGACAGAAAAGACGCGACAGGTGGCCTGCGACATCTTGACTATTTATAGCCATATGATCGCGGTTGGTGTTGTTGGCTTCAGCAACAGGGTAGCGCGCGTTTTACGCTTGTGCATGAGCCGCCATTTTCGCTTCCGCCCCGTCAGGCTCAGAGAATGAGGCGGTAACGCGTTACACAAAACGATCTGAAGATATTGCTGAAAGAGCGGTAAGCGCAACAGCTGAACGCATTTTCATGTTATAGCCTGCGGTTATTCAGGCAGGCAGCTGCGCTTTTGATGAGGTGAATGATAAATATGCCCGGAATAATCAGGTCGTTTATTCGATTGCTTCACTTTGGCTTGCACTCATGTGTGCTATCGACATAGCGGACGACGCGGTTTCTCGTTAAAAATCTTAGAAAAAAGTTCCGGTCATGTTATACAGTCTCGCATAGCCCTTGTTTGCGATAAATCGTCCTTTAACAGGGCGCTAAATATTTAAATTTAGGCTAAATTAGTTTCTGCGTTTTTGCACCCGCACAAGGGGAGGCTGTTGTGCACAATAATCAAAGTGGCAATGACGAAAATCGTCTCAAAGCGGTTAAAGCACTTTTGTCACCTGATGTCACCAGGGATGAGGTGCTGGAAAAGTTTGTTCATCTTGCCGCGCAGGTACTGGGCATTTCAGGCAGTTTTATTTCTATTATTGATGATAAAAATCAATATATTAAGGTTTCCCGTAATTTCAATCTTAAAGAATCCGCACGAGAAGTTTCCCTTTGTCGTCACGTGATTGACGGTGACGGACAGCTCGTTGTGCAGGACACATTACAGGATAACCGCTTTACCTTTCATCCACTTGTTGAGGGTGAGCCGCACATTCGGTTTTATGCAGGCGTGTCGTTATCTAATCTGGAAGGGCTGGTTTTAGGCACGCTTTGCGTGACCGACACAAAGCCTCATATGTTTAGTGATGAGCAACTGGACACCTTAAAGTCGCTGGCAAAACTGGTTAGTTCTTTTCTGGATGCCTGGAATCTTGCCAGTTTCACGGACCTGATCACGCTTTTACCCAACCGGCCCCGACTTATTCGCGACATGCAGCAGTTGGCCGTCAATAATCCCGATCGTCGTTTTCGCCTGATCCTCATCGACTGTCTTGATATTCCACAGGCGTATGAGTTATCCCGTACTTTTGGCATTGCGCCGGTAGAAAACCTGCTCAGACAAATTGCCGGACTGGTCGGTGTTCGTCTTCAACTGCAGTCAGATGACATGCTGTATTCATTTGCGCCCGGCCGGTTTGCGTTAATACAACCTTATCTTGGTGGTTATAATGCGCAAAGCACCGTTGAGGTATTAACCAGCCTTAAAGCAGATTTAGCGGATAACATTACGATTGATATTGATGTTTATACGGGTGAGACAGAGTTTGTTTCCCGCGACATCGATGCGAATGAAGTGGTGCGCCAGGCGGTTAGTGCATTACACGAATGTATCCATCAAAACATGGGCGCCATGACGTTCGATCATGCTTATGATTCGCGTCGCACTGAAGATTTTTTGATTATGAACGATCTGGCTCAGGCGCTTAAAAAAGATGAAGGCCTGTACCTCGCTTATCAGCCAAAGGTCTGTTTAAAAACGGGAAAAACCGTAGGGCTTGAGGCTTTGATCCGCTGGCACCACCCGGAGAGAGGCGAACTGTTTCCGGCCGACTTTATACCGCTGGCCATTAAAACCAACCTGATTTCTGTCCTCACTGACTGGGTTATCGATCGCGTCATTATTCAGCTTAAGCAATGGAACAACGAGTTTGAACTTATCCCGGTATCCGTGAACGTCAGCGAGCGTGACTTTTCCAGACCAGAGTTTGCTTCTGGCTTAGCCAGTAAAATGCAGGCGGCAGCCTTGCCGACAGCACTACTGGGCATTGAGTGTCTGGAAAACGAGCTCATTACGGAGAGTGATATCGCCATTAACGGGCTGGAGGCGCTTAAAGCTCAGGGATTTGTTATTTCACTGGACGACTTCGGTACGGGCTACAGTAATATCAGTTATCTGCAGGAAATACCGCTAGATGTCATTAAGGTCGATATGTCTTTAATTGGCCGAATGGATGGCGATCATGCATCAAGAATCATCGTGCGGAGTATTATCATGATGTTGAAAGAGCTGAACTATACGGTACTGGCAGAAGGCGTTGAAACTGAAGCCACGTTGAGTTTGCTGAAGCAATACGGTTGTGACCAGATACAGGGTTACTTCTTTTCGAAGCCGCTCCCGGCCAGCGATATCGAACACTGGTTGCTGCAGAAGTAAATGCCCTGAAGGCGACAGTCAGTGTCGCCTGAAAAGCAGGACAGCCTGCTTCAGGGGGTTTTGCCAGCAGCGCTTCAGTCGGTTAAGAGGCTGAAGCGCGCTGTGCGATTAATCCAAATCCCTGCCGTTACTTTCTATCACCTTTTTATACCACCAGAAGGACTTTTTCCGCCGCCGGGCCAGCGTGCCTTCTCCACGATCGTCACGATCCACATAAACGAACCCGTAACGTTTGCTCATTTCGCCGGTTGATGCGGCAATCAAATCGATACAGCCCCATGTGGTATAGCCGATAACATGAATACCGTCTCCGATCGCATCGGCCATCGCCCGGATATGTTCGCGCAGGTAGCTGATACGATAATCGTCAATAATTTCGCCTTTCTCCGTTAACTCATCGCGTGCGCCCAGGCCATTCTCGACCAGGAAAAGCGGCTTCTGATAACGGTCATACATCATATTCATGGTTATGCGCAGGCCAAGCGGATCGATGCCCCAGCCCCATTCACTCCGCTGAATATGCGGGTTGGTGAGGGATTTCACCACGTTTGCCGCGCTGCTATTGTTGTCATTCATCTCGGCCGAAGCACATCGGGATGCATAATAGCTGAACGACACGAAATCGACGGTATGCTTGAGTATATCCGCATCACCGTCTGCCATTTCAATCTGAATCCCTTTTTCGCGGAAAAGGCGCGCAGCGTAGGCGGGATAAGCACCTCGCGCCTGAATATCAATGAAAAACAGGTTTTCACGATCTTTTTGTAGCGCCGCCCAGACATCTTCAGGTTTGCTCGACCAGGGATAAAAATTGCCACCAGCCAGCATGCATCCCACCTGATTATCAGGGTTGATTTCATGCGCGATTTTTGTCACCAGGGCGCTCGCGACCAGTTCATGGTGAGCTGCCTGATATTTAACCTGCTCACTGTTTTCACCGGGTTCAAACACTAATCCGGCACCCGAAAATGGGCTGTGCAGCATGATGTTAATTTCGTTAAAGGTCAGCCAGTACTTCACTAAACCATCAAATGCGTCAAAACAGGTGCGGGCATAGCGGGTAAAAAACTCAATCATTTTACGATTACGCCACGAACCGTATTGCGTAACCAAATGCATGGGAACGTCAAAATGGCAGAGCGTCACTAAAGGTTCAATGCCATGTTTACGACATTCGGTGAACATATCACGATAAAAAGCCAGGCCCTGTTCATTCGGCGTGCTTTCATCGCCACGCGGAAAGATACGGCTCCACGCAATTGAGGTGCGAAAGACGGTAAAGCCCATTTCTGCCATCAAGGCAATGTCTTCCCGATAACGATGATAAAAATCGATCGCAGTATGGCTGGGATAGAATTCGTCATCGCGCAACTCAACGCGTTTTTCCTGCCCCAGCTTTACTGGCATACGCGTGGGGCCAATGGGGATCATGTCAACGGTAGTGAGTCCTTTCCCGCCTTCAAGAAAAGCGCCTTCTGACTGATTGGCGGATAAGGCACCGCCCCATAAAAAGCCTTCAGGGAATGTTGCTTCAGACATGAAATCCTCTTTAACAGGGTCATTAATGATCAGCTGGCGTTAGCCGCTTTCGTTTGTTCGGGGGATGCGCCAGGTTGTGATGGCGCCGGAGGGGTGGTTTCTGGAATATCTTCAAAACCCAGAATCAGGGTAAGAATGAACGACAGCACCACGGAAAGTACCATTACCGCGACAACCCAGACAATCGACAGGGGATTGGTCGGGTCAAAAAACTGGACGCTGGTAAATAAACCCGGTGAGGCCATTGAATGGCTGGCCAGACCGCCTATGCCGGCCACGGCACCGCAGATGAATCCACTGATCAAACTGGCAATTAAGGGGCGTTTTAATCGCACTGCCACGCCGTATAGAGCAGGTTCGGAAATGCCAGCCACAATAGCGGAGGCCGCCGCCGCCAGCGCGGTTTGACGTAATTCGCGGTTTTTTGTTTTAAAGGCCACCGCCAGCGACGAGCCGCCAAGCGATAAATTGGCGCCAATCTCAGAAGGCATCACCATGCCTTCTTTACCCGTTTCGGCAATGGTCTGGATGATGGTGGGAGTAAAAACCCGATGCATACCTGTCATGACCAGCAACGGCCACAGCCCACCCATAATGGCCACAGAAAGCCAGCCCAGATAACCGTGAATGGTGTAAACCAGAGCGGAAATCCCGCTGCCGATCCAGATACCAATCGGGCCTATCAATACAATGGCGATCGGCGCGGCGATTAACACGATCAACATAGGCTTAAGGAAGTTTTTTGTCACTGCAGGGGTGATACGATCCACCCCGCGTTCAATGTGAGACAAAATCCAGGTCATCACCAGCGCCGGTATCACCGTATAGGTATACTTCACCGCCGTGACCGGGATAAAAGCAAAGTCGACGTGTTGTCCCTGTGCGGCTTTAGCCATGAGGTCAATAAAGTTGGGATGCACCAGCACGCCAGCAATGGCGATAGCCAGTGACATATTGGTTTTGAATTTCAGCGCGGCAGACGCCGCCACCATAATGGGCAAAAAGAAGAAGGCACCATCACCCATCACGTTAAGTATGATTAGGGTTGATGAGCCTTTCTCAAATACGCCAGCCATATCCAGTATCATGGCCAGTAGCTTGACCATTGAACCGCCGATAATAGCCGGAATCAGCGGTGACATGGTGCCAACCAGCGCATCCAGAATGCCGGCGCCTACGCTTTTAAGCGTCATTTTGCGTTTTACGGGCGCGGCGCCGTCCGACTGCGGTTCGCCTAATGCCAGCACGGCCTGATAAGCCTTTGCTACCTCATTACCAATAATCACCTGTAACTGAGTATCGGTATGAACAACGCCCATGATGCCGTTAATGGCTTTCAGGCCGGCAAGGTCAACCAGATGGTCGTCCTTCACCACAAAACGCAGGCGGGTCATGCAATGGGTTACCGCACTGATATTAGTCAGGCCACCCAGCTTACTGACGATAGCCTGTGAAATCTCTGCATAATTTCCTGGCATGATTTTATCTCGTAGGGAAGAGGAAAGTGCGCTCGGGTTTCCGCTCTCACCGTCGTGTTGTTGTTTTACTTCGCCAGTCAGCCTGCCTTACTCTGCATCTGACCCACGGTGCGGCTAAATAGGAAACCGGTTTCACAAAATCATGAAGAGATTTCACCTTTTAAACAAGAGTGTAAAATAGGCTGATGTTATTTTTGTGATGATAATCACTTTGAGTGGCGAAGCAGGCGGCACGACATTAAGGCTAAATATTTCAAATAATGAAAGGCTTAGGTAAACTCCATTTACTCAGAAGATTCTGGCAGCGATAACATGACAACCATTTCACAAGTAGCAAAACGCGCCGGCGTCTCAAAAGCGACAGTTTCGCGGGTGTTGTCAGGTAAGGGTTATGTAGGGCAGGAGAAGCGGGAACGGGTTTTGCTGGCCATTGCGGAGACAGGCTATCGACCTAATCTGCTGGCACGTAATCTGGCAAATAAAAGTACCCAAACCATCGGGCTGGTTGTAACCAATACACTGTACAGTGGCAACATTTTCAGTGAGTTAATGTCTCACTCTGCCAGAATTATGGAGCAGCAAAATCGGCAGTTGATCCTGGCCGATGGCAAACATACCGCTGAGCAGGAGCGCGCTGCCATCCAGTTTCTGCTCGATTTACGTTGCGATGGCGTTATCATCTATCCGCGTTTTCTCAGCATCGACGAGCTGGATGCGATTATTTCGCAGCACAAGCAGCCTGTGCTGGTCATTAATCGTCGTCTGCGAATTAATGACAGCTTCTGTATTTACAGCGATCAGCAGGCAACCAGCCAGAGGGCCGTCAGTTACCTGATTGAACAGGGCCATCGCAATATTGCATTTATTACGGGATCACTGGATTCGCCGACCAGTCAGGAGCGACTTGCGGGCTATAAAACCGCGCTTCACACTCAGGGAATCGCAGCGAATCAGCAGCTAATTGTGCAGGGCAAATGGACGGCGCAAAGTGGGATGCTGGCGGTGAAAACATTGCTGGCGAGCGGACAGCCCTTTAGTGCTATCGTCGCCAGCAATGATGAAATGGCTATCGGGGCGATCAAACAGCTTACAGAAAATAATATTGCTGTACCTGGAACCGTCTCGGTCATTGGCTTTGATGACATTCCGCTGGCCCCTTATATAACGCCTGCGCTCTCCAGTGTTAAATTTCCCGTTACCGATATGATCAATGACACCATTAATCGACTGGTCTTTATGCTGGATGGCGGTGAATTAACGCCGTTTACTCCCTATCAGGGCAGCCTCGTTGTGCGTGATTCCATTACCGGCATCACCTGATGCCTTTACTGTGCTGAGTCGATCGCGACCTGTATTAACCCGATACCTTGCGCCGCGAGTCCGGCCACCACGTCCTGAGAAAGCCCCTTTTCCGTAATGACGTGACCGGGCTGAAAACCGGAAGACAGGGGATAAGGATGGATCTGCCCGAATTTAGAACTATCGGTCAGAACGTAGCTTTCTGCACCTTTAGCCAGCACGGCATCCACGACATCACATCGCAGCATATCCCGGCCGGTGAAGCCGGTTTCCGGGTGCCAGCCATCTGCACCAATAAAGGCCTTATGGAAGTGCATTTGCTGTACGCAATACCGGGTTAAAGGCCCCGTCATTGATTCGCTGCGCTTTTGCAACATGCCGCCCAGAATAATGACTTCACAGGCCGCGTCTTTAAGCAGATGGCCGATATAATGGCTTACGGTGATTAACGTCAAATTTTTGCGGCTGGCCAGCATATGTGCCAGCAGGGCGTTGGTGCTGCCGCCTTCGATCAATACAGATTCGCCATCGTTAATCCGCCCGGCTGCATAACGGGCGAGCGCCAGTTTTATCCCATAGCGGGTATGCATTCGCACGCCAACGTCGTCGCTGTCTAATGCCTGAGCCGCACCGTGAACCCGACGTAAAACCCGCTTTTCTTCCAGCAGGTTGAGGTCCTGGCGAATGGTAACCTCCGACACACCGGCCAGCTCAGCCAGTTCGCTGACGGCGACATTGCCTCGGGTATTAACCAGTTCAATAATTTTCTGCTGACGCGTATTCATCATGGTTCTCTGCTCTGACGTTGAGTCTCACTGGTTTCAGGCTAAACCCAGTCCACGTTTACCCACCGAATTGAGATCGGCGAGGGTAAACCGGTTCTTCCAGCCGGCCTCGTAATGTTCAGGCGGAAAATCAGCAGGGGAATGACCCTGCTCAAGTGCACTCGCCACCTGATGCGCATAAGCGCGGTTTTTATCACACATTGGCGCCGCGGGAATATACATAACGTTTCCCCATCCCTGTTGATTTTCAACCGGTGCGACCGCATGAATCAGGTCACAGTGCCACCATACCGAATCGCCTGCGGTGATCGCCGGTACGGAGCATAATCCTTTTACCAAATGCGGGTGCCATTTTTCACTAATCGGGAGTACGCGCCCCGGTTTAACACCGCATAATTCATCGTCAGCGACATCCGATAACAATGGGCGCAGCAGCACATATGCAATGGCCTCCGGTACAGGAACCACGTGCAGTAAGCCCTGACCCGGCATCATATCGGACAGCGCCGTCCAGCCCTGAAACGTCCGGAAAGCCGAGCATTTTGTGGTATCCGGAACATCAAACTCATCCACTTCGCTGCGATGTGCGGCATGCCATGGGTCGTAATGCTCAAGATTGCCGTCGAAAATCGATCGAAAAACGCGTTGGTAAGCGGGCAACAGCCAGCGTTCCAGCGCGCCGGAGTCAGTGTGTGCGCCCAACCCTTTCGAGGTCGTTCCTGGCGGTCGCCGACGAATGCGATCCGGATAGATAAGATTCACGTCCGGATCGAACCATTGCTGGCCCCCGGATTCAAACGTCCACAGGCGATTTAAACATGACTGCACCTGGGCCATTTCAGGACTCTGACGCGCCTCCATTTGTGCGTGAGACCAGTAAATGGGATAGATTTCAGGGCGGGATGCTTCCAGGCTGCCGAAGAAATTATCGCCCGGGCCGCGGTACTGTGCATCAAACTGATTTTCGTCCAGGTAACGCAGCATGGAGGTATCCCATGCCAGCGCCTGTTCCCGAGGGAAATGCTGCTTAACCACTACACAGCCACGGCGCTTAATGCTTTCTCGGGTTTCAGGCGTCAGCCCTTGTGTGATCTCCTCGGGTGAAATAACCGGCCAGGCGCTACCGTTTAGCCGCTCTTCCGCTTTTGCGTCGCTTATCGCCTGCTCGGTTCTCTGGCAAACCTGCCTGAATAAGCCTTCAACATCGCCAATCTGCTGACGGATCTGCTGTTTAAACTGGCGGATGGTGGCTGAAATATCCGTGGGTAACGCTGTGTGCTGAAGCTTTACATTCATGACTGCGCCCTTAACAGTGTTTTCATTTTACATATGAAGATTTATTTCATTTCATTCGAAAGTCAGCACTATGTTTAACAGATTGCTGTTGGTGAAAACCGGAACTGGCGCACAATGTGAGCGAACAGAAGGATTTTTGATGACTGGAATTCTCATTATCCCCTTCAACGAGTAAGCTTAAAAAAGAGTGAGCCTGTTCAGGCCGGGAAAAGGGGGATGACAATGGCAGTAAGGATGATTGCAGTGGATATGGATGGGACGTTTCTGGACGAAAACAAGCAGTACAACGTCCAGCGCTTTTCACGCCAGTACGCCCTGCTAAAGCAAAAAGGTATTCACTTTGTTGTCGCCAGTGGCAATCAATATTATCAGCTACAGCGCTACTTTCCTGACATCAAAAACGACATTGCGTTTGTTGCCGAAAATGGTGCGTGGGTATCAGAAGGCGATGATGAAATTTTTTGTGGTGAGCTGGCAAAGGAAAGCGTGCACCGCGTGTTGGATATCCTGGCAAAAGAGCCGGATATCAGCACTGTCGTTTGTGGACGCAAGGGCGCTTATGTCCATTCTTCAATGCCAGACAGCATTATTCAGATGCTTAACAATCATTATTACCGACTTGAAAAGCGCGATAATCTTTATGATATCGATGACACCATTTTTAAGTTTTCGCTTAACCTGGCCAACGAAGGCATAGACAGTCTGATGGATCGTCTGCATAACCAGCTCGGTGAAATCGATCATATTATGCACCCCGTATCGAGCGGCTATGGCTTTATTGATCTGATTATTCCAGGCTGTCACAAGGCACATGGTATTGCTTTGCTGCAACAAAAATGGGGCATCAGCGATTGTGAGGTGGTGGCCATCGGCGACAGTGCAAACGATATCGAAATGTTGCGCCAGGCCTGTTTCAGTTTTGCAATGGCCAATGCTGTTGAGTCGGTTTCAGCCGTTGCGCGGTTTAAAACGGAAAGCAATCAGGATGAAGGGGCGCTAAACGTCATTGCCAGAGTGCTGGCGCGCGAATTCCCTTTTGATTAACGCCGCAATGGCGGCTTTTCAATCATGAGCGCGGAAGCGGAAACCCTCCAAAAAACAAACTTAACGTGACGCTGTCACTTATTTTGCCTGCTTTTGATCTTTTCGGACTGTATAAGGTGCTGGCAGGGGATGTCAGTACCGCGCAAAGAAACCGCATGCAAAGACAGGTTAATGGTAATAGTTACAACATACTTTAAATGATTTTCTTAACACCGTTCGGTTAGATCGACGTCGTCTTTGTCTGGGCAAGAAAATCACGGAAAGCCCGGTCCAGGCCGGGCGGGCAGGCATTATTTATCCGCTTTCTTCTCATCCTCAGCGCCTGACGGCTCCGCTTCAGCAACGGACAGCCAGGGCTTGAGGAGTTGAATATCCAGAATGACGTAAACCATCGTGCTAATAAATAACGAAATCACGCTACCGAATACGCCGCTGGTGGTGAAGGTCAGATAGTTATAGATAATCAACCAGGTCAGGCAAATGAACAGGGAAAGGGCAAGCATAATCGATGAGAGTGAATAGTTGCTGGTGCCGGCACCTTGTTGGTGCGTCAGTTTAAACAGGTTCCCGAGGGTGTATTTTTCCAGCATCAAAATCGTTTTTTGCCAGTTACGGCGTTGCCGTGAACCGGCGCGAACAATAAACAGATACAGTACGGAGATAAAAAAGCCTGAAAAGGCAATCAGTACCGGAACAGCCTCCAGAGCATACTCAATGCTTTTGTGGCTTGCGCCAGCCGGGCTCAGGTCCAGCGTTAATGAGGCGCCCAGTGCGGCATACAGAAAAACGAATAGCGCCAAAAAGGTTATCGTGCGCTTCCAGTCCGCCTCTGCTTCGCGGTTCTGTTGCTGGAGGGCGACGGTAAAGGCGCGTTCGATATGTTCAGCCTGAGGTGAGTGCATTTCAATCGCCTCTACCGTTTCATCCAGCAGGGCAGTGATAAAAGGTTTGTGGTCGTTGTGCAGGGGAATTTTCATGACGTCGATTCTCGTTGAAATTTCCGCTTATTTTAGTCTGCCTGAAGGGAAATGATACCTGCTTAACGTGATTAACCTTGTCAGACTGAGCCACTTAACTCGCAGGTAATGCGCTTTGCGAGCACGGCATGATGTACACTGCTTATGAACTCACCACGAGGAAAGCGATTATGAATGACAAGAAAATGATTTCCATCGATCAGTTCAGTGATGAAGAGCGACTCGCCGTTAATGAAGTTCTTCAAAACCTGATGCAGAAGCACCGTCAACGCACCGGCAAAGAACCTGATGCAAAAAAAGAGAAAGAGTTAAACAGCGAAGCTCGTCAGCAGGTCATGGCCGATAAACTTCTTAATGAAAAGTTAAAAGCAGAAAAAGAAAGTAAAAAACCGCTCAGGAAAAAGAAACCCTCTTCGCTAACGGCCAGTGAAGTCGGCGATTTCAACTGGTCCGCCTCAGTGGCTAAAGGCCGCAGAAGATAAAGTAACGCCCAGTCGCGCTAAGGCCTGACGATATAACATGGATCGTTGGGCCATGTGGACCCGGCCAAATCATCGGCATAAGTCATCTTAACGGCAATAACAAATAAAGGGTAAAAGTCTTAAAAATTAAAGCGCAGGGCGTTTTTTGTGGATAAACTGCGCTAAATATATTGTCAATTACGCGTGCGAATGACCTATTACTCACCTGATGATCATCATCTTAAAATGCGATCCACGCGATTTGTCCGTCGCATGTTTGCCATGCGCCAGCTTGGCACGCTTTTATGTTTTTTGCCGATTGCATCCGTTCTCCTGGAACTGGGGAAAGAACCAGCGATATTGGTATTACTGATTAGCAACGTTCTTATCTGGCCTTATCTGGCATACCGCCTTGCCGTAAAATCACGGGACTCCACCGCGCGGGAGCGTTCAAATTTAACGCTGGATGCCGCATTTGGCGGTATCTGTATTGCGCTGATGGCCGTGAGTCCTATGCCGTCCTTTGTCATCATCGCGGTTTTGATGGCCGACCGTTACGCCGCAGGAGGCTGGCCTCAGCTGCTCTCTGCTGCGCAGGCATTTCTGTTTGCCTTTATTCTGGTATGGACGATTGAAGGCGCGCCGGTTTTGATGGAGTTTAGTACGCGCACAGCATGGCTTACCCTTCCACTGGCCACATTCTATATGTTGGCACTCAGCGTTGTATCACACAATTTGACGTTGAGCCTGCGTCAGAAGAACCGTGAGCTGGAGAGAATTGCGCTGATGGATCCCGGTCTGGAAATCCCTAATCGTCGTTTGTTCGAACGCCGGCTTGAAAGCGAGCTTTTGCGCACCTTGCGGGGTGACACCAGAGCGTATCTGATACTGATAGATGTCGACCATTTTAAAAACGTTAACGATACGTTCGGTCACGAAGCCGGGGATTTTTTGCTGGCTGAAATTTCCGGCCTGTTACGTGACAGCGTAGGTATGAAAGACATTCCGGCACGGTTTGGCGGAGATGAACTTGGCGTTATCATTCGTGATTCGAATGACGTTGACATCATCAGCCTGGCCGAATCGCTTCAAAGAAACATTGGGCAATTACGCCTGCCTGCTTCTGTAACGTTCAGGTGTTCAGTCAGTATTGGCATTGCCAGTGCTGATAAAGCCGACTCAATACATGAGTGGCTGCGGCGCGCTGATAAAGCGTTATATGAAGTGAAACGATCAGGGCGGAATGGCCTGAAATTATGGCGGGCCTGATCCCCAGCGGAACAACGCATCGCGGGGTTCGGTAACGTCCATCCGTAGTGCATCACCCGACCGTCATCAATGCCGCCTCCTCTGAGGCGGCATAAGTATCAGATAGCCGGATAGTCGCCAGTGCCTTCAGGCCAGGGCGTGAGCAGGTCAAAGCCCGTCTCGGTGACGGCGACGGTATGCTCCCACTGGGCAGACAGCGAGCGATCTTTTGTAACCACCGTCCAGCCATCAGAAAGCACACTGGTCCCTGCTTTTCCAGCATTGATCATGGGTTCGATGGTAAAAATCATCCCTGCCTGTAAAGGCATTCCTTCGCCCGGCGTGCCGTAGTGAAGAATTTGAGGTTCGGTATGATAAATCTCGCCGACGCCATGACCGCAATATTCCCTGACCACGGAAAAACCCGCGCTCTCAGCAAGGCGCTGAATAGCGGCGCCAATATCGCCCAGTGTCGCGCCCGGGCGAACCGTTTTAATGCCTGCAACCATGGACTGATAGGTAATATCCACCAGCCGTTTTGCACGCACGGATGGCGTCCCCACAAAATACATTCGGCTGGTATCGCCATACCAGCCATCTTTAATAATGGCGACATCGATATTCACAATATCACCTTCTTTTAATGTTTTGGCCGCCGGGATCCCGTGGCAAACAACATGGTTAACGGAAGTACAGGTGGTACGGGTGTAACCGTGATAACCGATATTGGCGGGCGTAACGTTGAGTTCATTGACAATAAAATCATGACAGATATCGTCCAGTTGCTCTGTCGTGATCCCCGGGCGTACATGAGGGGTGATCATCGCCAGCACCTGGGCGGCAGCGTGCCCGGCAGCACGGGCTTTTTCAATCTCTTCTGCAGAATGGATCTTAACGTTCCCCATTACACTTCTCCTTGTGGGGTTAAATCGGCATGATGTAGTACCTGGCGAATATCGGCACCGCCGTTCATTTCGATGCGGATTAATGTTTGAGCAAGCTCGTGTTGTGTCAGCTGGGGATACAGCTCGGCCAGCATGCCCAGTTTTAACCAGTGCTCAGCCTGCGCATTTATTGAGCGGCTCATCGCCTGGCTGGCGATGCGTAAGTTTTCATGCATCAGATCGGATATTTTTACAATGCCCATGTGAAGCCTATATGTAATGTATACGTTTTATATATAGCATAACGATAACGCCATGAGTTGCAAGGGAAAATTTTAGGCCGTCCGAAAATGTCCGAAATTTGTCCGAATTTTCCATACATTGTTTATACCAGAACAAATTCATTCGACCGTGGATCGAGATATTTTTTGGTCATCGACAGGTTTTTATGGCCCAGTAATCGCTGCGTAAACTCTTCCCCAAACCGGGCTTCGTAAAGCCTTCCGGATAAGCTGCGAATTTCATGGAAGGTGGGAGGATTGGTTTCTTCACTCAGACCGCAACGCCGACGTGCGCGGGCAAATGCCTGGGTGATATTACCGGGCGAAACCGGGCCAGGCTTGCGTCCGTTCCGTCGGGTGGGGGAGTAAATGAAGTACTCAGAAGGATTGTTTTCACGGCATAATCCAATGACCTCATTGAGGGTCATACCGATTTCCTTCATTTCCAGATCAACCGGTATGGCGAGTTTGCTTCCTTTTTTGCTTTGAATAACAAACAGGCGGTCGTTGCTGACATCGCTGAACTTCATGCGGCTGATGTCTTCACGTCGCTGAGCCGTTACCAGCGCTAATAACATCGTCCTGTATAACCAGGGTTCTGATTCACGAACGCATTCGGTGAGCAAATTAAACTGTTCCATCGTTAACCGGCTTCTCTTTACCGCTGGCTGTCTGGCACGCGTGGGCTCAACAGGGTTTCTTTCTATCAGACCAGCCACAATAGCCTCGCGGAAAATATCATTGAGCAGGCTACGCAGAATGACGGCCATGGTCCTCTTGTCGTCAGCAATGTAACCTTCAATAAATTCCGCGATGTGGCGGGTTGTAACCGCAGACAGGCAGAAGTCACCAAGATGTTTTGCGATAACTTTGAGCTGATAACGGCGAAGACGCATTGTGGCGGGCTTAATATGACGTCTGGCCAGAATAAGCTCATATCTTGAAAGCCAGGTACCTACCGTCATTACCGCATTCGTTTGTAATTTCGCCAGCAGGGCGGAGGGCGTGTAATTTTGCTCAATATAGTTGTTCGCCTCTAACGCCTGAGCGATGGCTTCTCTCCGGGGGATACTGCCCAGAGAGAATTCCTTTCCCGTCTGAGGATTGCGCCAGTGATAGGTTTTGCGTTTGTGCCTGTAAGTCAGATTACGGGGAAGGTTAGGATCGTAGGTTTGAGGCCTTTTCGCCATTGATGATTTTCTCCAGCAGCGAATTACCTGAGTCAGAACTGTTTGGGTGACTGGTCAGGTTCCTTGTCAGTTTCCGGGGATTGATATAAACAGAGTCAGGGTGGAGCTTATATTCTTTGCCGTGCAGCTCAGGGCAGGGATAGATACGGCCTTCCCGTGCCCAGCGCCGCAGGGTTGAGAGGGAGGGTGGCATGGAATATGTTGTGCTCGCCCATTCCTGCAAATTGAGTAGCTTCGTCATGTTCTGCCTCCGGAATTACGGCATAAAAAAACCGCCCAGCGGGCGGTCAGGTTCTGTCGCTGTGCTACTTGCTCAGATCAGTGTTTTTCTTTCTCACTCGCGTTTCCACAGCATGGACACTCATGTTTCAGGTCCGGGTGAAGCCCAAAGAGGTTATTGAGCTTCACGTTGTGCAATTTGGTCAGGGCATCGGCTACGGATTGGTGATATTGACTGGCCTCTTTGGAACTGACCTTACCCTTAAATTTCAGTTCTTCAATAAACTTAACTGACTCTTTAAGCGTTGTGGTCACCGCCAGTAAAGTGTCTGTTATGTGCTTAGCTGCTTCGCGGTTATGCATAACTCGCCTCCTTTTATTGAGGGCTGAAATGAAAAAAACGTTAGGGTAAGGATGCTTGACAAAAAAGTTCAGGCATTCGCTAAGTAAGCTTGGAAAATGAACATTGATTGAACGGGGGTGTCAGGCAATCACTCACCACCCAACAGAAAGACCGGCCGCCACGCCAAGGTTTTTACTGGTGTCATAACTCAGATAGGTTCCGCTTCGGACGTTGTCACCCAGTTTGAATATCGCCCCCCAGGCAAGCGCCGATTGCCCACCGTATGAGCCGCCACTTAACCCCATGCTGACGTTTTTTCCCTCCACAAACGGGATCGCGTTCATTGCCATTGCTGCACTTATTCCGGCCATCGCTCTTTTGTCGTTTTTTCTAATATCATCTTCAATGCTGCTGAATCGGCTTTCAGCTTCGAATTTGAATGTACTTAACTGGCCGGTAACCGTTTGGATAGCATGGGTATTATCAGTAATGAGCTCATGATTATGAAGAGTACTTTCATGGTTGGCCGCAATAGCTGAACGATTGTGGTTGATTTCGTTCTTGTTAACTTTTGATCTGACGATATTGGCCCCTATCTCTTTTCTATTGGCTTCGATACCTGCAGCATTAGTACCGATGTTCTGCTGGTTGGCCTCGATGCCTGCAGCATTGGTACCGATGCTCTGCCGGTTGGCCTTGATGCCTGCGGCATTGGTACCGATGTTCTGCTGGTTGGCCTTGATGCCTGCAGCATTAGTACCGATGTTCTGCTGGTTGGCCTCGATGCCTGCAGCATTGGTACCGATGCTCTGCTGGTTAATCTTGATATTTGCAGTATTTCGGTTGATATCTTCCCTGTCTTTATTTTTTTTATGATGCCAGAAAAACAAATTAGCATGTGCAGATGTGATTATAGATAATGATAAAATTAGAACCGACGAAACTGTTCTGATGTTCATTTCTTTTTTTTGCCTTAATTGCTAAGTTTAAATTAATTTCCTAGTGGGCTTTATCTGTTGCATACGTGAATAAAATATTTTGACTAGTTAGAAGTTAAGGGTTTTTCAGGTTATTCTCCTTGTTTGTTAATGTTATTTATCAGGGCTGTTTTGAATAGGTGAGTCGAAAAACTCACCGGTTTTTTCGCAAAAATCAAACTTCAAAGTCGCGAATAAAGGAGCAATATATTCATCTTTTCGCGCACGTTTATTAAGCGACTCAACTGCCTCTGAATGGGAGAAAAATAAACCCTCTCCTTTACCTCCTGATGGCAGGATGACCCAGGCCACCGGATAAGCGGTAAGTGAGAGCTTTGCAATAAGATAGACCAACTGCTCAGAGGGGTCTGATGAGGAATGGAAAAGGAAGTTATCAATATATTCTAAGATTTTATTTTTCACCACTTTCTCCTTCAGGTGTAAAAAATCTGAGAGTGCCGAGTTTGGTTGTTCTTATTTTATTGCTTATTACCCCTGCGCGTTGAGTTCGTAAATTATCACTGAGGTTATGCTCAGTGAAGTCATAAAAATGAATTTGTGTGGTTTGTAGACCATGTTTTTTAAATTCCTGAGTTCAGGCCTTGGCAGGAAAATAATTATAAGACCAACCATTACGTATGACGCTTAAACAATAATGGTTACGGTGCTCTGCCCATTCGACATTAATAATGTTTCTTGCGAGCTTTGTTGCCTGTGACCAGAGTTTCTCGGCATGTTCATATTGGCCGCGGCTTTCGGCAAATGCAGCGGCCTCGGCTACCGTGTAATATCGAACGTTACGTAATTCGATTAAGGGGTGATTATCGGGATTCATTGATGACTCCTGCTAAAAGCAGCTAGTGCGTTTCTGTGTTTAAGGCTTCGTCCTCGATTTCAGCCTTTCTGACAAGAAAGGCATCTGTGGCTTTTTCCAGCAGAGCTGGCGTTGGTTGCAAAACTTTTACCGCATACGCATAACATCGGTCGAGTACTCTGACTGACTTGCTGTTCATGGCGGCTTCACAAAAATCCGTCAGCAACTCCTCTGGGGAGCGTTTTTGTTTACCAGTATCCGCCTCACTCATAACCTCAGCTCCGCATTGAAGCGGAACCGGCTGCGTATTATCTGATGGCTTAATGGGTGACCTCGCAGGAGGTTCAGGTGGCAAAGCGGGGGCAGGGGTCTCTGCTTTTGGGTTGTCGGGCAAAAGCACCTCTACCTTCTCTGCATTATTACCGATTTCTGCGTCATCGATTTTCATCGAATGATTAATGTAATCGTTCAGATCACCATCCTGTGTGGATGGCGTGATATCACGTTCGGTCTTAACCGTACCTTCCAGTTCATCGGTCGTATAAACACCGAGGATGACATCCGGGCAATGCAACCGGGCCCACCTTTTAATGGCCAGATACGCGAGCTGCTGTTTCGGATCGCTCGCCCACAGCGTTGAATTTCTCACCTGTGCTTGTGATAACAGCAGTTCCAGAACGCGAGGTTCCTGCTCATTCTTCATTGTCGCCCACACGCGGACGCCGCAGCCGGCTTCATCTTCAAGTCTCCAGTCGGGAACGGTGTACTTATGTCCTTTACCAGACGTTTTCTCGACGAATTTGCCTAAGACCTTTTCCCAGGGACCAAACCACTCATAATGTGGGCGGTCACGGGTGGGCGCCATAGTTGTGATAACGGCGTTCACAAGTTGTGCTTCGTAGCCGAGTACACCATTGACCAGGAAGGTTTTCTGAGCGACGGCGAAGGGGTTCATGCGCCACTGTGCGGCCTGCATGGCGACGGCAAGACAGTCAGCCGTTTTGCCCGCAAGGTGTGCTGGTACGGAAACTCTGCTGCTGGCCATGATGTCAGCAAAGCGAATCAGCTTGTCCAGTGCATCCGGACTGAAAATCGTGGCTGCAGTGCCTGCGTTTTCAGCGTCAGTATTCATTAGTTGGGTGTTCATCGTGGTTTTTCCTTTTAACGTGCCCATGCAGGGCGGCGGATAGTTTCAACGCCGCCCCAGTGACCACTGAGACGGCAATCATGGAATGTGTTGAGGTCGCGACGAAAAAGGTTGTATCCGGCGCTCAGATCATCTTCATGGACTTCAAAAACCCGGACTGGGTAGCGTCCGCAGTCAATGGCTTCGCTTACCGCAATAAAGACAAACTGCGGATGCGTGTGAAAGGTGTTGAAAAAACCTTCGGAATACATGGCTGCCTGAACGTGATACCTGAATTCCTCGATATGGCGAGCAAAGCGGGACATGTCACAGACCTTTTTTACATCAATGACAAGAGGCCGGTTCATCAGCATTTTGTCGGGTCGGATGCGGCATAACTCTTCTGTTTCACTGTCAGTCCAGTAAACAGAGGATTCACAATGGCCGTCTGCTTCAAGTAAAAAACGCGCGGTATGGTGTGCCATTACGCTCTCGCGCATCAGCTGCAGTTTTCGGCCCTGCTCGGCGTCCATAACGCTCAGACCGTGCTCACGGGTTTCTTCTATGAATGCCTGCTCATCCGCTTTACCCTGGGTGGTACGCCGGTTGAACGAGGGGGCCACAACGAAACGTTTGGCGAATTCATCTGGCTCCAGCAGCAGGCAGTGCAGGGCGCTCCCCATGTCGAGCGCCGCCGTTTTTTCAGCATCAACAGGCGCATGTTTACGCCACAGGTAGACTGCTGGGTTAATGGCGATGTCATCCAGTTGCGATTTACTGACGCCGGGTCCGGCATGGTAGGCCTCATTGCTGAGGCCATGATAAATGCCCGTTTTCATGAGACCGTGTCCTCCCAGCCAAGCACGACCTGCAGGTTGTAATTCCTTGCTGCCTGCAGGTAGGCCAGATTTCTGATGAAGCTGATGTACTCCTCGTCCGCTTCCGGATGGGCACAACATTTCTTTGCTTCAGGATGCAGATTCCAGTGGCGGAAAAGGTAGAGATAATCAGGAAAGCAGCTCAGCAGACGTTCTGCTTCGTCATCAATCCATTGTTCCTTCCTGATAGCCTCCTGTTCCTGGGCATCAAGGTGGTCCTTGTGAAGTTCAAGTAATGCACAGGGGTCTCTCATGGTTCGTACTCCTTAAGCAAAATTTCAATCAGCCTGTCTGCCAGCAACTGCAGCAGAGGTTTTGGCGGCGCTGGAGGGAAGCTGGCGCTACTGAGAATGTTTTCAGGGCTGAATTCGATTGAACGAACAGCGTGAAAGGGGCGAGCAAAAGCGGCATCGCCCCTGATGTCTGGTTGCATCATGGGAAATGTTCCTTTGAACGGTCTGTTTAAATGGCTTCGTTGCCGAAACGTCCGGCGGTGTGGAGAGGGCTACGGATTAGGGTTTTGGTGAAGTATCATTATTTATGGTGAAACTGGTCTCAGTTCCGCGTTCAGATTTCCTCCTCGCGGCGGGCCGCGCGGGTAGCTGCATAGATGAGTGCAGGGTCTCCAGATATGAATGTGCGAATAATAAACAGGCCTGTGTGAGTGACCTCAGCGTCAGGTGCGACTTTAAGAGCTGCCTGAACCACTCGGTCATGAACGAAAGCCTTCAGAATGCAGGTTTTAATGAGGAGCGTTCCGCGTTTTGGTGTCGCAATATATTGAATTCTCAATTTTTTGAGTCCTCTGTCGTTAATTCAAATAACCGTAGACTTCAGTGACTACTTTGCACCCATTCTGGCCGTGCACCGATGCCCATATGGCAGTCGAGAATATCCAGCAACCGCGGGTAAAAGTTGAGCGCATTTTGTCCATCCATTTCTTCAACTTGCTCACGGGTCATTGTGCGCCAGTTTTCGATAGTGTGTAGCTGACATCCCGCCTTCAGATAGATACCGTTCATGATGTGGATGTCATAGCGTTCACCTACAATCAGCCAGGTTTTTTCAGGCATGCGGGTTGCTAAAAAATGGCAGTAACGCAGGTCTACACCCAGCAGGCTCGCTCCACGAAGGTCTGATAAACTGAAATCGGTAAACCTGACAATCGCATTGTTGAGTGAGGCATTGTTAAGCTTCGCGCCATGAAGCGAGGCGTTACGTAAATCGCATTTTTCAAGCGTTGCGTATCTCAGTTTTGTGAAATGCAGACGGGCACCCTGGAAATTCGTATGGTAGAAAATAGCGCTGTCTAGTCTCACCTTTTCAAGGTCATACTCCGCTAAACATGCACTGGTTAAATGCAGTCTCTTTCCTTCTCTGCCCTCAGAGTCCAGCCAGCGCTCATGAGCAGCAAGGTGATGTTGAAACTCTTCTTTTTTCATGATGTTTCCTCGTTTCAGGCAAAACGCTGCCTATATTTGTTTGTCATAGTCCGCGTGACTGAGCAGTTCCCAGTGCTGACCATTGTCTTTTGATAACAGTCGCCACTGAGGCGTCACACGCAGGGTGAGATATTTGCCCCGGTAAGTTCGTCTCGCATGAACCAGACCGGCGCGCCAGTGTTGCTTGATTCGCTGAGCCCGCAACCTTATTCGTGCAGGAGCATGAGGTTTGGGCATCAGCTAACCCTCATCTAGTTGTGCCTCATAAAATGTTGCCTGCCGACGTAAAAACCGCCCTGGGGGCGGTCATAATTGACGTGATGACCTGTATCTTAGTCATCCATTTTTTCGTCCTGTTGAGATTCACAACAGGTGCATTGAGGCCTCATCTCAGGATGTTGTTCAAAGATGCCTTTCAGGTTTGCACCGAGCATTTTATCCAGTGGGTCCATGAGGCTTTGACGATAAAACGCTGCTTCCTCTGAACTCACTTTGCCATCCTTATTCATGTCATAGATTTTTTGAACGGATGTAGTGACGAGTGCTGTTAATGCCAGCAGAGTTTCAGTAACGAATTCTGCTGCTTCACGGTTTTTCATAATGGGTTTCCAAGTGGGTTGAATGCCCTGCGGCCTGAAGGGGTTCCACGCCACACAGGGCATACCTGGGTTAATGAATAATGATAATGCGGATGTGGCGGATGAAATCCGCCAAGTCTGCGCCCACGTTCTGCCACTGAGTCAGTGCCCGAAGCACGTCAACACGGGACTGGCACTGACAGGCTTTCAGATAAGACTTCATATGCATCAGTGCTAGGTGCTGCATTTCTTTCGAGGAGAGAGCATTCGATGATGTGTTTTTTTGCATGTGTTGTTCCTTTTTATCAGGCATTAAAAAACCCGCCGAAGCGGGTTGAGTTTGGTTTGACTGACCTGCCGCATGGATCGCGGTATCACCTAAACGGCGAGGTGTGGGTGTATATCAATCAGATTTGCGGCTGCTCAGATTCATGCGGGGGATTGTCATATTCCCCCTCATAAGGCTGGCATTCGGCGCACAAATCTGGATAACCGCCCATAATAATGGGGTCCAAAAGTTCGGTATAAAGGATCTCCAGGATCACATTCACCTTGTGCATGTGCGTACCCGCCTGCTCTTCAGTGACTTTCCCCTCTTTCTGATACTGATGCATCTGGGCAACAGACACTCTGAGTTCTCGGGATAACGTCATCACTGTCTGGCTGATACGAACTGCAGCTTCACGATACAGCATGGCTACTCCTCCTGTAGGCCTGCCCTAAGGGCAGCGTGAAATGATTACTGATGTGAAAAAAAACCCTGGTGTTGACCTAAGAGGTGAACATCTTCACGGCAAAAAAAATCCCGCACGAGGGGGCGGGAAAGAACAAGAGTTATCATTATTATGGCCAGGGGATCACTACTTTCCTTTCATCAGGCTGTCGTGCTTGGCCTGACGATATATTTATAGCGAATCCCGTTTTCATAATTCTGAATAAATGCTGAAACTCAGGAATGTGATGGTCCACTAAGCAGTATGAAGGTTCGGGGAATCAACGGGATACGGATAACTTGAAAGTGAGTAAGTAGGATTTTTTCTTTATGGGCTTACTCTTTCCGAAGCAGCGACGTCGGGCGTCACGTAACGGAGCTAACTCAGCGTCGCTTGCTAGCGCATGATACTCTTGGATATGGGGATAGGGTGCCCTCGGGTCAAAACTGCGGCCACACAGAGGGCAGTCGATAATGTGCTTCTTCATACAATCCTCCGTCAACAAAGGAAATGATACTGGTGAGTACCATCTCTTTTGTTGCAGGGAGGTTGGGTTTTGCCACTTCGGGGTCTCGCGCTTCTGCACTCCTCCCGCCCGACATTATGCTGTGCCGTTCAGCTTGTGATAAAGAGTACCCACTGCGCCTTTAATGTTCAATACAAAATGTATCGTTAATTGGCGAGTTTAATTTCATTGATTTTATTAGGATAATGTGGGGGTGAAGAGGTGATGTTCTGTTTTTTGGTTGCTGCTTATGTATACTTAGTGTTTTATTCTGCCCTATTTCAATTTTAGTTTTGACTCTACGCCTACGGCTAAAATCCTATGTTTATCAGTCATTGAGTCCACTGGCCATCTTGGGTTCATTGGTACTAGTAAGCGCCTGTGGCCATCCGATTGAATCTTTTTGAAGCTAAGGTCACTAGCGCTATCTGATGTAACAAGTATCAGATCCTCGTCTTGTGGGGTTCTACCCATATCAAATAAAACCAGAGAACCTGACGGCACACCAAAACCGGTAGGAGACAGCATGGCATCACCCTCGACCCTATACCAAAACCCTTTGCCAAGAACGACAGCAGCTGACTCGATCCACTCATTAGCAATAACCTCGGATTCTTTTGAACCTAAGTTATTAACATTCCCTAGGATAATTTCTTTAGAAAACAGCGGATAACACTGGATTGCTTTTTCATGTTCACAATTTTTAAAGCTATCCAAAGTTAATATTGATCCATCTTTATCCACTTTGAATTCATTAACATTTAGCAGATGAAGAATTTTTGCTATGACTTCAAGTTCTGGTGAGCGACGAGCATTCAGCCAATGGCTTACTGCACCGGGTGTAATACCTAAGTGTTCTGACAGTTTCTCCTGAGTGATTCCGAGATCCTTCATTCGGCTTTTAGCGACTTCGTTCCATTTCATGAGTATCAATGCCTTACAAGTTTCGTGTTGTTTTAACCTCGGCGTATATTTTTGTATGCATCGTTGCATCTTATATATACATAATGTATAGATCCCCTGTGGAGGTACTTATGAACAACTTAAAACTTTATAGAAAAGCTATCGGATTGACTCAAAAGGAGCTTGCTCATCTAGCTAACTGTTCTCCCGGAGCAATATCACATTGGGAATCAGGTAAGCGTCAGATGACAATTAATACTTGCCGAAAGATGATAGACATCCTCGGTTCTTATGGTTTTTGTACAAGTATGGATCAATTTGTAACTTCTTCAACCCAACCAAGTTCAACTCCTCCCGACAACTTTACTTCACAGTCCACATAATTTACAGATAAATCAATGTGTAATAAATGCGAAGGTTCTGTATGTGCGGCACAAGTATAAAAATGAATGCCTTGCTGAAGACACATCCCAAAGTCAATCAGATCGCCGCATGGCTTGAGCGCAAGCCAGATGGGTGTGAACGATTGGACGTCTCCCTTGATGGGCAGAAATCGTTACTCCTGACACGAAACGTTACCAGGTGCATTACAGTCACTGGTTTGCTCAGTATTTGGGGAGCAGCAAAAGAATACGCCCCAAATGACGTGTTCATTAATGCCGACCTAAGCTATCTGGATGTACTAGCTGAGTTTGAAGGGTTTGGTGAGGCAATGGCTGCGGTAGGGTGGGCCGTTTACGATGCTGAAAATCACTGTGTTGTTCTAACAACCAGTGATGAGCTTGAAATGGTTAAGAGTTCAAAACCCTCTGCCGCTGCTGAACGTCAGCGCCGTTACAGAGATAAGAAGCGTGCTCAGAAAAGCGTTACACCAAGCGTAACGCGTAACGTAACGCGTTATGCTTCAGACGTAACGCCAAGCGTAACGCGTGACGTAACTCCGAGCGTAACGCGTGACGCGTGTTTTGATTATTTAAGATCTAAAACAACACATAAAAATCAATACAACACACATACCGCGCGTGAAAATTCCGGTGGTACTGTGGATAACCCAGAGTCTGATATACTGCAAAGCCACGTGGCACAAGGATTTATGGCAGAGCAGGGGGCTAAGGCGGAGGTGCTGCTTCAGCCGACGCAGCCACAGGTTGATCAGTATAATGGCGTAACGCGTTACGTTACGCAAAGCGTAACGCCCGAGCATAACGCTACCGTAACGCAGCGTAACGCATCAGCACTGGTGCAACGTAACGCTTCTGTAGTAACGCAGCGTGATGCACTTCAGCAAATTCCTCCAGCGGTCAGCCAATATCCCACTAGTGCAGAATCTCCAGAGCATAAGTTCATTATGTTTGACGGGTGGCAGCCTTCACAAGCATTCACTCAAACCGCCAGTCATATAGGCATAAAGATTTCAGATACACCTGACAGGCTTCAGCTGGCTGATTTTGTGCGTTACTGGATGGCAGAAAACGTGGCGTACTACCAAAGCCAGTGGGAAATAAAACTGGCACGGTTCATTGAGAAGGGGCGTAAAAAGCCTCCCACAAAGCGCTTCAGAGAAAGACGAGACTTCACGCAAGCTTCAGAAATGGATTACGCAATACCTGAGGGGTTCAGAGGAGGGTGAGAGAGTTATGCGTCCGATTTGAGCGAGGAGCAGACGTTCACAACTATCATCGCCATTGATAAAGCTCTACTCACCTTCCCGTGTGTTAACCGACAGGGAGCAGATCACCGTATTTTACATAGCCCTCCAGCGTTGCATCCGCAACGTCGATTCCGATCACCTCGGAGAACTCATCGACACTACGACCACGGCGTTTAAATGCTTATTTGAGAATTAGTCGCTAAGCCACGACCATACTTTATATACACCATACCCAACTAAAGCTACGCCTCCCGCGGCAAGCACAACGGGGGCCGCAGCTACTGTAGCTACTGAAGCTCCAGTTAAGCCAACAATAGTACTCGCTCCACCAGAGAAAGCTGCTGTAGTTAACCCTGCACCACTAGCAACAGACGATATACCGGTCAATGCTGAAGTACCGGATGTCATTGCCCCTGATGCTATAGCTCGCGTAGCAACCTGACGGCTTGTCATGGACGCCGCAGTTCTTAATACCGTGGGGGCTGTTTGAGTTATTTTATAATAGCTGTAAGCATTGACCCCCGCCTGCCCTACAGATACTGCCATAGTCTTCACTGTTTTGACCTGAGCGCTTTCACTAACGCCAGTCACACACCATGTCGCAAAATGCTCACAGTTGTTGTTGAATAAATTATATCCATCCTCACCTAGTCTGGATTTAGCCCTTTTCACAATATCTACATTGGAGTAAACACATTTAGCATCCAGATGTTCGATAATGGCAACTTCGCTCTGGTTCTGATTGAAGTCTTCAAGCGAAGTCTCACAGATTTTACCTTTGCTTAACCCACTTGCCAGACCTGAATAATGGATAACTTTACCAATCCCAATGTAAATACCATGATGAGTATATCCGGTACGTTTGGAGGAAAGGTGTGCGCCAAGGGTAAACATCGATTACTCCATTTTCAGCTAATCATATCCGCCGAGTTTATACCCGAAAGTATTGTTTGGAAATCACCAAGCGTTCAAATTATTTTGTAAAGACTTTTCCCCCTTATGACAGGAGAAGTTAAACGAGGTTAATGATGTCCGCGTTGATTGAGGAACGGACGGATTGCTATTGATTGCACCACAAGGTGATTTAAGCGTCTAATGTGGTTGAAAATCACAGGTCATTAAAGTTAGGTGTTTTTTTGCCGATGTAACATGGACATCCATTCACGGAGGAAGGCTCATGAGAAGTTTGGTTTTATCTGCGTTGTTTCTATTAACTATAGTTCCAGCTTCGTATGGTCAAGAAAATATTCAGCACAAACAAATTGAACCATATGTGATTAATTTTATTAAAAAAGTAGCGAGTTCATCGGCAAGTTGTGATTTATTCAAAGATTTTTTAGCAAAAGATCCTTCAAATGAAAATAATAAGAAAATGATGTTGGGTTTTTGCGATAGCGATATTGATTTTTCAAAGCCAATATCATTCTCCGAAATGAGCACTCATCACTTAGAGGGGGCGAATTATGTGTGTGGAATCATTTCTGGCCGAACAAAAATAAATCAAAAAATAGGTGCTCGGTTTATCTCTGCAGAGCCACAACACTTGATATTAGACGTTAAGTACTCACGACGTCCGATTGCATACACGATTGATGATAAATCCTTAGTTTATGAGTATCACTTGCAGATGAAGTCATTTAATGAGCTTAACAAAAAATATTGCCAGTGAATGATAATTCAGGCTGATGTTCCGATAAACTGTAAGGTGGTTGTATCCACGCATAACTCATATAGTTTTCAGCAAGTGAGATATACTTCGACTTCTGGCACGGAACGGAACGGAACGGACATGTATGCTCGGCAATGCCAGCAGTGGGCAAGCAGCAGGTTAATTTACAGTGAATGTCTGCGATTCCACTCATCCACCACATCCCCTAAATTTTTTGGGGCATCATTTCTTATACAGACCATAAACGCACGATCAAATCGAAAATCCGGGCTACATTCATCAATCATGAAACGACGAACATTTTGTGTATTTTTGTAATTTTTATCAACGACAGTGGTGCGGGTTAAAGAAGAACTGTGCCAGTCGATCTTCACTTGTTTACTCCTATATAAACAAACGGTATCAGCCTCAAAACTAGCACAATGACTATTGATGTGTCCTCTTATGGCACAAAGCGGACAGGCTGACTGATCTGGACGTCCGCTATGAGCGAGGAGCAGAAGTTGGCGAAGAGAAGAATTTTTAAGTCTAATAATTACTAGAATCGCTGCAAATATTACTTACGCGACTTTATTCCTTGGTTTGATAGCTTATTCATATCTTAGAGAGTTAACATTCATAATGATGTAATGGGGTGGTTCATACAGCTGATTCTTTTGTCAAAGGTCCCATTTTTTCCCTTCCACAGATAGTCTGAATTCCATGGGTTCTCCGCAAATGTGTACAGTTGGAGCACCAGGTTCATTCCATCGAAACAGATTAAGATGCCAGCCGCCCGGTATTAATCTTGAGCAATCAATAAGTCCATCAGCACCGTAACCACGAGCAAGATCAGAGTTTTTCCATGAAGGTGGTTCACCATTTACCTGTAATGCAGGTATCCATGGCTTTTTTGAAAGCTCTGGATCAATCCCCAACACACTACAAGCCAGTTCATCATTCTGATCCAAGACAAATGCTTCGTCGATATAGAGTGGAACAACTACGCGTCGAATTCCGTCAGTCCGCATATACCCGGACACAGCCCTTATTGACCACTCTTTTACGGGACTCATATAGAGTATAGGCTGTCCAGGGCGATGATACCGCCCGCTACTTTCTGGTTTTGGGAGATCAAGGACATAAGCTAACTTTTCTATGGGAACAGTGCGAAAAAAATAGCCACTCATTCTTCTTAAAAATTTCTTGTCGGCCTGACTCATATTACCTCACAGAATTAAAAAATCTGCCTTATACGATGAAGGTAAGATGTCCGATGATGCATATCTAAAGTTACAAAATGTCTGTTAATGGCACAGAGCGGACTTGGTGACTGAACTGAAGGTCCGCTATGAGCGAGGAGCAGACATAGCTAACAGTATTCTGTATGAATCAACAGGGAGTAAATCACCAAAACTGTACTTCACTCGAATTATAAACCTTAACGAGTCCAGAACCTGCTAATCAACTGAAAACGAGGTTAGCAGCCACCGCAGTGAAATATTCTTGAAGATGATGCTTCAGCGGCATGAAGGGACCAACTTATGCCCGCCAGGATAAACTGGCCACATGTCGCCGATAGCTTGGCGAAGCCGGTTCCCGTTAAATATATTCTGCCAATCCCCAACCTTTGGAATGATTGTAGTCATGGGAAACATTTAAAATATTAATTGATACTTGGACTTATTTTTATTGCGTTGGGTTATATACTGTTTTAATACGTTAGAATATAATCGGGTTAGAATTGACAAACTCAATCAAGGGCGTGCAGGATGGAAAAGACAGGAATTATAAAACTCACACTTAAAAAAGCCATTTTCGCTCCAAAAAAGTCAGTGTTGTTATCCGTATTATATTTTTTGTCAGTGTTGTATTTTGAATTTACCAGGTATGCTAACTTCAACGCTTACAGTTTCACTGTGTTTCAAATAGCGTCGCTTTTGTTATTGACATGTTTTATATGGTTTTTAATACTGTTACGATGGATGGATGCTGTGGTAATTGCTCTGGCAGTATTCACGGTTGGTAAATTTTTCCATAGTGATATAAGCACTCTTGTGGTTCGCACAGGATTCGTTTTCTTTCAAAAAGAATTAATAAAAAATCCATCTGTATGCACCCCCGAAAAATATAATAATGGTAAGGATTTACTTTCATACTGTTTCAGGACCTATTCAGAAAAGCAAGGGGTTGTTAGAGATGTTTTTTATGATTCAGGCCATGAAATACCCTTAAATAATTATCAACGTCTTTGCTCATGGAGAGATGCATGGGTAAAGTTTGCCAATAAACCTAATGAAAGTTTATTGTATAATTTAGATGCACCTTCGCTGGCCCCGGTCCTGGAATTACATGCTGTTGATTTGAGCTCTGGTTTTTATCAGCTGGAATACAATGAACAACAACCTCTCTACAAAGACGCACTTCATACTTCCTGTATAAAAAATAGATAGTTTTATCTTAGAAAAGGAATCTGCGCCTGTGCAGGGCACAGAAATCCTCAATACATCATAAGCACATCTTCAGTGTCTTTAGTCAGAATTATGCTGAGCAACCGGGCGCGCTTCTCGCAGACCAGAGTCTGAACTGCGTTCCCGGGTAATCTTAAGTTTTTGTCAGGACAGATAGTTGAGTGACTGCTCAATGTTGAGCTTATCGTGCCGCATGACAACTATGATAAGCGAGTAGTCTGCACGGTATCGCTTGAGAAGGTGGCCACATTGTCTTTCCAAAAATCAAGATGCCCGGCAGTCTGGCGCGTAGTCATGACCTACTCCCCTTTGATTAATAAACCGATATGTTAGCAACGTCCGCTCCTGGCACAAAGCGGACCTCAAAGAATACCTGATTCCGTTATAAGCGAAGCCGGTCAAAGTCGAGTCAGAAGTTAAAACGAATCCCACTGACATGCATACTTGAGGTTAGTGGGATTATATAGTTTTAAAAAGTTATGAGCTGACACATCTGGCCTGTACGCTATATCTGCATGCAGATATAGCGTACAGAGGGGGTTATGAAAAGCTTCCGTGAAACCAGCTATAAAGTTCAGGACGCGCGGCTACCACCGAACCTTCATGGGCTTCTTCGCCAGAAAATTGCCTGACCTGAATGCCGTTTTCCTGGGCAATCAATTTTCCTGCGGCGATATCGTAATAACTCAACCCGTCCTCAAAAAACGCGTCCAGTCTGCCTGACGCGACATAGGCAAGATCGAGCGCCGCTGAACCCAGTCGCCGGACGCCTGCGCTTTCAGCCATAAGCCGCGCCAGGCCGTTAAACAGCACCGCCCGGTCAATCACCTTTAACTGGCCTGGAACGGGCAGCGAGACTGAGCATAGTGCTTCAGCCGGTGTTTTCGCCGTCAAACCGGGAAGCGGCATACCATCCAGGCAGGCACCGTGACCTCTGATGGCGGTAAAGCACTCTTCCCGAAGCGGATCGTATACAACGCCCAGTATTTCCCCCTCGTCATCGCAGAGCGCAATGCTGACCGCAAAGTAAGGGATACCCCAGATAAAATTGCTGGTGCCATCCAGCGGGTCGACGACCCAGTATTGCGAATGGTGGCCGCGGGTAAACCCCGTTTCTTCTCCCAGGAAACCAAAACCCGGCGCGTCTTCGTTAAGACGCGAAAAGATGATGCTTTCTGCAGCCAGATCGGCGGCAGAAGCATAATCTGCGGTGCCTTTCTTACTGATGTCGGTGTCTTCCAGACTGCCAAAGCGCTTAACCAGCTCAGCACCGCCTGCCCGGGCTGCGCGTTTCGCCGCCAGAAGAAGGCGAGGTCTGTCGAGGTCATTTTTTGTCATGCCTCCTCCTTCATAAAACGTGGGTTGCCAAACGTAATGCCAACTCGCTTGCCGCGTGGCAGAGGGGCGCTGGCTTCAGCTGAGAGGCTGTGCAGGGGGCTGAATGACAAGGTGTGAATCCATGCGCGGCCAATGTAACGTACATCCGTGACGGTCACGTCGCAGGCGCCAGTGCCCGGCTCACAAAAGTGAACGCTTTCGGGACGCACGAAAAAGGTTGCTCGTCCTCTGCGTGACGGATCGATGATGTTTAAAAAAGGACCGTCATCCGGTCTGAAGCCCTGGTCTTCCAGTACGCCGTCGATAAAGTTGGCCTGACCGACAAAGTCTGCCACAAAGCGCGTTTCGGGACGGGAATAGATCGCTTCCGGGCAGGCGAGCTGATCGACTTTCCCCCCCTTCATCACGGCAATACGGTCAGACAGTTCCAACGCCTCTTCCTGATCGTGTGTGACATAAATAGCGGTCACACCGATGCGCTGCTGTAATTCACGCAGTTCCTGTCTTAACGAGACGCGGAGTTTTGCGTCAAGGTTGGACATCGGCTCATCCAGTAACAACAGTGGCGGATCGATAACAAGTGCGCGGGCCATTGCGATGCGCTGCTGCATGCCGCCGCTCATTTCAGCCGGATAGCGGTCTTCCACATGGTGAAGCTGCACCTGAGCCAGTGCAAGGCGAACCCGTTTTTGAATGTCTTCTCTACTGATTTTCCGTAACTTAAGTCCGTAAGCCACGTTATCGAAGATGGTTTTATTGGGCCACAGCGCGTAGTTCTGGAAGACAAAACCGATATTTCTGTCCCAGGGGGCGCGTGTTGACACGTCGACGCCGTCAAATAAGATGTGGCCGCTGTTAATCGCATGAAAGCCTGCCACTGAACGAAGTAAGGTCGTTTTACCGCAGCCTGACGGGCCCAGCAACGTAAAGAACTCACCCGGTCGGATCGTCATTGAGACATCATCCAGAACAAGATGCGTGCTGTAGCGTTTTGACACAGACTGGATAGTCACCTCACAGCCTCGCCGCGATGCTGCGTCGTGATGAATGTCAGACATAATTGTTCCTCTCCGACTGCCCGTAGCGGACAACGGCATAAAGTGGCACATAGATAATCAGCATCAGCAAAATCGTCTGGGCTGCCGAAATGCCAAAATCGGCATCGACCAGCGTGTTTTCAAATATTACGGCCGTCATGGGCTTCCAGGGCGGACGATAGAGGACGATTGTCGAAGACAGTTCAGTGACGATATGTAAAAACGTCAGCGTCGCACCGGTGAGTGCCCCGGCCAGCATTAGCGGGGCCGTGATGGTCAGAAAAACGCGAGCGGGTCTGGCACCTAAGCTGATGGCGGCTTCGTCGAGAGCAGGATGAACCTGGCGGAGTGCGGCTTCAGACGCTTTAACGGTAAAGGGCAGGTTTCGCACGACGTAAGCCAGCGCCAGAATAAACCACGTCCCGGTGAGCTGCAGAGGTGCCTGATTGAAAATCAGGATCAGCCCGATGCCCAGCACGGTTCCGGGAATAACATAAGGCAACATGACAAGACCGCTAAGCGAAGGCGCAAGGAATGTGTAGCGTTTACGCACCAGAACGTAAGCCACGCCCAGTCCCCCGGCAAAGGCAACCAGCGTGCCTGAAAGACCTAATGACAGCGTCACCCACGCGGGCATCAAGCCGTTTTGCCACATGGTTACATAGTTAGCCAACGTGGGCGTCAGCGTTGGCAGGCCCACACGCCATTTAACAAAGCTGGTAACCAGCACAGTGATGTGCGGGACAAAGGCCAGCAGCAGAACACAGCCGCTCAGGATAAGGGTCAGGCAGTGACCTGCACGGGAGAGTTCGCGTTGTTCGGGACGCCGTGATGAAACGGCAGCATAGCCACGTCGCGAAAGATAGAGCTGCTGCATCATGAGAAAAAGGCTGGAAATCGCGACCAGAACCACTGAACCCGTGGCCGCCAGTGCAGGGTTTCTTCCCGCTTCACTCAGAAACGCGTTATAGATCAGTACAGGTAAGACATTCAAATCAAGACCAATGATGCGCGGTGTGCCGAAGTCTGACAGGGCCGCCATCATGGCCAGATAGAGCCCTGTCACGATTCCCGGCATGGCTAACGGAATCTCCACTGTCAGCCGGGCACGTAAGGGGGATGCGCCCAGAGACTCAGCTGCCTCAATATGGGACGCATCCAGTTGCCGAAAGGCGCTGTAACTGAGCAGAAAAATAACCGGAAAAACCAGCCAGGTGATGACCCAAATGACCCCATAAATGCCCACAATTGACGTCTGCAAGTCCAGCAACGCCGTCACAATCCCGTTGCGTCCCAGCAGAAGCCGCCAGGCATAGGCACCAAGGAAAGGGGGAGAAACCGATGCCATTGTCACCATGAAAACAAGCGCGTTGGCGCCTGCAATTCTGAAGCGCGCGATCATATAGGCCAGCGTAACGCCAATTAACGCGGCGAGCGTCGTGGCAAAAAAGGAAATCATCAGGCTGTTCAGGGTAGCGTGCAGCGTTTCACTGGTGGCAAAAAAGGCAAAATAATGGCCAAGCGTATAGGTCAGCGTCGGATTTTCTGCTGTGATAAACGCATTCGTCGCGTGCTCAAGAATGACTGTACCGTCTGGCTGCAAGGTAGCCGTTAGCGATTTTGCCGCTGTTCGACTGAAAAGGCTTCTCGGCGCTTGCTGAGTCAGGATTAAAGTGTCACTGCCCACGCCTAAATAAATTTCTCCGCGGCTTGCAGAGGTAGCGCTGAGCGGCGATGTACTGTGAATCACTATTTTATTTGTGCCCGAGGCGACAAAACGCAGTGGTTCATCACCACGTTTTGTCACCATCACGCCATCCTTATCCGTTTTCAGCGTATATCCGCGTGTCATTTCC
This sequence comes from Pantoea sp. B566, assembly GCF_024793925.1. Classification (NCBI taxonomy): domain Bacteria; kingdom Pseudomonadati; phylum Pseudomonadota; class Gammaproteobacteria; order Enterobacterales; family Erwiniaceae; genus Pantoea; species Pantoea sp. B566. Next base: position 260,892 of record NZ_JANUQL010000002.1, read on the forward strand.
GGGACGGCGTCAAGTCCTACAGCCCGACTCACAAGGGTAAATTTGCCACTGTCGCTCAGCAATGATGCGCTGAGGAGGCGAGCCTGAGGCCAAAGGATGGTTATTCCACAGAACAGCAGCATAAAGACGGTGAACCACCGCCATGAATCACGAAGCCCTCTCATTTTTGTAACGCCGCCTGAAAACGTGCAACGACAACCTGTTTAGGATCCTGTGGCGAGATAATGTTGAGCGTGCTCAGATCGGGAAGCGCAGCGGGAGGCGCGACATCTGAGCGGGCTGAACGACGTATCGTGAGATCCCTGACTTTTTCATGCGTGTCTTTCTGTCCGAGAAAGTCGATAAACATTTTGGCCTGATCGGGATGAGGAGCGCCCTGAACGACAGCCTGTGCATCAATCTGACCGGTCACCGCATCAGTGGGATAAACAATGCTGACCGGCAGTCCGTTGGCTTTCCATTTAGCGCCCAAATCTTCGTTTATCCAGCCTGCCGCGGCTTCGCCATCACGGACGGCGTTGAAGGCATCATCGGAGCCTGCTGCGATCCGTGCGCCTTTGACCAGATTGCTGATAAACGGCCAACCAAATTGTCCGGCAAGCGCCGATATCAGGGTATAACCGGTTCCCGAACGGGCAGGATCGGGAATGATCAATGTCCCCTGCTTTCGCCATTTTCCTGTCACCATATCGGCCTGCAAGGACGGCATTTCTGTTGAAGGGACACGCTTCGTACTCACGATGATGGGTTGCAGAAGAAGGGTAAAAGGATGCCAGATATGACGTGGATCTGCGGTGACCATTGCACTGTCCGTTTTGCTCTCATAAGGCTGGAACAGAGCCGCATTTTCATCATAAATCTGTGTGGGGCCGCCCCACAGGAGATCGGCTGAAGGGTTGCCTGCTTCGGCCCGCAGCCTTTCGACCACTTCGCCAGTACCGCCTCTGACCAGTGTGACGTTAATTTCCGGATGCACTTTTTTAAACATCTCAAGGACAGGTGATGTCGTCGTTTCACCGTGAGCCGTGTAAATCACCAACTCAGAAGAACTGGCGGTGCCCGTCATTAATAACGCGCTGACGGTCAACGCGACCAGGGAATAAAACACCTTACTCATTGTCGGCACACTCCTGCATTTAAATCCAGTTAATGGTTTAATTAAATTGTGAATGTGGGCAATTAAACGGGGGTTTTATGATTTTTTTATGACAAAAATCGATTTTTTTAAAAATTGAGCGCTGGACGTGATTAGGTTCTCCATTCTATTATCCATTTAATGGATTTAACAAAGGCGAAAGCACTGTGGCATACCCGGGTAATAACCATGCCTTTTCAGGCCGCTATAATCGCAGGCTGGTTTTTGATCTGATCCGTACTGCTGGTGTGCTATCGCGATCGGACCTGGTCAACGCAACAGGACTCCAGCCTCAAACGATTACTAACATCACAAAGGATTTGCTTGAGCGTGGGCTGATCAGTGAGGAAGGGCGCCTGCAACACCGACGCGGTGCCCCGCAAAAGTTGTTGCGGCTTAACCATCGCGCAGGTTGTGCTTTAGGAATACATCTTGATCGGAAAGGGATTACTGCTGTCGCCTGTGACCTTGCCGCAAATGCGTTAGCCAGCCTGCACGCGCCAATGGAGTGGAATAATCCTGAAGCGAGCCTTGACACCATCGCCCACGTCATTGCCGATCTGACGCTGAAGTGTGAGGGGATACCTGTGTGGGGAACCGGCATCGCGATGCCGACCCTGCAGGAGGCCGGATACGAGGAGTACGTCGGTGCACCGGGTTGGCAGTCGTGGAGCCAGATTCCCGTCGCCGACAGGCTTGAAGCGCGCTGTGGGGTACCGGTTATTGTTGAGAATGATGCGACTGCCGCTGCGATAGCAGAACGCCATGCGGGGGCAGCCAGTGGACTGACGCATTACGTCTATATCTTCGTCGGTCACGGACTGGGTGCCGGAATCATTGTCGACGGTCTGCCGTTTCAGGGGGCGTTTAACAATGCGGGTGAGATTGGGATGATCTGCTGGCCACCTGAGTTAACGAAGTGCCCCCGCGATATTCCCCCTTTCTCATTAGAGGAACTGGCAACCACGTTGAACGTTGACCTGGATGCGGTTGAAAAGCCCGGCTATCTTGAAAAATTGTACGTTCAACGAGACAGTCAGCTGATGTCATGGCTGGAATGCAACAGTAAGCGGTTACGTATCCTTATTTCAGTCATTGAAAACATGTTCGATCCGCAGAAAATTTTGATTGGGGGCTATCTTCCTTCAGCGCTGTTTTCCTCGCTGGTTGATCGCACCTATCCATTACTTCCTTCTGTCTCTGCCCGAAAAACAAGAGACACGTCGCGGTTAGAAAGTGCGCGTCTTGGGGCTATGGCCCCTGCAACTGGCGCTGCACTTTTGCCTGTTATTGCGCATGGCAGCCCGCACTTCAGACAACTTTCGCTGATGCGCACCAGAACTCAAACTATAGATCCTGAGGTCTTATTTGATCGGATTGCTGGTAAGGTTAATTAAATTCGTTGCCAGTTGGATACCATGCAAACATCCCTAACCGTGCTTTCTTTTTTTAATTTTTATATCCCTCAAATGAGGTCTGGTTTTGGCACAAAGCGGGCTGTTCATTGATGATGTCCGCTATGAGCAAAAAGCAGAAATACGCACTTGTTATAATATCCTGACGCACCACTGACACTGAAATATGAGATTCAGTGGTGTGCAGGATATAATCACTAATTAATTAGCCCCATTGGCCACTGAAGTAACAGGTCAATGCTTCTATTCCGCTATACTCGTACCATCGATAGTTCGCATCATTGCAACCATTTGCAAATGAAGCAAGTTTATGGCCTTCGGCAGCGCTGGAGTTCATCTTTTCAGACTTAAGGTCACTGAGCTTAACGTCGCCAGAAACGGTGTTGAGGTCGTGAGAAAGAGAATAGGATGTAGCAGTTACCGCAGATGTCGGGACACTTTGCAGCACATTATGGGATTGTGTTGAAGCCATTGCGGTCGATGATGCTACACCAAAGGCCAGAAGTACAGTAACGAGTTTTGTTTTCTTCATGATATGCCTCTTACCTAATTTAAAGTAACAGTAGTCGTTATTTAATTACAAAAAATACAGCTCAATGAATATAGCTCATGAACATTTAGAATCTCAATAACACAAATGAACTACTTGTAAACACATCATGAGTACTATCTTTTTGATTAAGTAACATTAGATGTCGGCCTTGAAAAAATAAAATGCTTGTATTATTTTAAATCACCCATTTTGAAAGTGATGGATAAATGAAAGCAATTAAAGCGCCATCTCCTGAAAAATACTCCGAAGTTAGGGGTGAAAACCTATTAGCCGGTAAGTGATTAATGAGAAAGACTGATAAAAAAATTATTGTAATAATTTTAATATTGATAGCGGCAGAAGCGGTTGTCACAGTTTTGGCAATGCAACCGATATCTATAAAATACAGTGAAATTTATTTAGAGTGCAAAAATAGAACTGCTAACTGCTAACTGCTAACTGCTAACTGCTAACTGCTAACTGTTAAATTTAAAAGTAATATCTTTTCCTGACGGTAATCTCTGATGCCTTACTGCTAGTTATTAGCGATTGAAAAAAAGATAGTGCTACTGGGCTTGTCGTGTAGTTGCCCATTGCATCTAGTACAAATGAGTCATTTCATAATAGCTCATTTGTACTATTGAACTTTTTGTGCTCATAGTCAATATTATGATAGCTAATATAAAAGTTAAGCCTGCAACTTAGTAAGTTTTCTGTCAAGAAATTCAGATCTACAGTCACTCTTTAAACAATGCGCCAATCATATTTTTAAGGTGAGGTTATGAAAAAATTTAGTTTTATCGGCATTAGTATTATTATGCTAAGTGGGTGTTCTACAATGTCGCCAAACCTAGCAATCCCTATTTTGCAAGCAGATACAGCGAAGATGCTTGGATTAGGATCTTCAGAAGAAATTACTGTCACAAATGTTTCCACATCCAAACCTGATTTATTAGGTTCTCAAATGATTTCTTACCGTGCCACCACAACTAAAGGCCGAATTTTAGACTGTGAAGCACAGATTATACCCGGTCTTCCATTGCAGGATCCTACTGTAACAACGCCTAAATGCCAACCTATTAAAACTTATTAAATATATGTGACTCCTGTATCCTTGTGATGCAGGAACATTATAATAATTAAGTTTTAAGTATGAGGAGTGAATAAAATGGCGCGCTCGTTTTTTAACGAGCTTTCACAAGAATTATAATAAATCCACGTCTGCTAATTCAAAAGGAATGTATCACAGCTAAATTAATTCCATAAGATATTATACTGCAAAACTTTATCCTTTTATGATTTTAATGGCTTTTTAAAGTTTTTTTGAAACCAAATGAACAATAATGGCTATGGTTGATTTTCCTTAAGGTTGTTTGTTGTATTAATATAAAACACTGCGGCAGCAGAACGACTCGTTAATTTCAATGTTTTTAATAACTTTGAAACATGAATGCGAACAGTGAAGGGGGATATACCTAGTTTTTTTGCTATCTCTTTATTTGAGTCCCCAGACGCGATTAAGCGTAAGACATCTCTTTGCCTTAAGGTCAGATTGTCAAACTCACTTCTGTAACTAATTTCTCGATGAGTGCTTTTGTAATATACTACTTTTTCCCCTCTGAGTATAGAGCACAGTAATTCAATGAAAGTTGAGGGTTCAACATTGCTACAAATGAGCCCATCAATATTAAAAGGGAAGAGACTTGATACTTTTTCCACATCATCACACATCGTTAATACTATTAGTTTTGCATCGACTAATAGTTCTTTTAAATTAGATGGTAAATTATTTTCCATTAAATGTGAAAGGCAGAGGCAGAATATTACAACATCGAACTTTTTTCCAGACTTCAGTTCTCTGGTAATATCATTTATGTTTTCCGTGTGATTTATTTCTGCGTTAGGAAACACTCTGACTACTGTTGAGGAAACACCTTCCAAAAACAAAGGGTAGCCATTTGATGTAACCATTATTTTCTGATTCATTTACCCCTCACACTTCTTTGTTGAACCTATATAAATCCCACTGACGCACTTTAATTTTTTATGCGTGTTCTAGTTAAATTTAAATGAGAATATTTATAATTGAATTTTCGTCTTTCGATTGTATCAAAATTAAATCCGATATAAGCCTGAGGGAAAGAGGGAAGCTAAGAAAATCATTTTTAAATTTATCATTTAATTATTTGATTTTTGTTGGTCCTAATGCATTAGCAAAAAACTTTAAAAACTCTGCCTGCACGCATGATGTGCAGGCAGAGTAAGTTACATAATCCAGTCAGAAACAACCTTGTTACTTGTAAAATAAATTGTCAGTGTTCCGCTACGATGTTCTGAATTTCCGGTCACTTTATCAGAAACAGAATTCATATCCTCTTTGGTATGCTGAGCAATTGTCGCACTGGTCACAGCACCACTTAGCGCAGAGGTTCCGGGAATTAAAGAAACAGCTTTTTCAAGGAAATTCATTTTACCATCCCTTTGAAAATACCACACGTAACTACCGTCTGAACGTGATGTCTGATCGTCGGGTGTGCCATAGAGAGCCTTAACTTCTGACTCCGTTGTTTTATTACTTATGATATGAGAAGCAACATAACTTCGTGAAAACTTATCTTCACCACTGAAAGAACTGCATCCTGACATCAACAGCATAATTGGAAATACAATGACAGCAAACTTCATAATATTCACCTCAAAGGTATATCTGAATTAAATTTGTTTTTCGTGATTGGTTTTTTAGCAAAAAAATGTACATTTCTGCTTGCCATGAATATGGAAGCGCTTATAACTGGCATTCTCCTTACAAGTCCAGAGTTACGTCAATCCCCGAAAAAAAGATAAGAGCAGGACTGGCTAAAGCGTTGGTTCAGGTACCGGTATACTTCCATCAATTAATTTTGCCCCGTTTGGTTTTTTTGGACAGCCACCTGATGAATACCATTTTGTTACTATTCCCTGCTCGACCAGAAACCGCCGTTCACAGTGTGCATATTCAGGAATATAATTCCACATGCTTGAATCGTAACCATTTACAACCCAGTTATAACTGTAAGCCAGTATGCTGCTTCCGTTACTCAGCGCCTGGCTGTTTTGTGGCGGCCCCCAGGCCATTACCAGTTCATCTGCTGATGCTCCTACCCATGATGCAGAGACATCTCTACTTGTCTCATAACGTTTATTAAAAATCAGGTTGCCGAGCGGAGATCCTACACACCCTGATAATAGTAATACGGATAAAATTAAAAAAACTAACTTCATGCTTTTCTCCATAAAAGAAAAATTATAATGCTCGTAATCTTTAAAGATTAATAACGCACCTTTATTCTCTTTCGCCGCCGCAGACTCCTTTTCAACAGGACTCCCTTAATCAGGAAAGTTCAGTGATGGTGTGCGGGGATTAAAAAAAATTTCTAGATAACGTAAATTCTGCGGAATGAATACATGTCCCGTAATGTGCAGAACTCAAATTCCTGAATAGTAATATTACCGGCCTTCGCTATCATTTCCCTCCATTCCCTGTTTTTTGCTCTGTATTCAATTAATTCCACTTCATCAAGAACGGCTGTCAGATAGCCCAGTGTAATATGATACTGATAGTCATCATGATCGTCGCGTCGTATGCCCGTCACTTCTGACAACTCATTCCTGATTTTTTGTAGCCGATCATGGGTTGCCTCATCGGCCGGTTTAAGCGGTATGAATAAATTATCGGCCTCTCCCGGTAAGGGGGCACCAGAGTCAACAGTAAACTCCCAGGGGGCTGAAAAAGATGGCTGACGCGATTTCAGCTTCTCTAAAAATTGCTTATTCAGGCTTTCCAGAGACAACTCCCGGGATATTCCGACAGGCCAGAGCCCGGAGCGGCGATCCCATTCATTCACACCGCCAAAAAGCGTAACGTGGTAACTGCTGGAGGGTACAAGCGCCAGCTTTCTGAAAAAAAGAGTTTCTGGAAGTAATCTCGATATATTCAGAATATTATCAAAAGTATCAAACCCTTCCCCCTGCTGTTCAAGGTGGCCCAGGAATGTATTACCCGCAAAAGGTAAGGGACACCCCGAGGGTGAAAACTTTCTTCCCACATCGGGTGCGTAACTGACAGCAACACGTGACATATCCCATCCTCTGTGACTGATATACCGGCCAGCGTACCTGTGCACACCAGAGCGACACTAATACCGCACTGCTATTTTTTAATATTGAGTGTGTAATATAACGGCAGCATTGCTGCACCGCGTGACGCACCCTCTTTACTGAAAGCAGAAGCTTCAATCTGTGCTGAGGGTCGTAACGGCTCTAATCGTCCGCTTACTCTCTGCCTGAGCTCCTTTACCAGGCGGCCGACGATTTGTTTGGGCATGGCGCCGCCCAGTGTAATAACTTCAGGATCAAGCCACTGGATGCAGCTGAATATAAGGGGTTCCAGTTGTTCACTGACCCGCGCCATCCAGCATTCAATAACCTTATTCCCGCTGTCAGAGAGGCCATCCAGTTCCTCGGTATTCAGTCCGGCCTTCTCAAGAGTGATAAGTAAGTCTTTATAAGAAGGCCTCGGCATCTCGAGGGGGAAACTCATTCCAAGTTCTCCTGCATTCGAAAATCCCCCGCTGAGCAGTTTATTGTCAGCAATAATGCCTGCTGCAATTCCGTATCCGAGGTCAATAAGGACCAGGTCAGAAATATTGCTGTGATTACCGGAGTAATATTCGGCAATGACAGAAGCATTTACGATGTTTTCCACCCAGGTTGGGTAGGGTAACGCAGCGGAAAAAACCGCCTGAAGGTCAACCTCCCTCCAGGTATCAAGCCATGCTACCGTCTGTCTTTTGCGCCCGTCTTTCTTAAGAAAACCTGGAACGGCGTATCCGATGCCCAGTATTCTTGAGTTTTTTAATCGTTTTTTTCTGAGCGTATCGGCAACCATACGCACGACCTGATTAACCGTAAGTGAAATCTCCTGATTTTCAGGATGCTTTTCGTACACTTGTATGAGTGGTTTTCCGCTTAGATCAATGATGGCAATGTCAATAAACCCTGGGCTGAATGCAACACCAATTGAGCAGGCTCCCCATGGATTAAGACGCAGCGGTAGAGAGGGTTGTCCGCGCTTCCCATCATGAACAGGTTCTCCTTCGATAATCAGTCCAGAGAAAATCAGCTCCCGACACTGCTGTGTTATGGCTCCCGGTGTGAGGCCTGACAGGCGGCTGAGCTCGGCACGAGTGACGGTTCCGTGGTTTCTGATTAGGTCTATCAGGTTACGTTGTGTGGCGCTCAGTTCTATCGGGGCAATATCTAAATTCATGTTAATCCTTACATACACGCATTGGACTTCTCTAGGCGCATTTTAAACCGGCTTCTTCGATGAGTCTTTTTGCATAAAGAACATCATCGTGGCTCAGCATGTCAATTAAGCCTTCTTTCATCCAGAAAAGTATCTCGCTGCGAACATCATGTCCGAATTTATAACTAAAGTAGTCCATTGTATTAAGACCGAACTTGCCCGGAGGAAGATAGAGCCGCACACCCAGTCCGGCCTGCTTATAGGCCCTCAGATCATCAATATGGGCATGATCATATTCAACACAGACGCAGTCTGCATTCGAACTGAGAATGGCGTCGAGCTGACAGTTATAACGCTCAAGCGATACAGTCTGTAACATCAGGCCCGGAACCCTTTCTTTAACCCGGTTAAGCAGAACATGGTTAAATCCGAGTAACTGCATCCTGTCTACTATGCCCGGTTTTGTATTAACCAGTTCAGAGAATTTCTCAACAAAACGGTCAAGGCGACTGCGCTGTTTTGTCTCAACTATCAGCCCGGTATTGTGTCTGATCGCCCAGTCGAAGATTTCATCGAGAACCGGTATGGCAATATTGACCATCCCTTCAGGAAGCGAATGGGCACCAAAGTTAAAAGCCTTAAGTTCGTCAAGAGCCATGCTTTCGACATAGCCAGAGCCATCCGATACTCTTCCAATGTGGTAATCATGCAATACCACCATTTTCTCATCCCGGGTCATGTGCACATCGAGCTCAACGCTTGACATTCCGGCCAGACGTGCCCCTTCAAATGCGAGCAGCGTATTTTCCGGATACTGACTGGAATATCCGCGATGACCGTTGGCCAGCACGATGCCGTCACTGCTTTGATGGAAGTTGAACACGATCTGTTCCTTAACCGAAAAGTAGCAATTTCTTTTTTATGTATATCATCTAAACTTAATAAAGAAAACATAAAAAAAGTCTATATGTTTTTAATCAGAATAAACAATAACTTATGAATTATTTAGTCTCATTTTATGCTCTTATGCTGTCTGTCACAAAATTTAAATATTTAGTTATTAAACTTAATGAACACTTTCGAAGGTACAGTAAGATGGCAAAACTGAGACTTGATAAGATCACCAAGCGTTTCGATGAGTACTATGCGGCAAAGGAGATTTCATTCGATGTCGAAGAAGGGGAGTTCGTCACCCTGCTAGGGCCCAGCGGTTGCGGTAAAACAACCCTTCTGAAGATGATTGCGGGATTCGTCACGCCCGACAGTGGAGAGATCATCCTGAATGGAGAGTCAATTAATACGCTTCCTCCGGAGAGACGAAGCACTGCAATGTGTTTTCAGTCGTATGCATTATTTCCTCATCTGAATGTTGTTCATAACATTGCTTATGGTTTAAAGCAGAAAAAAACATCTTTCGAAGAGCTTGGCTCGAGAGTCAATGCCGCGCTGAAACAGGTGGGTCTTGAATCACAGAAACTCAAAATGCCTTCCCAGCTTTCAGGAGGGCAGCAACAGCGAGTCGCCATTGCAAGAGCCATGGTAACTAATCCTCATGTCATGCTTTTTGATGAACCGCTTTCAAATCTGGATGCGAGGTTGCGTGAAAGTGTGAGGTATGAAATTAAACAGCTCCAGAAACATCACAATCTTACTTCCGTTTATGTGACGCATGACCAGAGTGAAGCGCTGTCCATGTCGGACAAAATTGTGGTGCTGAATGCAGGGGAAATCGCGCAGGCAGGCACGCCAGAAGAGATATACTATCAGCCGGCAAACCGCTTTATCGCAGATTTTGTTGGTGCGGCCAATATCATTAAGGCCACCGTGACCGAGGCTGAACAACCGGGCTTTTACCGGGTGTCTACTTCTGTGGGTAATTTCTATGTCAGTTCTTCCAGAAAGCCTGAAAACAACCATTGCTGGATATGCTGGCGGCCAGAAGATGTCATTTACATGCCGGAACACAAAACAGGCGCTAATTATTTTACCATTACCGTTGAGAGTCTGGCTTTTATGGGGAGCCATACCGAGGCTTCGGGGCGTACAAGTGACGGAACCAGCGTAAGGCTTCAACTCTTAAAAAAACCCTCCATTGAAACCGGCACCCATGCATGTTTCTACTTGCCTGAAAATGCCATTGTGTTTTTGGAACCGGTGACATGAAAAATGATATGCGTCAGACATTACTGGCCTGGTTACTTATGACCAGTGGACTTGGTACCATTCTTTTACTCATGGGCTCAACGTTTTATGTTTTGGTTGCGCAGAGTATTGGCTATTTTAACCTTATGGGTGAAAGTCATTTTACCCTGAAATACTGGTCTGAGATGATTCGCAACTCTGTATTAATCAGCTCGTTTATCTATTCAGTGAAGGTTTCTCTAATCGGCGCATTGGGGGCAGTACTGCTTTCATACCCGCTGGCTTTATGGCTGAGGAAACCTCTGCCAATGAAAGAGGGTATTATAGCTACGTTGCGTATACCCATGTTTATTCCGGGTCTTGTTGCAGCCTTTTTGTTTATAAATATTATTTCCTTTCATGGTGTAATCAATGAGTTACTGCTGGCTGCACACATTATCAGCACGCCACTGCGAATGCAAAATGACAGCTTTGGAACGGGGGTTATTATTCTGCAGGTATGGAAAAATATGCCCTTTGCTCTGATTCTGATTAGTGGGGCAGTGAATTCTGTAAAACATGATTTTTTGTACGCCTCTGCAAACTTAGGCGCAAATAAGTGGAAGCGATTTATCAGTATTGTGTTGCCGCTCACCCTTCCTGCTGTACAGGTTGCCCTTATAATTGTTTTCATCGACGCCATCGGTGACTTTGCTTTTTATTCAGTCGCCGGCCCTCATAATGTCTATTCACTCGCGCGACTGATGCAGTCAACTGCAATGGAGTACGGGGAGTGGAATAACGCTGCCGTGGTTGCAGTGATTATCATGGCAACATCACTGTTGTTCAGCATATTACTTAAGTTACTGATGGCACCTTTTATGACACGCAAAGGGGAGCTGAAGTGAACAATAACAGTCAAAAAAAAGCAGGTGTCGTCGTCAGAATTTCTGTCGTCTTTTTTATTATCATGAATGTCGTATGGCTTGGCCTGCCATTGAGCATGGCGGTACTCTGGTCGATGGTTGATCCGGCTCATCCCTGGAGTTTTCCTGACATTTTTCCGCATAGCCTCTCTTTTGCCAGATGGGTAACGCTTTGGCAGACGGCCTCACTTCCTGATGCTCTGTTTAACAGCTACTCGCTGGCCTTAACAGTGGCACCACTGACTGTGCTGTTGGCACTCCCCACGGCTTATGCTTTCGGCCGCATACCGTTCAGAGGTAAAGCCATCGCTGAAGTACTGACGTTGATCCCACTTGTCATGCCAGGCATGCTCATCGGCATATTTTTTAGTGCCATGATTTTGCAACTCAACTTCGACAATCCCTTTTTTAGTATCGTGACAGGACACACTGTTCTCGCACTGCCCTATGCCATAAGAATACTTTCCGCCGGCTTCCGCGCCGTACCTCAGGAAATTATTGATGCAAGTCGCGATCTGGGCTCAAACCGGTGGGCAACGCTGAGGAATGCTTATTTTCCTTTTATGAAAGCTGCATTTCTGGCTGCGTTGATACTCTGTTTCGTCAGAAGCCTTGAGGAGTTCTCTGTTTCTTACGTACTGGGTTCACCGGATTTCATCACTGTCCCAACAATATTGTATTCCTTCCTGGGTTATACCTTTGTAAGACCGGATGCCGCAGTCGTCTCCATGATCCTGATTATCCCTAACGTATTACTTATGATCGTTATCGAGAGAGTACTCAAGGGTAACTATGCTGCTGAGTCAACAGGAAAACATTAACATCAAGAGGTTTATATGAAATTTTTACAGTATAAAACTGCTGTTGTAATGCTGGCTTCTTTCTCTTTATCCGCTGCAGCAGCAACGGATGTGTCTGAAATGAAATGGGCCGATGTAGCTGCGATGGCAAAAAAAGAAGGAACTGTGAACTTTAATGTATGGTTTCTGAAACCGCAGTGGCGAAGCTTCGTAAAAAGATTTGAAGACGAGTATGGCGTCAGGGTGGTTATTCCCGAGTCAACTATTGACGGAAACCTAAACAAACTCCTAGCAGAAAAAAATAAAGAAAGCGGTAAACTTGATGTTGTGGGTTTTACGATAAACCAGATGCCAGTTGTCCTTAATTCCCATACTGTTTCACCTGTAGCATGGTTGCCTGAGTTTCAAAATGGATTCAGCAAGCTGCATGGCACGGATTTTCAGGGATATGGCCTTGCATTTTGGGGTAATCAGACGGGGTTTGCATATGATCCAATGCAAATGAAAAATAACACACTTCCGCAAACGCTGGACGAGCTTCAGGTTTTCATCGACAGCAACCCAAAACTTTTTGGATACAATGATCCTCAAAATGGCGGAGCCGGTGAAGCTTTTATACAAAGAGTTCTTACGCTAAAAGGAGAGGGTAAATATAATCTTGCAGATAAAAAAGTCCCTGTCATTTTGCAGCAATGGAAGAAAGGATGGCAATGGTTCATTAATAATAAAGATAAGATAACACTTACAAAATCCCAGGCTGATAGCCTGACCCGCATTAATGACGGAGAGCTTGCTCTTGCTCCGGCCTGGGAGGATCATTTGTTAACCCTTCAAAAAACAGGAGCAGTGACGTCACGTATCAAGTTTTACATACCTGATTTTGGCATGCCCGCCGGTGCTAATATTGTCGTTATGGCAAAAAACTCAGCGCACCCTGCCGCCGCCGCACTTTTCATAAACTGGTTAGTCAGTGAAAAGACGCAAAGTGAACTTAAAAATGTATTCGGTTCCGTCCCTGTGAATAAAAAGGTCAGTAACGAATTCGAAAAAGCTCAAGAGAGGGTCAGCTTTTATAACAGTGCTTACAGCATTGAGCTCAGGAAAGAGTTTTCGAATCGCGTATTACTTGGGCAATGACAGATTCCAAACAGGAAATTCTCGGGCATGCTGAAAGTACAGGAATATTGGCGGTGATGAGTCCGCATTATTATCAGAAGTGATGAGAATCGCCGTCACTATTTCATCGCGCTGAGTGAAAATCTGAACACTTAAACGAGCCTATCGCTAAACCTAACGTTATTTATCATTTGTCAGACATAACAACAGGGATCAAAGGCGTAATTTCTCCAGAGTAAATGCTCCTGAAAGGAGCTGGAGGAAAAGCGCCTTAAAAGATTATTCTCATCACAATAATGGGTGAAGACTGTCCGCCATGAGCAAGTCTATAGCGCTGCATAATGTCACAAAACCGCCCGTAGGCGGCCTTTAAGTTAAACGGGATGCTCGATCTGTTGGAAGTTGCGTGGCGGCGGGTCTCCGTCCTCGCGGAACTGATCGTTTTGTTTTTTATGCTCTTTCATGTACATCAGCGTTTGTCTGACTTGATATTGCGTCTGGATTTCCATGTTTTTAGCTGCACCGTTGTCAATATCGTTTTTGACCAGCGTGAGCACTTCAATGCCTAAACCTAGCATTTCATTGCTGTCCAGAACGGCACTGCGGAGCAGCGTACTATAATCCTGCAGTTTCTCAATCTCGTCGTCGGTATATGACATAGGTAAATCCTTACGTTTCGGGTTATGCAACTGAGTTGTTCGCTTTAAAGGAGCGTACAAATTGATGATGAATCAAACCCTGTCATACCTTCTAACAGATACGGTTTAGCTGTCCATGGTTGGATATTGAGTAGCATGCCGCCACGCTTGAAGCTCCGTGGGCGCTCACACTCAGGCGATGAATCTATTTAGCTGAGGAACTGCCCGGGTTATGACAATCAATTTGATTAAGAAGAAACTGTTTGAAAAAACCGACCTGATTAAATTGCGCAGTGAGAACCTGACTGGACGGCCGGACGGCGCGGGTGCAGAACAGCGCCCCAAAGGGAAGGTGTAACGCGCCGTCCGGCACGAGAGGAAGTATGAAGGCCAGCTGCAACAGAAACAACTTTAAAGAGGAACCCGTTTAAGGCCGCACTTCGGATGTTATGAGCGAAGCTCATAGGGTAATTGGGTGATTAATGCCAAATATTTGAACAGGCGTTTGATTAGTCCGCCGGGCCTTTAATTGCAACAGTATAACTTTATCATGGCTTTAAATGAGATAAGCCATCCCTGAAGATGGCTTATCAAGTGCAAATACAGACGCAGTTTTGTAAAAGTGTTGCCGCGTTAAATGGCACACAACTAAAATATTTTAACCACTTATACAGCGTTTGTACGGAAAACGCTGACAGCATCTCTCAGGCTTGCTGCCCTGTTTGCAAGTTCATCAGCAGATGATGCAGACTCTTCAACCAGTACGGCATTCTGCTGCGTAACCTGATCCATCTGTGTCACAGCAATATTTATCTGAGATATGCCCGCACTCTGTTCTTCAGAAGAAGATGAAATCTCTCTGACTAGTTGCGATGTCTGCTCAATAGCTTCCACGCTTTGCTTAACTTTTTCACCGGCATCCCGGGCCATCGAAATTCCCTGTTCGGCATGCTCAACTGACTGCTCAATCAGTCCTTTAATCTCCTTCGCCGCTCCAGCCGATCGCTGTGCCAGTGCTCTGACTTCAGATGCAACAACAGCAAAGCCCTTGCCGTGCTCACCTGCCCGGGCAGCTTCAACGGCTGCGTTTAAAGCAAGAATATTCGTCTGAAACGCTATCCCGTCAATAACGGAGATGATCTCTTTAATCTGCCCCGCACTGTTGCTTATCTTTTCCATTGAATTCAGCACTGACTCCATCGCCTCACCGCCTCTTAAGGCCGCACTGGTAGCGGAATTGGCCATTTCAGCAGCATGACGGGTGTTATCCGCATTATTGCCGATGATTGACGATAACTGCTCCATACTGGCCGCGGTTTCAGCCAGAGAGGCTGCCTGCTCTTCCGTTCGTGCCGACAGATCACCATTTCCGCGAGCAATTTCTTCAGATGACGTAGCAATAGTGACAGCGTTGCTTTTGATGTTTTCAACCGTAAGTGTAAGTCGCTGACTCATTTGCAGTAATGCCTTGAGCAGTCCGGCAGTTTCATTACGTCCTTTCACCGTAAATGTTGACGTAAGGTCACCACCTGCGACTTCAAGCGCAAGCTTTGAGGCTGCACTGATAGGCTTGGTAACGGAGCGAATGATAATCAGAGCGAAAATTACTGCTAACAAAACGATAAAAACAAGAACGGTCAGTAGAGCATATTGTGCATACCGGTGTTCCTTAATCTGCCCATTCAGCATTTCATTCAGTTCATTACCTCCGGCAATGGCGTAGTCGCTGAATTTGTTAATAGCGTGCGTAAAGAGCGCTGCATAGTCCTTCGGGTTCTGATTCGTCATGCTCCGGTTAATGAAAATCGCTTCAGCGGTTTTGAGAGCACTTTTTGCCTCCTCAACGGCTGCATCTGCATTTGCGCTAAATTTTTGCTTAAGTGTGTTATCAGATAAAAATAGTTTTTCAGAATCCTGAGCAAATAAATTCAGGTTATACGAACCATTACTGATTAAAGACTCCATACGGACAGAGTCTGCTTCACTTATGGTTTCATTTCGGGCAAGAAGTGACGTGCCGAATGCACGTATTTTCCCAAGGCTTTCGGTCAGCTCAGGCAATGATGAAAAATTACTCGTAATTAAACGGTACGTGTTGATATCTGAATCAAGTGAAAGGCCGTAAAAATCCAGCACATCACGGTTCGCGTTCAAAAGGTTGCGGATGAGGAGGGCATGCGCATCAAGGCTGGCTGTCAGAGTCAGTTGTGAAGAATCGATTCTCTGCTGTAGCTGGCTCCACTGTGTGCGCACATCATTGATTTTGCTGATTATGGCAGCGCTGCCTTCTGTCTTGGCCATATCTTTGGTAATAACATCAGTGATGTTTTCAATTTCATCTCTGACCTGAACGCGGGACGGTGTTGCGGGATTTTTGGTTGCAATGGCAAGGGCGGTTTCTGCACGATGGCGCTGTATCAAATTGAGCAGGGCTAAAATCTTATTTTCTACGGGTACACCTGTTACCTCTCGTTGCTTATCCTGAATGTATTTATTACCTTCGGACACAAAAAGCATGGTAGGAACTGAGAACAGAACAAGGGAAAACAGGCCCAGAATGGCAAATTTGGCGGTAAGACTTATATTGTTAAGAATCTTATTCATTTTTAATTCCTGGTGAATTAATTCGTTATAGTGACAATTACAAAAGATACATTTGTAACGCACCTTAATCATTATATCGGTAATTCACTCATTAACTTTATACCGCGAGGTTGAATTACTTCTTTATGCAATTAATTTTTAGCAACGTTAAACAAAGTACTTAAGCTAAATAATCATCATTTCATGGGATAAAGTTCTGAACACATCAGCATTAGCCTTTACTGGATTTTCGTTTGATTACCTTTACTAAGGCTTCTGAGTCGACTGAAAAAGATACCGGAGGCACACCAGATTATTCGCATATCGCGGCAAGGCCCTGTCGAAGAGAGCGTTCACCTCTGGGCCCACCTCGACACCATCACTGATGGTTGTGCCATCGATAGGCCCAGTTTTTTTCAGGCTTCGCCCGAGGTCAGGATATTTTGCTTGTGATATGGCTAACCGGCAGTAATGAATTGTCGAGAAGCATCTAGGGCTGAAAAGGTTATTGAGGGGACCGTACCCTGACTGACAGCAATGCCGAAAAATTGTCCATAGCCTCTTATATGAGCACCGGTAGGAACGGCGGGAAGAATTACCTGACGTGGTTTAACGGGTTCACGCATAGCGATTCGGGCAAGTCGCAGAAGAAAACCAATTCCAGCGACCTGAAGTGATGTTGGCACATCCATCTTAACCATCATCCACCGAGGCGTAATTTTGAGTTCGCCTGCTTCATTTACATCAATCTCAAGCTCGATGGGGCATGCAAGTTGTATATATACAGCAATCCGCTTGATTGTTTGCATGAAGCTGCCGCTACACAGTGCTGCGACTAAAGCGGAGTTGAACGATTTAGCTGTTAAGGTTTCAATGACTCGCAAGGGAAACATAGCATCACCAGACTCAGTTTCCATCGCGCGCCATAAGCGGAAACAGTCCTCAGGAGAAAGCGCCAGCCTTTTACTAAAAAAATCTTCTGGAAGTGCCGCGCGACGCAAAATATTTTCAGGCCGAAGGTTCAAATTTTTGACCAAAGTCTGCCAAGCATTACTCACTGGGAAGGGGGTATTTAGAACCATAATCACTCCACGTATGAGTCTGGCATACAAGCACACAATTGCGCTAACAGGCTAGATGTAATGCCAAAGGCATTTTACTCTACCTTCTCCAAAAGGATTTTCTCATGAAAGCGAAGCGGTAGTATGTGATCAGGGCTAAATTAATCCGCTTTTTTACGTTACTCATGGTCTTTACTGGCGTTGCGGATGCACCTGTTGGCTGAGGAATTACTTTCTAACCGCAGAGCCTTCGCCATAGCGAGTAGCGGGCTAACCGCCTTAAGAAGGTGCGACAAGGGAATAAACATACGGAGTTGTTGATACAAGATGCAGATAGTCAGTTAAGCTCAACAGTTTCTTAATTCTTGGTAAGAAAAATGATATGCCCCTTCAGGTAACAGGTTGAGATTTTTTAGTTTCTTATATTCCTTAACAAGGCATAAATTTTTTTCAATTTTAACATCATTATTTATTAAGTGAGGTATCTTCTTCATCTATCTGAAATAATTTTTTATTTTCTAAATCCCAGCCAGCAACGAACCACATTTTTACTGTATGTGTTTTATCTCCTTCCATTACTACTCCAAAAAGTAAATGTATGAATTGTATGTTAAAAGCATGCTTTTGCATTGCTCAACCATTACAGCGACATGAAAAGTGCGTTATACTCTGTCTTTATATAAGCAAATTTGTTTCAACGGTTTGCCGATAAAGGCCGGGTATATTACGCACTTTTATATTCAAGTTTTATTTTCTCTCAATCAGAGATCATTGTCCCCTATTTCGTCTAACGGGGCCCACAGTCCTGCTGTCCTGGCAGTTACACTGTGTTCAGTTTCTTTAATATTCATTCGTATCTCAGCTAACAACGAGGAATCACTCAAACACGGAACGGTATAAAGACTAATAATT
Source organism: Pantoea sp. B566 (assembly GCF_024793925.1). Taxonomy (NCBI): domain Bacteria; kingdom Pseudomonadati; phylum Pseudomonadota; class Gammaproteobacteria; order Enterobacterales; family Erwiniaceae; genus Pantoea; species Pantoea sp. B566. The sequence goes on from NZ_JANUQL010000002.1 coordinate 279,418, forward strand.
AAATTATCTACTGGCCTGTCTTTTCGGGTTTTATATATCATGCGAGCATAATAAGCTCTATATAAATCCTTCAAATCCAAACTGCTTTTAAGGCTGAGTTTTACCTCTTTTTTGAATAAGGTGGGCATGGCGTAGCCCATTGAGCCAGCTAGTGGCGCACCGTAATATGTTCTTCCATCTTCAAGGCTTATGACCAGTTCTCCTTCATTAAGAATTGTCAATTCAGTTATACATGTTGGCATGTTTATCTCCTTTTGAGAATTTAGCCGCTTAACGTTGAATCGGTCCCACCAAAATTGGGAGGGCCTCTTAAGCTGAATTTGATTGAATCATGTTTGCGAATGAAATAATAAAAAACTATAGCTAATAACAAAAATGAAAATCATCGTAAATTGCTGATTTTAATATAATTAAATGGCGTGTTGCAGGGGTGTTAAATATTGCCATTTTTTGGTTGATGACAATATCATTATTAGATTCATAAAGTGGTTTTCTCTTTAGAACATGCACATTTCAGTCACATGGTATGTCTTGAAGAGTTTCATAAAAATTTTGTCTGGGGACTCTTTTTGCCCTAGACACCACCATTTTCTTCAGTGGATAGGTTTTAGATTGACCTGAAATTGGCCGGAACAACACACTCGCAGATTTTTATGAATGGGGCGCAACCTTGCTGTTTGAATCAGGGCAGGACATACATTTATGATTCAGAACTACTTCTGTGGCAGGGGGTAAGTTTTGGTTAAAGTTGCACCAAGCATTTTATTCCCGCACAAAAACCCCTTTCCAGCCAACAGCTTTACAAAACTCCTAACCGAGGCGGCTTGATCATTTACTAAGTTTGATTTTACTGTAATTATATACAGTAATTATTGGAGGGCATTGAAATGCCCCGTGACTACGAAATTATGATCGCCTTTAGGCAGGCAATGAAACGTGACGTTAAAGGTCGCTACACACTCAGCACGCTCGATTTCGTACGTGAGCTCGAACGGCTTAACTGGCAGTACACGCTTCGGGCGGCTAACGAATGGATCGAAACCCATACGACAACCTTTCGTGATATCTCTCCTGCATAAGGTGAGGAAAGGATATTTCAGGTTTTCAATCCAAACGGTGGCATCTGATGTTTGCCTTGGTTGACGTAAATTCGTTTTATGCGAGTTGCGAAACGATTTTCAGGCCAGACATCCGTGGAAAACCCGTCGTGGTACTAAGTAATAACGATGGCTGTGTCATTGCCCGCTCAGCGGAGGCAAAGGCGTTACAGATACCAATGGGGGCGCCTTATTTCAAGCTTAAGGATGAATTCAGACGGCAAAACGTTCATGTCTTCAGCTCCAACTATGCGCTGTATGCTGATATGAGTAACCGCGTAATGACAACGCTTGAAGATATGGCTCCGGCTGTAGAGATTTATTCGATTGATGAGGCCTTCATGTGCCTGGATGGTATAGAGAGGCTGACGTCACTTGAGGAGTTGGGTAGGAAGGTGCGCGCCAGAGTTAAAATGGAAACACACCTGACAGTCGGCGTGGGTATTGCGCAGACCAAAACGCTGGCCAAATTAGCTAACCATGCTGCTAAAAAATGGGCTAAAACTGGAGGAGTGCTTGACCTCTCTAATATCGAACGGCAGAAAAAATTGCTGGCGCTTGTGCCAGTTGAGGACGTTTGGGGTGTAGGTCGGCGTATCAGCAAAAAACTCAACGCCATGGGTATTACCACAGCCAGAGATCTCGCGGAGCAAAGCACCTACATCATCCGTAAGCATTTCAATGTTGTGCTTGAGCGTACCGTCAGAGAGCTGCGTGGGGAGTCTTGTCTGGAGCTGGAAGAATTTGCCCCTACTAAACAGCAGATTGTATGCTCACGTTCTTTCGGCTCGAGAATTACTCAATATATGGATATGCGGCAGGCCGTATGTTCATTTTCTGAACGCGCGGCCGAAAAGCTGAGAAAAGAAAGACAGTATTGTAAACAGATAGCTGTTTTTGTCCGAACCAGTCCACATGCAGAGGGTGAGGTCTTTTACGGGAATCAGGCGACAGGTAAGCTGCTTGCCCCCTCTAATGATACGCGTGACATCATCCGTATGGCAGTAGAGGCGCTCGACCAGGTTTGGATGGACGGACACCGCTATATGAAAGCAGGCGTCATGCTGAGCGATTTTTACAGCCAGGGGATTGTTCAGCTCAATCTGTTTGATGAGTATCGGCCCCATGCCAACAGTGAGACACTGATGCGAGTCATCGATGGACTCAATCAGAGCGGTAAAGCTAGCTTATTTTTTGCGGGTCAGGGGATTGAAAAGTGTTGGGCGATGAAACGCGACATGCTTTCGCCAGCCTACACGACCCGAATCACTGACCTACCAATTGCGAAATAAGGTGAATGCCCCTAAGTAAATATGGTCATGTTCCTACCAAACCGTCATACAAGACGGTTTGGTAGTTTTGGTATCAGTGTATCGACCCGGAAGGGGGGAAAATGTGCGCAACAGATTTTTTGAGATTGGCACATGACTCAGGATGCTCGGACAAGACGCTTATCGCCTGAAGTGCATTGAGTATTGCCCTACGTTTTTGAGCATCTTTCTCAGTTCTCAGAAAAAACTGCAGACGTGATGCAAGAGATTCGTTACTGACAACTGCGTTTTCTTTGATCAACGATAAAAGGGCTTCACCAGTGACAACATTCGTCACTTTTTCGTTGTCTCCTAACATAGCATACTCCTCATTACCTGGTTTTAAAGGGTCCGACGACTCGGACTATGCTGCCGCTTCTTGGCGGTAGCTTATGTTGTTTTTTATAGAGTATAGTCTCAGGTCCAGCAAAACATACAAAACAGACTTTTCCGGAAAATTTTGAGGGTTTAATCTTGAGGGTAAATACTTTGGGAAATCCGAGATAGGCTTTTGATGCATCTAAAAGATGGGCGTGTCGTGCATGAGAATTTACTTACAATTTTAAAAGCTGGAAAAGCCATCAACTATTATAATGTGTGGGTGCATAATTTAGGCCGCACATTACTTAATGGAAATCAATAAAAATAATAAAAAGATAAACTAATAGTTTTCCCCTAAATGGTTTGCTGTCTAACTATATCTATGGGTTTCACTACACTCGAAAAAAAAGACTGATATATAAAAATACCACTAAAAGCTCTATGTATTTTATAAATCATATTGTTGCGGGAAGCTGTATTAATAGCTTTCATTTTGATTTTTTTCGCGCCGAACCAAGGGTGACGCGGAGGACTGAGACACGTGCTGACCAATCTTACTGGTGATGAAGAACGCCGCTTTCGAGCCATCGAAACATTGCGCAGGCCTGACGAAAGCCGGGATGATGTACTGCAAAAGTTCGTGCGACTTGCCAGTCAGGCTCTCGGTATATCGGGTAGTTTTATTTCCGTGCTGGATGATGAGAGACAGTACGTCAGAGCAGCACGAAATTTCGATCTCAAGGAATCATCGCGCGCTGACTCCCTGTGTAGGCATGTTGTAGATAATGATAAAATAATGGTGGTTCCAGATACTCTGCATGATGAACGGTTCCGAACCCATCCATTGATAACCGGCGCGCCATATATCCGTTTCTATGCCGGCACGCCGTTAAAGAATAGCGAAGGCGTCATTCTGGGCACGCTCTGTGTAACCGATAAAACCCCTCATGATTTTGGTAATGATAAAGTTGCCACACTTAAACTTTTAGCTGCACTGATTATGTCTTTCTTAGAGGCATGGCACTCTACAAGCTTTATCGATCCCGTGACATCTCTGCCAAACCGCCAGCGCCTCATGCGTGACCTTCAGTACCTGAAAGCAGCAGGTGATAAAACGCCAAGGCGGCTGATACTGATTGACTGTATCGATGTTTCACATGCTTACGAGCTGGCGCGTTCAATGGGAATAGAGCCGGTGGAAAACCTGCTTAAAGACGTAGCTACGCTCATGCCGCTTCGCCTGAGGCCAGCACCAAACGATACGATTTATACTGTGGTCACAGGAAGGTTTGCTCTTCTTACACGTGCTGACAGCAAAATCAATTCATCATGGGTGGTGGACAGGCTTCAGGGCATTCATGCTGATATGGGTGATGGTCTTAGTGTCGCTCTGACCACTCGCGCTGGTGAAGTTGACTTCTTTGCAGACGAGCTGCCCTCACAAGAGGTGCTTCGCCGTTCTGTAAGCGCGCTTCATGAAGCCGTTGGAAATAAGATTGCCTGGGAGCGTTTCAGTGAAGCATCAGACGTTCGTCGCACACGCGATTTTAACCTGCTTAACGATCTGGCCTTGTCTTTGAGCAATAACACTGGTCTTTATCTGGTTTACCAACCTAAAATTTCTCTCCAGAGCGGCATTCCTGTTGTGCTTGAGGCGCTTATACGTTGGCGTCATCCGACGTTCGGCGAGCTTTTACCGGCTGCTTTTATTCCTCTTGCTGAGCAGACGCAGTTACTCAGTGACCTTACTGACTGGGTGGTAGATCGGGTGATTGCACGCCTTGTGCGGCTTCGCAATAACTTTGTCCAGTTGCCTGTCTCGCTGAACGTCAGCGGTCAGGATCTCGCTCGTCCGGAATTTGCCAACATGCTGGCACAGAAAATGACCAGGGCAGTGCTTCCAGCTTCATTGCTGGGGATTGAATGCCTGGAAACCGAGCAAATCATCGAAAACGCTGCTGCGATAAAGACACTTGAAGCGCTCAGATTAAAAGGTTTCAGCATTTCGCTTGATGATTTTGGTGCTGGTCACAGCAATATTAACTACCTACGGCGTATTCCGTTAGATGTTATCAAACTCGACCGTTCACTAATTAGCGGACTCTCATCAGATACAGCATCGCGCATTATTGCTCGCAGCATCATCAGCATGCTTAAGGAATTGAACTATGAAGTGCTGGCTGAAGGGGTGGAAAATGCGGAAACTGTTGAGACTTTAATGAAGTATGGATGCGATCACGCACAGGGCTTCTTTTATTCACGACCTCTTGCCGAACCCGAACTGGACCAGTGGTTGAGCTGGAGGCTACGCGGGCATAGTTGAAACAAAGGTCTTCACTGATAGCTGTTGCTTGGAAGGAACAGACAAAATTGCAGTGGCCTAATTTCTGTTATGACTTTAATTAAATTCCCGTGCTGACTATCAAAATCCAAAGAGATACTGCAGGTAATTACTTGCGACATTTGGCAATTTAAGCTCTGAGTGAGAGTCAGGAGTTGAGGTAAGAGCGCTCTCATTCTTCAACTACAGTATCGCCTCCGGTTTCGTTGCTACCCTCTAAAGTTATGGTCTTTGTTGACGATAAATCTACTGAAAGAAGAAAGGCACCCGAACCTTCATTCTTCATTAGCAAATTCAACTTTGATTGCGGGGCCCCCTGGCCCCTTTTTTTTACCCCGCCACAGCATCTGTCATTAAATTTTATGATTTTCTAATATTAAAAGTACCTCTGTATAGTTGGAAAAAATTGAATATTTAACGTAAAAAATTTTATGTGGCTTAATTTCGCCTGAAAAGGCTTGTAACATGTCATTATATACTCTTGACGAATTTGAAGGTATTATTCCCTTAATGACCTATCAACAGGCCTGCTTCAATTAAATAATGCGTTATGACTTTATACCTCTTAATCGATATGAATATGTATCTTATTGAATATTCTATTTCGTGAGAATGGTTTAGCTTTTGCTTTTTTATTAGGATGAAGGACTAAAAAGACTCTGAAAGTTTATCTTAACTAAGAGGTTGCTGGTTGTTTTTTCTAATGTATTCAATCGGTAAGCTTTGGGTTCTGGTTTTTCTATAATTTGCGGGCTAAAGGATCACATTGAATGTCTTGAGCATTTTGAGTAGTAATGGATGCCGTTTTTAGGGTGGTTTTGGTCAGTCATAGCATTCATAAAAAGGGAATAAATATATGAAAAGCCACGAGCGCGGCGTAGTTATTAATGGCAGTATTAATATCCTGCACCAAGGATTGTTCAGACTTATCGAAACAGAATGCGTTCAAAAAAACCTGCTTGTTCAATACTCAAAAGAGGTTAGACAATTTCGGCTTAATCACCCTTCCGAAAGATTTCCAAGTTGTTATGAACTTGCCATTTTGTGCCTAGAGTATGGGGATTTTTTTCCACGCTGGCTGAGTAAATTTCTGACGTTAACCTGGCAGGCGGAAGGAAATGTTTTGGTTTTTACTGACAGTCTTGATCTGCTCAATCAGCGCAAGAAAGGGTTGCTGAATCGACTCTGTGAGATTGAAGATGTTATGGATGCTTCCATGCCAGTTGAGTCCATTAAGGTGGTTTTAAAGCATCATCTAAGCAAACAGCATACTCAGCCTGTACGTTGTAAAATCTCAAAGCGCGAACTCTCCGTGATCGATGGCTTCCTCAACGGCATTGATGCAAGAACCCACTCAATGAACCTTGGCATCGAGACGAAAACGCTCTATCAGCATCGAAAAAACTGTGCCAACAAACTCGGCGTCAGAAATCTTAAAGATTTACTCAGGCTTTAGTCATCAGGGGAAGTAAAGTGCCCGTCATAAACATTCATAAAACCGACTGGTTCCGGCTTCTTACAGACATTAGCCGCCACGGTTATTCTTTGCAGGACATCGCGGAAGAACTGGATGTAGTTGCTTCCACGCTTATCGGGTGGAAAAAAGGCGCAAGCCCCCGGCATCATACCGGTGAAGCGCTCATCGAGTTGTGGTGTAGGGTGACTGGAAAAAGCCGAAGCCAGTTGCCGAAAGAGAAATATGTGCGGAAATTCATTTTTCACTCGTCAGGACGTAACAGCTGACATTCAGAAAAATGAACGCGAAGCGACTCATAGTGCCGGTGAATCCCTTACCGGCACAGAGTCATCCCATGAAACTTGAAAGTGTTGTTAAGTACCATAGTCCATGCACCGTTACGCCCTTTATCACTCATTCTTCCCTCTCACCCAATGCAATGAATGGCAGCGATATTATGGCTGCGCTGGGTATGACGCTAAAACGTGCGCCCCTCGGCTATTGCGCCTTTTTCGCCAAGATGAACCTCAGTCGTCACGACAGGCAGCGCGCAATCCGTTTGCTCAAGGCCACCGGTCTCAGAGAGTCATCCCGCTATCCGTCGCTCGTAAGCCTGAGTGAGAAAAAACGAGAAGCTGTTATTGAGATTATCGCTCATTATGCATTTCTTGATTACGCGCGGGGTCCAGACACTGAGTCGCCATGTCATGGCTGCAAAAGTACCGGCGTCAGGAATGGAAAACTCTGCAGTAAATGCGGTGGAAAGGGGACGATTCGTGCTGCCTGTAAGGATTGTAAGGGACGTGGGCTTTCGATGAACCGGATGAAAAGTCAGTCGCAGGGTGTGCCGGTTTATCAGCCCTGCAAGCGGTGCTCCGGGCGAGGTTATGAACGCGTTGCGTCTGTTGTTGTTTTCAGGGCTGTATCTCAGGTAACGAAGGCTATTTCGCTCGATACCTGGAACAAAAGCGTCAAGCAGTTGCTGAATTTCCTGATTACAGAGTTACACAGAGAAGAAGCCTGGGCTGAAAAGCAACTTTTGAATATCACTAAGTCGTGAGCGATATAAGCGCTAGCTATGATATAGGCTGCTATTTACTTTTCCATTTTTTGTGTTAAATTACACCCAATGATGGGTTAATGACTCTTCAGAACGCTTCCTGAGCCCTGACATTTTTGTCAGGGCTTTTTCATTTGGTCTGTCGCGCAGAAACTTTGTCCGGACCATCCTTTCGCTCCATTCCTCCTCTCTCTGCGTGGCAAAACCTGATGAGCAAACTGACAACTGGTGTCGCATATAGTGTATCTGTGGGCGAGATTCTGCATGGTGTCCTGACCTATTTCAGCCCGGAGGAGTGGAGTGCGGTGGGCGTTTTAACGGGCATCAGCATTGCCACTGTGACCTGTATCATCAACTGGTATTACAGACGGAAAGCGACGCTCGCTGAAATTCAGGCAATTCGATGCGAATGCCAGGATAAGACCAACTGAAGCATGACCATTTCTCCGGTCCTGCGCAAAAGGCTTCTGGGCGCAGCCGGAACGGGTGCACTCACTCTGGCACTGACGCTGCTTGGTGGTCAGGATGGTTTAGAAGGGCGGCGTTATGTCCCGTATCGCGACGTCGCAGGTGTACTGACTGTCTGTGACGGTCATACCGGCGCAGATATTGTCAGAAACAAGACCTATACCGACCGGGAGTGTGACAGTCTCCTGTATGCTGACCTGAAGCCAATACAGGCAAAAGTGGATAGCCTGGTGACAATTCCCTTGAGCAGGTACCAGCGGGCCGCACTTTACAGCTTTGCTTACAATGTCGGACCTGAAGCTTTCTCCAAATCTTCTCTCCTGAAAAAACTTAACGCCGGTGATAAGGTTGGTGCATGCAATGAACTGCGCCGTTGGGTCTTTGCCGGCGGCAGGAAGTGGAAAGGGCTGATGAAACGCCGAGAAACCGAGCGTGCACTTTGCCTTACAGAGAGCGGCGATGACCTTAAAGGCTAAGTTGCTATTGACGTTGGCTCTGGTGATTATCATCTCTACAGCCACCTCGACAGCATTTGCACTCTACTACCGCGGCAATGCCATTGGCTACAAGGCGCAGCGTGACACCGCGACTAAGAATCTCAGTCTGGCAAAAGACACGATCACCGACTTACAGACACGCCAGCGAGATGTGGCCGCACTTGATGAGAAATACACGAAGGAATTAGCCGATGCTAAAGCGACTATCGACCAACTGCATGATGATGTCGCTACTGGCAGGCGCCGGCTGCAGCTCAACGCCACCTGCACGAAGCAATACGCCACCGGCACCTCCGGCATGGGTGATGCAGCCAGCGCCCGACTTACTGACGCCGCTCAACAGGATTATTTCACCCTCAGACAGCGAATCGAAGTCGCCGGAAAGCAAATAGCGGGCCTGCAGCAGTATATTACTGAGCAGTGTCTAAAGTAGATTTCATAGTGAACTGATGATGGGTATGAAGCTGATAGAAACCTAAGGTTTCCCCAGTGGTGCGTCGTATAAGAGAGGATATCAATATCATTAGTTTGACGCGGTTTGGTGTATCAGCGTCCACTAAACGATATGTAGCTCTTTTGCTGCCATCTTCATTAAAAAACTCAGCGGCTTCCTCTGCTAAAGGGACCTTATCCTCTCCACCAATAGATTTTACATGAGAAGATAAAGATTCAATGACGCTATTTTCTATAAAATCATTTTGGATTTTATGGGCTAGGTTGTTCCTTAAAAGGTTTAACTTATCCAATGCCTTAAATGAAGGCAAGGGGAGGCCAAACTTGGCTGCCAGCTCTAGCTTTTTAAAATAATTTAATTTAAATGCCTTCCCTTCTTCAGGTTCCGTGTCAAATAGGTCCTCTTTACGAATTGCTGAGCAAATAAGTGCTTCAAGAAAGCTTTCTGTGACCAAGTGTAATCTTAGCACTACGCCTATATCGTCTGCACTGTCAGTTGATGCAATAAAGGCGTTTCTGACAGAATCTGTATCAAACAGCTTACGAAATATAAAAAGATTCATAGCGAAATAATCCCAAAGGCTAAATATGGCACTCACCGACAAACAAGAAATGTTCTGTCGCGAGTACCTCATCGATTTGAACGCCACGCAAGCGGCCATTCGGGCGGGGTACAGCGAAAAGACTGCAAACCGTACCGGCTCTGAAAACCTGACGAAACCTGATATTTCACAGCGTATTATTAACCTTAAATCAGCGCGTAACGAAAGGGTAGAGATAAAGGCAGATTATGTGCTGCATCGCTTGGTTGAAATTGACCAGATGGACGTGCTCGACATCATGACCGATGACATGAGCATTAAGCCCGTCTCACAATGGCCCGTGTCATGGCGTCGGTACCTGAGCGGTTTCGATCTGGCTGAGATGTTTGAAGGCCGGGGCGAAGAGCGTGAGATGGTCGGCATACTGAAAAAGATTAAGTGGCCTGACAAAGTCAGAAATCTCGAACTGCTCGGCAAACACATTTCAGTGCAGGCATTCCGGGAACAGTCTACTCAAGCGCTGACGGGTAAAGACGGTGGCCCGGTGGATGTTGCACTGCTTACTCGCGAGGAATACCGGCAGGCGCGCCGGGAAATGCTGGAGGATGACGACTGCTGAATATAAGAATGCTGCACGCCGTATAGAGTGCGAAGAGGACGGGCTTTATTTTACACGTTACTTCTTTAAGCAGCGCACCGGTAGCAGAATGATTGTCGCGCCCCATCATAAGGTGATTCAACAGACGTTGGACCGGGTGATTGATGGCGATATTCGGCGACTTGTCATCAACGTTCCGCCCGGCTATACCAAGACGGAACTGGCCACCATCAATATGATGGGCCGCGGGCTGGCGTTGAACCGCCGTGCCCGCTTCATGCACCTGTCCTATTCCCACAACCTGGCGTTACTGAACTCATCGACCACGCGCAGCATTGTGAAGTCTGCCGCCTTTCAGGGCATGTGGCCGATGGCGCTGCGCGATGATGCTGATAGTAAAGCCATGTGGTGGACCGAATACGGTGGCGGGGTGTATGCCTCGTCGGCGGCAGGACAGGTTACCGGCTTTCGTGCCGGGCATATGGAACCGGGCTGGCAGGGCTGCTTTCCTGCTGGAACGCTTGTAGAAACAGAACGCGGACCCCGTCGAATCGAAGAACTTGTTGAGTCTCGATCTGATTTCAACGTGTGGTCTTGCAACATTGAAACTGGCAATGTTGAGCTGCAACCAATCGTTGGCTGGTGGGAAAATCCAGCTAACGACATAGTTGAGGTGGGTTTATCCGATGGTACTGTTTTCCAATGCACGCCAGATCATCGCATCTATACAAGCAGGGGTTATGTTCGCGCAGATTTACTTACCAGCAGCGATCTGCTTCCGGCGTGTTCGCCGCATACTTTTCAATTGAACGACAGTCACTCCGAGCAATTTGGCCGTTTCAACCATCGGCAGGGTGTTATCGAAAAGAGCTCCATCAGAAACCGAACTCAACCAAGTTCCTCGACGTTCGTATCTGTCGGGAGTGAGTCCCTCAGTGACAGATGCCCAGGTCTCTCGAAGCTTAATTTGCCTAATTACACCTATCCCAACTCCGTTTTGGCGAGCAAGGACAGAGGACGATTCGTTGCTGATAAAGATTGTGCGTACCTGAGCACGTGTAAGCTTGGCTCCCGGACGCCGCTCAAGAACCGGAAAGGTTCCATGAGCCTTTGCATCCGCCATGTTCTCAGCCTTAGTACCCCAGGCAAGATTATTAAGTCTGTTATCGGTCGGGCAGCCATTAAGGTGACGCCCTTCCTCTCCAGGTTTTTTTTGACGTGCAAAGGTGTCAAGAACAAGTTGGTGAACGTATTTGCGTTTGATTCTGCTTTGAATGGAGAAACCCACCCAATAATATCCCCTTCTGTCCAATTGAAGCTTAAGCATAACTCCAGGAAGCATGTACTTCTGCCCGGTGGAGGAAACTATCAGCCTGTCCAAACTGCGGACGCGACCATAAGTGCTGACTTCGTAAATCCTCTCATATCCATTGGCAGGAGCCCATTGTTCGTTCGCAGCGTCGGTCATATCAGTAAAACCTATTGCTTGTCAGTTAGGTCCAATCATAATTTTATTCTTTCGAATGGTAAGGTTCTAGTCCACAACTGTCTGGTTTTGGATGACCCGGTCAAACCTGACGACGCCTTTAGTGAGACGGTACGGAACGGGGTTAATACCCGCTTTAACGAGACCATCCGTTCCCGACTGGCCATCGAGACCACGCCTATCGTGGTCATCATGCAGCGTATCCACTACCAAGACCTGAGCGGTTACCTGTTGCGCGGCGGTAGTGGTGAGCACTGGCATCATCTCAACTTGCCGGTATTGATTGATAACAGCGAGCCGTATTTATCTCTGTATCCGGAAAACTCGCACGCGATTCCGATCGAACATGGTCTGCCTGACGGCTGGCTGTGGCCTTATAAGCACAACGAATCGCATCGAATCTCTTTGTTTTCGCACCGACGCACTGCTGAAGCGCAGTACATGCAGCGCCCGAGACGGTTTAACGCTGAGGGTGCGCTCTGGACTGAGGCATTGGTGTCCGACGCTCGGACGCTTGAGATTGCACTAGAGCCATCCCGCACGGTTGTCGCCATTGACCCGCAGGCGACTAACAATGAAGACAGTGATGAAACCGGTATTGTTGTCGCAAGCAGTTACGGGCGAGGTAATGACCGGCTTTTTTCTGCTAATGCTGATTACTCCGGCAAGTTCACACCTAATGGCTGGGCTAAACGGGCAATGCGGGCTTACGAAGAACATCGGGCTGAAGCGATTGTGATTGAAACCAACCAGGGCGGAGATATGGCAGAAGACACGCTGCGTAATGCTGGATTTCGCGGGCGCATCATCCGTGTCCATGCCAGTAAGGGCAAGTTTGCCCGTGCAGAGCCGATTTCAGCGCTGTATGAACAGGGGCGGGTGGCGCATCGCGGAAACCTTTACCGGCTCGAGAACGAATTGCTGGAGTATGTGCCCGCAACAGCAAAAAAATCGCCGGACCGCCTGGATGCTCTGGTCTGGGCCATCACTGAACTGTTCCAGCCAAAAGGCACGACAGTGCGACCATTCACTGCATAACTGAAACTCTATGAGCAACGACGTCCGAAAGCGATCGCCGAAAATTGAGTCGATGGCCGGATGCTGGCCAATGATTACAGCACTGCTGGGTGGTACGGCTGCTATGCGGCAGGCAGGCAAAACATACCTGCCTAAATGGCCGAACGAGGAGGAGGCCTTCTATCAGAACAGACTTTCGGTCGCCACGTTATTCCCGGCGTTTTCCCGAACAGTCGAGGTGTTAAGCGGCAAACCTTTTTCCCGACCGGTGACATGGAATGAAGAGGTTGTGCCCGCACGCATACGTGAGATGTTCGTAGATGTTGATCTGCAGGGCACAAACCTTCACTCGTTTCTGGCTGACACGTTTGAAGAAGCCATGGCATATGGTCTGTGTGGCATTCTGGTTGAACATCCACCAGCCGATGAGTCGTTGTCACTGGCTGAAGAGCGTAAGCGCGGGCTGCGACCTTATTTTGTCAAAGTTACCGCAAACAGCCTGCTGGATTATGACTCGAAACGCGTCAATGGGCAGGAGACGTTTACCCTGCTGCGGTTTGTTGAAAAGGTGAGTGAGCGCGACCCACAGAATGAGTTCGCCGTGAAAGACATTGAGCAGGTCAGGGTACTGAATCCTGGCCGCTGGCGTGTCTATCGTGAAAAACCCAACGCCACAACCGGTGCACTGGAGTGGCAGTTGCATGACGAGGGCACGACGAGCCTTAACAAGATTACTTTTGTCCCAGTCTATGGCGACAAGCGTGGCTTTATGAACGGCAGGCCGCCGCTTGCTGAGCTGGCCTGGCTCAACGTCGAGCACTGGCAGTCACGTAGTGACCAGCAGACTATTCTTCATGTGGCGCGCGTCCCCGTACTCTTTGGCAAAAAGCTTGGCGATGGACCTATATCTTTGGGTGCTGCCTCGGCAATTATGTCAGATGAAGACGATGCAGACCTGCGCTATGTCGAACACAGCGGTAAAGCCATCGAAGCCGGGCGCACAGACATCATCGACCTTGAAGAAAAGATGCGTCAGGTGGGGGCCGAGTTGCTGGTGGTTAAGCCCGGACATCGTACCGTGGTGCAGACACTGACAGATAATGAAGCGAGCACCAGTGCTCTTCAGCGTATGGTGTGTGACCTTACCGATGCGGCCCGACTGGCGCTGCAGTATATGGCGGAGTGGATGGGTGAATCTGAAGGTGGTCACGTCACCATCTTCAGTGACTTTGGTGCCACCACCCTGGCTGAAGCATCGGCTGACTTCCTGGTAGACATGTATAAAACGCGTGCGCTGTCTGACGAGACGCTGTTCAACGAAATACAGCGCCGGGGCCTCATCAACAGCGAACTCCGCTGGGCGGAAGAACAGGTTCGTATCCGCGATATGCCGCCTCCTTTGCAAAGCTCATTGGCAAAAACCGTTCCGGTATAACTCTCTCTTCAGGCTCGTGCAGATGCATGGGCCTTTTTTATTGCCGGCCGCTGCAGATGCAGCGCGGCGCCATGGGCCGGATGGCTCTTACCTGGTTGGATGACCTTTATGAAACTGAAACTTGATGAGAATGGACATGTTGTCCTGAACGAAGGCATGCCTGTGTATGTTCGCGATGACGGTAAAGAAGTCGCGTTTGATGCCCCCGGCACGCTGCACACCATCGCACGTCTCAACGGTGAGGCAAAGTCGCATCGCGAGCGTGCGGAGGCGGCAGAGACGCAACTTAAAACGTTTGAAGGTATTACCGACCCGGCCGCAGCCCTTGCTGCACTGGATACGGTAAAGAATCTGGAAGACAAAACACTGGTGGATGCTGGTGAGGTTGAAAAGGTTCGCGCAGAGGCCGTACGTGCACTGGAAGAAAAGTATGCGCCCATCGTCCAGGAACGTGATGACCTTAGCCACAAACTTACTGCTGAGAAAATTGGCGGCAGTTTTGCCCGTTCAAAATTCATTGCTGAAAAACTCAGCATTCCCGCTGACATAGTTGAAGCACGCTTTGGAAATAACTTCAAAATCGAGGGTGACGTTGTCACGGCTTTCGACAGGCAGGGGAATAAAATCTTCAGCGCAATCAAACCCGGCGAAGCTGCCGAATTTGATGAGGCGCTGAGCATTCTCGTTGAACATTACCCCTATAAAGACCAGATCCTCAAAGGCACCGGTGCATCAGGCGGCGGTTCCAGCGGAGGAAATGGAAATATCAACCCTAACACGCTTACCCGTGAACAGTTTGAATCTCTCAGCCCTCATGAGCAGAGTGAAAGAGCGTGCGCGGGTGTACAGATTACCGATTAACAGGATAACCCTGCATGTCTAATACCCTGACTCAACTCATTCCTGACCTGTACCAGTCGCTGGATATCGTATCTCGTGAACTCTGCGGGTTCATTCCCTCTATCACGCTTGACGCCACGGCGGAACGTGCTGCGCTGAACCAGCCTATCCGCATTCCGGTCACGCCGGAATCGGATGCTAAAGACGTCAAGCCCGGGCAGCTTCCGCCGGATGATGGCGACCAGGATATTGGTAACGTGCCCCTGGTCATCACCAAATCCCGCATGGTGCCGTTCCGCTGGGAAGGCGAACAACAGAAGGGCATTAAATCCGGTCCGGGTTATCACGGTATTCGTCGCGACCAGGTGACTCAGGCAATGCGCACGCTGGTCAATGAAATCGAAGAGGATTTGGGCATGCTGTTCCGTCGCGCATCACGCGCAGCGGGAGAGGCGGGTAAAACGCCATTTAAAGACACGCTTTCCGACACGGCGCAGGTGCGTAAAATTCTCACCGACAATGGTGCACCGCTGAGCGATCTGCAGTGCGTCATTGATACCACAGCAGGAGCGGCACTGCGAACCATGGCCCAGTTGACCAAAGCCAATGAGGCAGGTACTACTGCGCTGCGTTCTCAGGGCACACTTCTGGAACTGCATGGCTTTACACTGCGTGAATCTGCGGGGGTTGCGGAAAGCACAGGCCCTAAATCAGAAAAATTGTCTGTTGGAGACGACCTTGAGGCGGGAACGTTTATCATCACTGTTGCAGGAACGGGGGGTGAAGGTAAACCAAAAATTCCGGAATCCATTAAACCGGGAAGCATTGTGCAGTTGGGCAAGTATCAATATGTTGTAGAGAAACTTGGCGACGGAGCCTTTTACATTCAATCGCCCGGCTTGATGGATGATGTTAAGGCAGGAGCAAAATTCGACGTTATGAATGAATTTACCGCCAACTTCGCCTTCAGCCGTTCCGCCATTATCCTGGCCACCCGCGCGCCCGCGCTGCCGGAGGAAGGCGATATGGCTGATGACCGTATCATGATCACCGACCCGCGCACCAATATGTCGTTCGAAGTCTCCATGTACAAACAGTACCGCCGTGTACGCTACGAAATCGCCGCAGCATGGGGCTGTCAGAACATCAAGCCGGAGCACAGCTGTTTGTTGTTAGGATAGATAGCCGGTTGAAAAGGTGATGAATAAAAAATAAGGGCTTCGGCTCTTTTTTATTTTCGGAGACAAAAATGGCAGGACTTACCCGGAAACTGCACGCTGAGCCTGAAGCGCAGACTCAGGCTGATGATGGCTGCATTCAGTTCTTCAAGATGGTTTGTGATGAAGCCACGCACACGGCACCGCACTCTGCTCAGGTCACTCCTGATGAAGTGTAGAATTACTACTCCGGTGGCTGGGTATTGGGTAAGAGCTAACAGGTGATGAACGATGCTTACTGATCAGCAGTTGGTCGATGCTCGTCGCTATATGGGCTATCCCATGACAGGTGACACATTGCCTGATGATCGCAGTGATGCGGCTTATGCCCAGGTCACGTCAGGCCTGTTTCAGACGCTGGCTCATCGCCTGAATACGTTACGGGATGAAGAGGAAGCGATAGTGTCCAGTTTTCTCATCACGCTTTCAGGCCTTGAAAGCGGCATTGCAAGCGCAGCAGATAACCTCGATACCGATAAAGCAGCCGTCTGGCAGCGCAATCGCTCAGAAGTGTCAGACCGCACGCGCCTCTATAATCAGTGGAGGCGTCAGCTGTGCGGTTTACTCGGTATTGCGCCGGGTCCGTCACTGGGCAATGGCATTGTCCACATATCCAGGAACTGATATGGATGCAATACAACTTGCCTCTAAGGTGAATCAGGGGAATGGTAAAGCAGCAAAACGCCTTGGCAGCAAGACAATTCATTACCGTGCCACAACAGCCTTTAGTCCACTTAAAGCAGAACCTCTCAAGCATCTGCACGCTTCATTCACTAAAGATTACGGTTATATGCGCTCTGCGCGATTTGGGGAGGCGGCGCGAATCGGGATTTTTGATGCAGCCGGTGTTGAAGTAGGTGATGTTCTGGTCTCATCAGAGGGGACGTATTACGTTGCCGCAATGCCATTGCTGCAACCTGTTCTCTGCGTCAAAGCCGAACGCCTGATTAGTCTCAGGCGAACCGGCGATAATGTCCACAGAACGGGTATTCAGGATTACAGCGGTATCACTGCCGCCAATGAAAAACTTATCATGTCGGACTGGCCTGCGAGTATTCTGATGACCCGAATGGGTGCACACTCGCCGCTGAAAATCCCCGGTGAAACCAGCAGCGCGTGGCATACGATTCTGATGCCGGCTTTCAGAGACATTGCCGTACATAGCGGCGATTCTATAACAGATGATACCGGTCAGCGTTACGTCCTTACCGGGACAGAGCTGACTGACAAAGGCTGGCGTCTGACTGCTATGAAGATGACGGTGTAACGTGGCAAGCGTAGGTGATGTCTGCCTCTTTATTGCGAAGCAGGTGGAAGATACGATTTATCCGGGGGGTAATCGCTTGCCCGGCATCATTAATGCAGCAGTAAAAATCTATCCAGGCTGGCCAGTGCCGGGCAGCTTAGAGTCAGGCATTGATGCCGGTGGTGTGCACATTTCTGTCTGGCCGTTGCCTGCAGAACGCAAACTCAGCTGTGCACTGGGCAGGCCCTGGCGCATTCTGCCTGAATGCGAACCGTCCTTGCAGATTACAGTGAATGGCAATGTTATAAGCTTTTCAGGTGTCTCATCGGCATTGACAAACGTGGGGTTAAGACTTGACGGGAAAGACTACAGCTTCCAGTTCAGGCCACAAACTACAGCTGAAGAGGCCGTTAAAATCCTCTCGGGAGCTTTTCCTCACATATTCACTGTGGGCAGAAGTCTGTACGTCTTAAACGCTGAAAACATTTCAGTCACGGTCACTACGGCGGGTTTAGCCGTCAGAGAGCTGCACAGGCAAGTTAAAGATTTTCAGGTTACGGTCTGGGCGCCTTCGCCCGTCCTCAGAGAACGAATCGGCAGTGCCATCGATGGTACGCTGTCAGAGCAGTGTCATATCGACCTCAATGATGGGGTGCCCGCTCAATTGCTCTACCTTCGACAGTTTGATTCTGATAAGGCAGAAAGCTGGCATGTTTACCGGCGAGACCTGTTTTTTAGCGTGAATTTTGCCACTACTCAGACCATGACTGCACCCGAGATTATCCACGCTGTTGTCAGCGTTAATGGCCAGCCTGTTAAGCCCTAAAGCACGAACCATCCGAATCACGCAAAACACGGAGTACTTCTTCATGCCGATTTATTCAACCGGCAACCTCAACACATCTGCACTTACCGCACCTGACCTTTATGTTCAGGTGGTTCCGCCTAAAACACGCTTCATTAATGGCATCGCCACCGACGGTCTGGGGTTAGTGGGTGTTGCAAGCTGGGGGCCAGTTAACAGCGTCTTTAAGATAGGATCAGATAATGACATGGCGTTTCTCCTTGGCCCACCTAAAGACCGGCAATATGACCTGGCCACCGCAACTACGATTTCACTTCAACTGGGTGCCTCTAATCTCAACTGTGTGCGTGTGACCAATGGCCAGGATAAATCGGCCAATGGCAAACTCTCTGATAACACCCTTAAGAAAGCGCTCTTGTTGACGGCTGTTTACAGTGGTACACGCGGAAATAATATCCGCGCAGGAATAAGCCCCGGTACCGCGGTAAACACTAAAAAGCTTACAGTCAGTCTGCCGGGTGTGAGCGCTGAGGTGTTCGATAACCTCAAAGGTGAAGGCGATGGACTCTGGAAGGCTATGACCGATGCGGTTAATCAGGGACAATTAAACATCCGGGGCCCAAGCCAACTGGTGCGCGCAAAAGTAATTGAGTCTGATGCAACGGCTCAGACACACGTAACAGAAGTCACTCTCAGCGGCGGCGCGGATGGCGCGACCGGCATTACAGATTCCATTTTACTTGGTAATGATGGCACAGATATGCCCCGCAAGGGGATGTATGTCCTGAGAGGCACCAACTCGCAGGTCATTAATCTGGTGGATGTTACCGCAAAAGAATGCTGGCCAGCCATGGCGAAATTTGCTCGTTCAGAAGGGGCGTATGCCGTCGCCCAGGGAGCGGCTTCAACCGACTGCAAGGTCATGTCCGATGCACTCAACAGTTCAGGCGTGGATGACTGGCACTTCAAACTGATGGTAGGTGACTGGCCATTCTGGAAAGACACTGCTAACGGCACTAACCGCATGATCGCACCTGCAACGTTCGAGGCAGCGAATATTGCAGCCCGATCACCTCATATCTCTACCCTTAACAAACGTATACCAGGCATCATTGCGACTGAGCGTCAGCTCGCTGGCCGCCCTTATTCAGTCGCCGAAATTGGCAACATTAACTCAGCACGACTTGATGTCATTACCAATCCCTGTCCGGGCGGAAATTATTTCGGTATGCGATCGGGGCGAAATACCTCTTCCTGTCCGACCCAGAACGACGACACCTATACCCGAATGACCAACTTCCTGTCACTCACGATTGCGGCGAGCTTTGGCAGCGTGGTCGGTGACAATCAGACGGCTGATCTGCGCCGCGAAACCAAGAGCACTCTTGAATCATTCCTGTCCAATCTTGAGAACCTGAAGATGATTGGCGACCCAAATGGCGGGCCCGCGTTTACTGTGCGCCTTGATGCGGTAAATAACCCTGACTCCCGCGTTGCCCAGGGCTACATGACCGCAGATGTGCAGGTGAAATATCTTAACGTGGTGCGCTACTTCCTGGTGAATCTGGAAGGCGGTGGCAGCGTATCCATCTCCGTCGCAAACGACTTAACTCACTAACGCGTAAAACGTCAATCAATCCGGAGATAAATCATGCCAACCCTTGGCTATACCGTAGGCCGCGACATTGCTGTCGACATCAATACGCCGACGGGCAGGCTGCGCATTCCCAAAATCATCAGTTTTGATTCAAAGCCACAGGTCTCGACGCAGAAAATAACGCCGCTAAACGGCATCACCGACGAACTGCAAATCCCGACCGGCTGGCATGGCACCATCACCGCCGAGCGAATGGATGCCACGCTGGACGACTTCTGGGCAAAGTGGGAAGACAACTACTACAACGGCATCGACCAGCCCCGTGGCACCATCACCGAAACCATCACAGAAGCCAGCGGAACATTAAGTGTGTATCGCTATGAAGGCGTGTCGTTTCACCTCACCGATGCCGGTAACAAGCAGGGTGAGAAAACGGTCAACCAGACGCTGTCCTGGACAGCAAGTCGCCGTAAAAAAGTTAACTGAGGACTGAAATGTGGTTCACGTAAAAGTTCATGAAACACCTACGGCATCAATTACTGAGGAAGAGGTCAAACCAAACCAGCTCAAAGATGCCACTGGTCGAATTATCACCTTAAGGGAGTTGGACCCCGTTCAGGAATCCCGTCTTACTGTCGCCGTTGGCCCGGAAATGGCCATCAACGTCATGTACATGAACATGTATGTCTTCCCGGTCGCGGCGGTTGCTGACATTGATGGTGAAGAGTACCCAGTCCCGCAGACTCCCAAACAGATTGAGAGCATGTTGGCCATTCTTGGTAAAGGCGGCCTCAAGGCGGTGACTGCCGCGCTGCGCGAAAAGTCGAAAGCGGATGACGAGGCTACGGAAACTGCCGCAAAAAACTAGCGCAGAACCCCGAGTTTATTAACCAGTGCTGGTTGATGAAATCCGGGGTTCCGTTCAGCGTCATATTTCCCAGTCTAACCGTGTTGATGCCCCATGAACGTATCGCCATGGGTGTCGTAATGCGTGAGTTTGAAGGTAGCATCTATAACTGGAATACGGGTAGATGGGAGGAGAGTAAGTAATGGACCTCGAGCAGTTTGCCAGGCAACTGTCCTCAGCCTCGGCACAAATTGCCACTGATCTTGAATTCACTTTTCACGCCATCGTGAAAGAGATTGAGGAAACTGCGAAAGAAGAGATTGGCGTTTACCAGCCTGCTTACGGGCCGTTCGAAGCTTGGTCCCCGCTTGCTGAATCAACCAAAGCCGATCGCGTTCGCCTGGGTTATACCGAAGACAACCCATTGCTGCGTTCAGGAAAGCTCAGAGACTCAATCGAGAGTGAAATTGTGGGGCTGGCGGCCATTGTCGGAACCAAAAGTGAAATCGGGTTGTGGCAGGAAGTGGGTACTGACCGTATTCCGCCGAGGCCTTTCATTGGAACTGCATACGTCAGGAAGATTGACCCGTTGACGGATTTGATTGGATTGGCGATAACACGTGGATTGAAGGTTTTCTGAATGTATGTGAGGTTAAGGTTAAGCTAGAAATTGCCGATATAGATGCAAAAGGGAGTTGCTCAGGAAGTATGTTTTATGCTTTTCTTGAGCAACACATAAAACGCCATTAGTTGATGAAATCGTGTTTTCGGCAACAATCATCCAACAGATGGGTGGATTTTGCTCTAAAATGAGAGAAAATCGGCGTCCGTTTAATCTACCATTTAAGCTATCGCAGGCTCCAATAGTCTCGGCTAAGGAGAACAATCATGACAAAATTTAACATGCAGGTTAAGCAGAACTATGCTTCTTTCTTTTTTAAAGAAAGTGATAAGTGTGTGATTGTTGACAGCTTTGATAACCAAGAATTCGATGTGCGCGTCGGTACTATTGCTCAGAGTAAGCACATTGGGACAGTGAGCGCATACTCTGACGAAGAGCTAAATGAGAAGTTAGAGCGAGTAACGGCAGACTATCTATGACGATAACGCGTCAAGGTTTGGATGATCTTGAGGCGATAATTAATGATTGCCTTGAGACTGAGTGCATAGAGATGACATTTTCGGGACATTTCTCTTTCGATAGAGTAAACGACCCGAGGAATAACCCTGCCATAACTCTTAAAGAACTTGAAGATATCTTCAATAAATTCAAAGCGGCTCATGCCAAAATCGTGTCTGGCTACTCTGCAAGTGATACCTTCGTACTGAAGTGCAAGAAATCAAAAATCAATTTACCATGTGGCGTTGAGTTGACTAGAAAGCATGGTAAACCTTGGATGAAGATCACAGTGATGACGGTTATGAGGAAAGCCCCATTTTTTACGAATGACAAATACGAATTGTTTGTGAATTAAATGAGATCAATCATTCATTGATTGCAAGTAACCCACAATCAATCGGTTTTATTATTTAATTAGCTCACAATTTTCTGATGCATATGCTTTAGCTGCCTCTTCGCCCCATCGCTGCTTTAACTCTGCAAAAGATAGTTTGGTAATTTCCTGTTTAGGTATTTTATCTTTAATCTTTTTTGTGCTCTCTTCAAAAATACCAGCTAGTATAAAGCCTTCATAAAAATCGTTGTTCAATTCAGCACCAGATTTAGCAAAAAAACCACTGTCTATTGCCTTCCTAATTGAAGATGTCTGCATGGCTTCAGCTAAAGATGACTTGAATAAATGAAGAAGCTCTCGAGTTCGGGTTGGTTTAGCCTGAAGTTCATCTACATTAAACATAGACAAGTAGCCAAGGCATCTACCTGAAGCACCAACTTTGTCAGTGCTTGTTTCAGTACCATTTACAGTTAAAGAAGTAAGCATCATTGAAAAAAAAGCTAATACTAACATTGATTTTTTCATTATCGTAAATCTCAACAAGATTATTCTGTGCTTTTATTATCCGCGCGGAAGACTTGGCCACTTTTTATAAGCGAAGATAAAAAGCATGAAAAAGTGAAGGCCTGGACAGGAAAGTAGGATAGCCATCTTCCATCCGAAACCAGCTTTCTGAGCCATGCGAAAGCAGGGGATAAACATTAAAAACCAGATGATCAGCGACAGGGCTGCGAGAGGGTTTGGTTGTTCCATTGATCGTTCTCCTTGATTTGCACGTCTTTGGTATCGGCAGCAGGCCTGATAATGTTCAGATGATGAACACTGCTCATTGGTTGCGTAGCAAATTAATCTGAGCAAGCAGGCGCTGTAATGTGTGAATGTTTTTGTGAAGCATGTATTGCATTTCAACATTCCAGTCAGGGCATGTAGCAAGATCGGCATTGCACAGTTTTATGACAAAGTGAATTGCAGCGATTTCGTCCCGGCGACAGTTTCCAGCGATTGAACGGAGTTGAGCATCACTAAGTGGCTCATGTGGCGTTTCAGCCAAGGCTTTTTCAAAGTGCCGGTAAATGGTTTCTACTGACATGCTCGTCTTTCACAAGATTGGCTCAGGCGTACTATTGTATTTCGGCACCCTGACTGAAAACTTAAGCTGTTCTTTGGTATTTTCACTCTTTTAGTCATCTTAAAAAGCCCAAGAGAGTGGACTTTGAGTAAAGATGCCATACGATCACTCAGTATCGCTTCTCATAATGGTTGCCAGTACGGGAATTTTTGTATTTCCCATACTTGTGAGATGAGCCGTGTCCTCCAGCGTAGTGCCAGCCACGTGCATAGCTTATAGATGGAGCCAGAAGAGCCAGAGTGATTAGTGCTATGATTGTTTTTTCATTTGTAAGTTCTTAACCTTGCCATATGGGAACGCCCCATTAGCAATATACACTCAAGTATAGAAATAAGAATCCTGATGAAAGAACAGGGTTTTCGTGTGAACAAAACACGAATGCTGTTCAAATCAACAGTTAAAAAACTTAGCATTCCGCGTTAACATTTCAGTATCTGGACGAATGGATTTCGCCTTATGCTCAAGATGCGAATGGTTTACGACGATGAGTCGCGTAAGAGCGGCAAAGGGGAGTTGATTGTCTATGGAATCGGAAGGTTTCCTGTGCTCAGCGGCCGCAAACAGCACATTAACGATCCTAACTGTGAATATCTTGCCGACGAGGGTTCAATTCCCGTAGGCCGCTACTGGATTGTTGATGCACCGCAGGGTGGCGTTTACACCCAAGCCAGGCGGGCTTTCCTCGATTTTCTGCATAACACTAATCACTCAGAGTGGTTCGGTCTCTATAACACCCAAACTATGAATGATTACACCTATGTCAATGGTGTAAAACGTACTGGTTTTCGGCTGCACCCTTTGCGCCCGGACGGTACAGGTGAATCATGGGGCTGCATAACGCTGTTCAGGGTGAGTGATTTTGAGCAGATAAGACAAGCCCTGTTGCGAACAAGTAAAATGACAGTGCCTGGCTCACGTAGTGGGTTAATGGCTTATGGCTACGTAGATGTGATGGGCAAAGCTGATTATGCAAAATGCGTTGATTAAAAAGATCGCCGTAAGTGTTGTTTCGCTGGTTTCAGCTGTGCTTCTCATAAAGTACATCACACCACTCAACAATCTTATTTTCACCTTTGGTTCATGGCTTTTCTTCAAGCTCGGCCCGGGAGGACTGGGCTGGGTTGGAAGTGATTACCAGTGGGGAGAAGATCCCGTTACTTTTTTCGTGGCTCTGTTAGCGGTGTTGTTTCTAGGATGGTTGATATCGAGAATTATAAGACGCATTTTTTCGGTCACTAAAAAATTCTCTTAAGCTAAATTTCACAACCCCTTGATTTACAAACTTGGCTCAGGTGAGTTCTGGTATGGGTTTACTGGTTAAATGAAATCCAATAAACAGGTCAATTTGATAAGACCCAGCTGACACTGGGTTTTTTTATGCTTATAAAACGAGGTCCTCATGGATGTTCAGGCTTACCGTGTAGTAGTGCGTCTGGCGCTGGATGACCAGATTACGCGCCAAATGCTGAAGGTCAGCCGTGATACAATCGAGCTCAACAAGAAGTTCGTAACTATCACTAAAAACATCAAAGCGCTGAGCAGCGCAGCCCGAGAGGCGTCGTCAGCGCTGCGGGGACTCAACCGCTCTCTGAATAATCAATTCTGTGCTGCCGCCCGAGGTGCAAGAGAATATGCCGGTGCTATCCGTTCAGTGACCGAACAGGCACAGCGCATGAACCGCGTTACAAGTAATCTGCCTTTGGTTGCTGGAAGCTACAGTGCAGCGATGACGCTACCGCTTCTGGCCGCTGGCGCAGCAACTGCAGGAGCAGGTGGGCGCGGTGGTGGATACGGCAATAATGGTGGCGCACTTGGTCTTCCTCCCCCTCCGGGTTCGGGCGCGGGATGGCATGGCTGGAAAAATGGTGTACCACCTGGGGGCTGGGGCGGCGGGAGTGGCGGTGGCAATAGACGTGTGGCTGGCGGGAGCTCCTTTTCAGACGGCATGACTAATCTGGCTACCGGATATCTGAGTCTGAAACTGCTAAGAGGCTTTGTGGATGAAGCTGCCCGGTACCAGACTATGAATGAAAAGTTCAGGCAGTTCGGTATGGGTCCGGCTGCTACGCGTGAAGCTCAGCATTTCGCGGAAACATCGCGAATCCGAGGAGCATCAACAACCGACATGCTGAAATATCTCATGGAGGCTCAGGGGGTATTCAGCGAGTCCGGTGCTAAAACGCTCGATGAGCAGCTGCGCGCCGCAAAAATAGCGGCACCGGTGTTAGCGCGTATCAATTTCGCGTCCAGAGGGCTGGATGAACATCAGCGCGAAGCCACGACCGCTAAGCAAATGGACATGTTACGCTTCACGGAAACCGCTGGCGGACTTAAAAGTCCAGAGCGTTTTGATGAGCTAATGGATTCGGCTTTCCGTGCCATTCAGTCTTCTGGTGGAAATGTTGACTTCACCCAGTACCGTCAATTCATGGCAAAAGCGGGCACCTCAGCGTTTAACCTCACCAACAAAGCCTTGTTTGCTGAGCTTGAGCCGATTATCGGCGAGCTTAAGGGCAGTTCAGCGGGTGATGCGCTGATGACGGCTTATAACCGGTTAAACGGTATTGTGAAGCTACCTAATCAGGTCACGCACGACATGATTACTCTGGGCATATGGGATGCCAGCAAAATTGAACTCAACAGCCTGGGCGGAGTGAAGCGCTTTCGCGGCAATCCGCTTATCAACCCAAAGCTATTCAGCCAGTCACCGGTTGAATACTATGAAAACGTCATCCTGCCCATTTACCGCAATCATCAGTTCACGCAAGAACAGACGCAACGCATGAATGCCATGATATTCGGGCGGACTGGCGGCAAGATGTTCAGCCTCATCGATAAACAGCTTGAGACCATTCATCACCGTGTTGATGCGTACGCAATGGCGCGCGGACTTAACGAGGCCTATGGCGCGGTCAGCGGGACCTACAACGGTAAGCTCATCGACTTTCATAAAAAATGGCAAAATCTGCAACTGGTCATGGGTAAAGACGGGGGGCTGCTGGACACGTTCACGCACTGGCTTGAAAGCCTTACCCATTCTGTTCAAATGATGACGGCAATTGCGCGCCACCATCCAGACATGGCCAAGTTTGCCGGGCATGCTGCACTGGCCATTGCGGGTCTGGCGACCCTCAGCGGTGGGTTCTGGGCACTTAAACATGCGGCAGGGGCGTTAATCACACCCTTTAAGCTTGTGAATACCGGCATTGACCTGTTAATTGGCCGGAGTGCCACAACGGGCCTGACTGGCCTTGCGGCTGCTCTCTCAGGCCTTCCGGGCATCCTCTCAGCCGTCACGCTCGCAGCGCTGTATCCAGCAAGAACGGTGACTCAGAGCCGGGAAATGGCCGAACGTGAAAGACTTGCCAGGCAGAATGCGAGAGAGCATGGTGTCACATACAGACCATGGATACCAACGCAGGCTGATTTCGATAATCAAAGATTGCGCGCGCAGACTTATCGTAAAACCGGTATCTATCCCAACATACCGCCTGTGGAAGTTCCGAGAACATCGCAGCCAGTCAACCTCCTTATGACACATGAAGGCCGGCAGATACTGGTCGCGACGGTCATCAATGGATTAAGTCAGCAGGCATCCAGAGCGCCTTCATCCACCAGCACCTTCGACCCATCAATGCTGATGGTCTATCCCGGGCAGCCAGGTGAACTCTCAATACCGTAACGTCATACGGCGCGACCAAAACTGAGGGTGCTCACAACCTGTTCCCGCTTTCTTAGGATTCTGAATCTTGATATCGCCATGCTGTTCACTACAGGGGTGATTGTGAAATCACTTGAGCTGGTATTTAACAGCAGTTATCGGATGGGATTATGCTTAAGAGTCGTCTTGTCGTTGCTCTTGTTTTAATGGGCTCTGGCGCTATGTCCGTTTCGGCTGGCTTGCCAAATCGCCCGGCAGAGGAGGAGGGTGCAAAATCGAAGCTCCATGCTCCATTACTGGACGGGGGTGATCAGACCGAAGCTTTGATTCGCGCTAAACTGCTGAATGACCCGATGTCTCCAGTTGTAGGGGCAAAGTACCCTACGTTGAAGATTGTCACCTTCACGAACTATGACTGTATGGATTGCAAAAAGCTCGAGAAAAACCTGGAAAGGCTTCTGAAAAATCATATCGACATTGCTATCACATACAAGCTGCTATCCTATGGTTCTGACATGACCACCGCGGCTACTCGGACTGCCCTTTCTGTCTGGATTGAGCAACCCGAGAAATTCTATGCCTTTCACCATGCATTGATGTTCTACAGAGGAATGCCAGACGATTCATGCATCCGTTCTGCAGTCAGCGATGCGGGAGTTAAACTGAAAACATACAGGCAGGATACTCAGCACATTATTGACGTGAACAAGGCTTTGTTCAGACGATTGCATTTAACAGATATGCCAACGACGATAATTGGTGACAACGTTCTTACTGGGGTGGTGCCATATCAAATCCTTGAGAAGGCCCTGGATGAGGCATTAAGAAATTCATAAGCAAGGGTGATGGAAGTCTCTATGTATCGTCATTACAAAAAATCCAGCGCATCAACAATTTTGACAAGCCTGATTAAGGGGTAAAGGCTCTTATACCGCTTATAAAAAGCACATGTTGACCTGTCCAAAATAAACACAGTTAATGGTCCCTTTTCATTCAATAGATTTTCAGTGTCTTGAATTAATTTATTCCTCTTATCAATAAAAGGGGAATATGGATATGCGTACTGTTGTTGTTTCACTTGTTATGGCCATGAGTTTGCTTTGGGTTGGCGCTTCTGAGGCTAAATCAGCTCGACAAACTGACGACCAAATTCGTCAATTAATTATTGAAGATTCTATTGCTTCATACCCAGGCGTTTGTGCCTGCCCTTTCAATACCGCCCGGAATGGCAGTAGTTGTGGAAGAAGAAGCGCGTGGAGTAAGCAGGGTGGTTACTCCCCAATTTGCTACAAGAAAGAAGTTTCAAAAGAGATGGTAGATGAGTGGCGTAAAAATAAAGCTGCTTAACCAAACCCGCGAAAGCAGGTTTTTTTATGCCACAGTGATGCATCTTCGCATCCCGGTCATTAGCTAAACGTCTGGCAAGAAAACCCCGAATTATGGGAATACCGCCATAAAGCAAAGAGTCGGGACTGGCCTTTTCTGCCTTATTTGCAGTTTCCAAACATAGGTGTAAGACACACTTGCCATTTATGAATTACCTGACGCAGTTCTCCCAAGGCTTTGATCCGACTGTCACCAGACTGACACTGGGCGAGTTCGAATTCATGGAATTTGAAGTTCCGGAGCGTATTGCTTTTCGCGGCTGTCAGAAGACAGTGCAGCATCAACTTATAGGCGGACGGCGGATCATTGATGTGTTGGGTACGGAATACGAACCCATAACCTGGTCTGGCGTCATTACCGGCCCAGAGGCAAGTGCAAGGGTGAGTGTGCTTGAGCGCATGCGGGACATGGGTAACCCGCAGATGCTGACACTGGATGACTATCGATTTACGGTTGTCATCACTGCCTTCAATTCTGTTTATGAGTTTGTCTGGCGCAGACCGTATACGATTGAAGTTGCTGTGCTCAGGAACGAGGGGGCACCGGATAAAACAGATGCGCTGACTGGCGCATTGCAAGGGCTTATTGACAGTGACATTGGTCGTGCGCTGGGTTTGGCAAATATTATTAACGTAGATGCGGTAAAAGAAGGGGTAAAAACTCTTCACCAGGCTGTAAAACAGGTCACAGATTTCGCACATGCCACGGTTGTTCAGGTACAGTCGGTTATCCGACCACTTATTGCTGCACGCAACATTCTTGAGCATGAACTGGCCCTATTGGAAGCCGCTGCCGGAGAAATTACCTCCCTGGGTGGGTTGGTGCCAGGCCATCCCATATCTAAGACCATCAGCAACCTCCTTTTACAGTCAGAACATGTTACGCGGATCCCTGATTTATATCGTCTGCAAGAGGTACTGGGACGACTCAATAAAAACGTGAGCGCAGGGCAGATGTCTGGAGGTATCAGGGCAGTAACGCTCTCGGGCGGTAACCTCTATCAGGTGGCTTCAGAGCAGTATGGCGACGCTTCACAGTGGATCAGCATCGCCGAAGTCAATCATCTGACCGATCCCCAATTGAGCGGTATTCATACCCTTAATATACCCACCAACCCGAAGACTTAGTTGTGCATATAAACAATCCCATCGTTAAATCTTTCGCCCGCCAAATCAGCGGGCGTTGTCTTTTAAACGGCCAGAACGCACCCTTTGTTTCGTTTAGCGTGGAAGCCAATGGCTTTCGCGGGGCAGGAACCTTCGACCTTACCCTTGCCATCTCAGCACTGCCGCCAGTCATGCGATTACTGAACTGGTGGGCTTTACAAAAGACTATACGGGTAGAGCTTTTCATCTCGGTTATCACTAATTCCGGTATCGATGAGAAAAAGCACATGACGGGAAACATAGATACCTGGCATTACGATCCAGCACGCTTTGAAATTGTGGCTGAGGGCCGGGATTTCATTGCGAAGCTGATTGATGCAAAGACGTCTGGTGAATGCTTCAAGAATCTCACCAGTTCTCAGATAGTCACCACGCTGGCACAGCGTCACGGCCTGACGCCGGTGATCACCGCCACAAACAGACGGGTGGGTGAATATTACCAAATAGATACGGCACACCTGACAGGCGAGCAGACCGAATGGGACATCATTACAACACTGGCAAGTATCGAGAATTACTCGATTTATGTAAACGGCGATTGCCTGCACTTTGAACCTAAACGTGCTCATATTGACAAAGGCAGCTATGTCATACGCTGGCAGCCGCCGGGTATGCAGGCATATCCACAGTGCAATATCTCTGATGATCTCTCTTTTTCACGTGCGCTAACCATTTCGAAAGGGGTGACAGTTGAAGTAATGAGCTGGAACGTGAAGCTCAAAAATAAGAAGTTTAGGGTCTGCTACCCAAAAGCAACCAAAGGCATTTCACCCGGTAAAGCCACTGCAGAAACGCAAGTCTACCGCCTCATACGGAACGGATTAACGCCTGAAGCCGCTCAGGCGTTGGCTCAATCTGTTTATCATCAAATCGTCCAGCATGAGATGAAATTCACAGGTTCCACAGCAGGCGATAATCTTCTCATGCCGGATACACCTATTCGAATTGAAGGGACACAAAGCCCTTTCGATCAGGTTTATCTCTGCGACAAGGTAAGACGCACATTGAGCTGGGATGCGGGTTACAGGATGAATATTTCTGGCAAAAACCAAAGCCCTGCACTGGAAGTCGAGACATGAAAGTTCTGCTGAATGCCATGGCGGCTACAGCCCGGCAGAGTGGTAAAAATGCTACACGGCAGGGCATCATCACCGCCTATGATCCGAACTGTTACGCTGTTAAAGTCCAGCTTCAGCCGACCGGAGAAGAAACAGGCTGGATCCCACTTAGTTCTCTTTGGGTTGGTAACGGATGGGGACTGGCCGCCGGGCCAATGATGGGTGCAGTGGTAGAGGTAGAATTTGATTCTGGCCTGATGGGTGTGGGAATGGCTACATGCCAATTTTACAACGATGCAGACCGCTGTCCGGGCCCGCCTTCTGGGGAATTCTGGCTGGTGCACCAGAGCGGCTCAATGCTGAAGTTTCTCAACAGCGGTGAAGTCCTGCTGAGTGCCAAAGACAAACTCACCTATGACGCTCCGGCACATCACTTCACTGGTGGCGACGTAACAATGGACGGAAATCTGACCGTCGCTAAGGATATTCGCGATAACAATGACCGCTACGGCAACGTTCATCGTATCCGGACCGTCTATGAGGGGCACACCCATCTGGAGAAAGGGAAAGGATTTAATACCCAGCCACCTAATCAGCAATTCACATCGACCTAATGGTAGTAACACATGCACGACATCTTTCACGTCATTGGGGGAGACCTAGAGGTTTCATCTACAGGGTCACTACTGACATCATCGGGCAGTGAACGCGCTAAGCAGAGGATCCTGCGCCGGCTTCTGACCAATCCTGGCGACTATGTTTTCCATCCCACTTATGGTGCTGGGTTGGGTAAAAAGGTTGGGGAAGCGGTGAAACTAGGGGAATGGAAGGCATTAATTACTGGACAGATGTTGCTAGAAGAGGCCGTAGCCAGCAAACCGCCACCAGAGGTAAAACTCACACGCTTTGAGGAAGGCGTAAGCGTTTCCTTAACCTACACAGATGCTTTGAGCGGTTCTCAGGAAACACTGAGTTTTGACATCACAAGGTGAGATTATGCCATTACTGAACATCAAATCGTTTTCGGAGCTTGTTCGGGAACAGGTCACCGCTATCCAGGCGAGATCGTTAAACCTGGTGGACTTCTCCATCGGCAGTATTCTCAGGTCTCTTGCTGAATCGAATGCCGGTGTCACCATGTGGATACAACAGTTGATTGTGAAACTTCTGGTAACGACCCGCGCGGCAACATGTTCGGGTGAAGAATTGGACAGTTGGATGGCGGATTTCAGCTTTCCCCGCCTTTCTTCCGTGCAGGCCACAGGAATGGTGACGTTTAGCCGCTTTACGGTAACCAGTCAGGCGCTGATTCCCTTAGGCGCGAAGGTAAGTACAACAGACGGAACCCAGCACTATTCTGTAATCGCTGACACGTCGAGTGATGCCTGGGATACGGAGCAGTCAGGTTATGTCATCGCTGCGGGCATCCGCTCTCTGGTTGTACCTGTGCAAGCGGACATAGCGGGTGCTGAGGGTAATGCGCAGCCGGGAACTGTCACGGTCATTTCCGGGACAATCCTCTACGTGGACACAGTAACCAACACTACTGCATTTACTAACGGCAAAAATGCAGAGGGGGATGACAGCTACCGGGCGAGGTTTGTGCTGTGGATCGACTCACTGTCGAAAGCAACTAAAACGGCTATCGGCTTCGCTATCAGTAATCTCCAGAATGGAGTCAGTTATACCCTCACGGAAAATGCCGCGTGGGATGGTTCGTATCAGCCTGGTTATTTTTATGCCGTTGTGGACGATGGCAGTGGCACACCGGATGCCACCTTTGTTCAGCGTGCAGCTATGGCCATTGAAACAGTCCGGGGATTTACCGTCACGTTTGGTGTATTTCCGCCAGATGTAATCAAAGCCGATGTCATTCTGGTGATCACTACCGATGACACAGCTAATCATGGCGACATTGTCACGCAGGTCAGAACAGCAATTGTTAAGTTCATCGGCAAGCTGGCGCTGGGAAAACTGCTGGCATACACCCAACTGGTAAAGGTGGCCTACAGTGCCAGTCCGCTGGTGACAAATGTTTCTTCACTGACGCTGAATGGCGGCATCGCCGATATGGCAGCTTCGCACAGGCAGGTTATTCGTCCCGGAACGGTTAAGGTGATCTGAATGGCCAAAGGCGATCAACACGACTTTTACAAACGGCTTAAGGCCCTCCTTCCTGCTGGCTGGTTTGCAGACGAAAGTCCGGTTATGCACGGCACGCTGACAGCGTGCGCGAAATCGCTTTCCTGGTGCTACGCACTTTATCTTTACGCCCGGGCGCAGACACGTCTGGCATCGGCCAGTAATGGCTGGCTCGACCTCGCCGCGTGTGACTTTTTCGGCAGCAGCCTTATCAGGCGCGAAGGGATGACCGACGAGCAGTTCCGTAATCAGATCAGAACAAATCTGCTGCGGGAGCGCGGCACGCGCCAGGCGATTATCCAGGTACTTGAGACATTAATCGGAAGTCGCCCAGATGTGTTTGAGCCCTTACGCCCTGAAGATACGGGCGCATATGGCGGACCGGCAATCGGGTATGGTGCAGCTGGTGGCTATGGATCCCGTTTTTTGCCTTATCAGGCATTTGTCGTGGTCAGACGCCCCAAAGGTGAAGGCATCCCGTGGGTGGCTGGCTACCACATCTCATCATCTGGATACAGCAAGGCCTCGCGTGGCCAGTATATCTCA
Source organism: Pantoea sp. B566 (assembly GCF_024793925.1). NCBI lineage: Bacteria > Pseudomonadati > Pseudomonadota > Gammaproteobacteria > Enterobacterales > Erwiniaceae > Pantoea > Pantoea sp. B566. The sequence continues at coordinate 312,593 of NZ_JANUQL010000002.1, forward strand.
AGGTACATGTTCACTGGCGGCGTTACAGATGCAAATATTTATGCAGCTATCGCTGCCGTCAAAATGGAAGGGACGCTCGTCTGGGTAAAGTTGATGTAATCCATGCTGCTAATGATATGAACAGATCAACTCGCATTTGTCTGAATAAGGCTCTGTCAATAATTGTTGATAAAACAACCTTGCCCATTTATTCCTAATAGTATTATATTCACTGTATAGATACCCATAACAATGTTGATTTCGATCAGATGTCGTTAGTGGATGCCTAACCTCTGCATACAGAGCTCTGGGAAGGAGGTAATATGTTGAATCTGAAAAAGTTTATTAAAGCAGCATCTGAGCCCGATCGAATCATGGATTTGTTTGTAAAAAATCGTTGGGACACGAGAGAAAACCCTGCTGGTGGAGAAACCAGCGAGAGATACTACTTTGACCGTAGTGGCGCCTTACGTATCAACCTAAATAATAAGGATGTACAAAGCGCGATTGCACACAACGTGCGGGTGCTTGCTGAGAAAAAATAGTAAAGGTGACTCATGAGCGCGGCACTCATCGTTATTGTTTTGGTGTGTGGCTATCTTTATATCAATAGTCACATACCATCAAAACATAAATTCAAAAAATCTACGGGTTGGCAATCATATTTTCAGGTCGCTCTTAAAGGTTCTTATTACGTTTTCATCTCTTTCATCATTCTTTTCGTTACATGGGTTCTTCTCCTTGCGACGATGTGGCTTTTGAATACGCCGCTGTTATTCACGGACAAATACAAAGCTTTCACTTATGCCTACGACATTTTGAATGTTAAGTTTGTTGGCCTGAGTCTGCCATTCGTTTTATTAGTTGCCACCACAGCCTTACTGAGCTTTGCGGAATCCAAAAACGAAGAAAAAAAGCTGAGGAATAATGATGAAAGATTAAGGTTATACAAGGAGATAGCCAACGCAAACCCTATAGAGGCTATTCTGCTTGAATCAATGACAAGTAATCAAAATCTGATGGTTTCAATATCAATGAAGTCTCGCAAAGTCTACATTGGCATTGTGCACGAAGCCAGGCTAGAGGACCATGACACTGATACTATAGTGATCATCCCATTTTTAAGCGGTTATCGTGATAAAGACACGCTCAGCTTTGTTGAAGAAGTTAACTACGCAGAACACTATAGCGATTGCGGTATTACTTACGACTCTTCTCCACTGAGTTTGTCACAATATCGACACGTCATACCACGAGACCAAATTGAATCGGTATCATTGTTTAATTCAGATATGTATACGCGATTTAAGCGCAAGAAAAAGTATTATCGAGCATCATTTATACGTCACAAGCTTAAAGACCTCTGAGCTAATGACTGTTTAAATTACTAAACCTTAACTAATCACTAAACCCGCTACGGCGGGTTTTTTTATAGGGTAACTATGGACCGTCAGATAGTTTATCCGGGCGCTATTCCGCTCGAAACTGACCTGCTTAACACCAATAAATTCGCCATGACAGGTATGGCAAAGCTGGCTGTGGCCGTGCTGGGTTCCGATACCTGTCTTTATGGCCTGCATTGTACACCCGACAGTCCTGCGTCCTTGCGTGTCATTGTTGGCCCCGGTCAGATTTATAGTTTACAGAATATGGATAACTCACCGTATTCCTCACTCCCCACAGATACGTCGCAGCTCATCCTGAAGCAGGGACTCATCTGTGAAGCAACCCCGCTCACGCTCACCGCGCCTGCTTCTGCTGGTCACAGCATGAATTACCTGGTGCAGGTCGGGTATGAGGATGTGGATTCTGACGAAACCATACTGCCTTATTACAATGCGGCAAACCCTGCAGTGGCCTACAGCGGGCCCGGTAACTCAGGTAAAGCTCAGCCGGGGAAACGGTCAGGTGTCTGCCGCCTGGTGTTAAAAGCAGGAGTGTCGTCGCCTACAGGTTCACAGGTTACGCCTCAGCCTGATGCAGGATACGTCGCGGCATGGGGGATTACTGTTACGGCGGGCATGAGTGCGATTACGGAAGCCAGTATTTTCATGATTGAGGGGGCGCCGTTTCTGCCGTCAGGTGGGATCTATCCGTCCATTCAGCAGTGTGCCCCGACATTTGCTCACGATAGCGGCACAGCAAATCGCTATTCCGCCTCTTACAAGCCTGTGCTGGCCGAGCTGACGGATGGCATGCGTCTCACGTTTAAAGCCAGAGAGGCAAACACAGGAGCCTGTACGTTCTCGGCCAACGGGGGCAAAGCCTACCCGTTGTATTCGCATGCGCACCAGGAGCTGCAGGGTGGAGAAATAATTAATGGCGGGCTCATAGAGGTCCAATGGAACAGTTCATTAAACGCCTGGCTGATGTGCGGAAACACAGGCGGTGCAACACCGGTTTCAGAGGCACAAAAACCTCATCATGCCATTAGTCTTGCACAGGCTGATAAACGCTATCTGGAGAACAATAAAGGCTACAGTAAGGAAGATGCAGCGAAAGATTTCCTGTCGAAAAAGGGCGGTGTAGTTACGGGCGAACTTGATATTAAGGGAAAACTGACGGCTGAGAAAATCTTCATGGGGAATATGACATTCAGCGAGGACGGAAATATCAATGGGCCCCGATGGAAAACTGAAGAGTCCCAGGCAAATGGCTATTTATCCAGTTGGGTGATGGCGGAACTGAAAAAGATAAGCGACAAGATCATTCCATTCCCTTCAACAGAAGAGATTACAAAAAACTGCGTTAAGCGTGTAAGACTCGGAGCTGAGGTCAGGAAAAAGGGGGAGGCTGTTACGTTTGATGCGGGTTATGTCATGACAGGGTTCAAAAATCCGGGCAAGGTGAAGAAAGGATATGAATTTACAGCCCGGCCCTTACAAATTTTTGTTGGAAATCGATGGCAGACAATCGAACAAGGATAAACCCATGATTGATTTGAAGAACTTCAAACCGGGAAAGCCGGTTTCTGCTGATGATATTGCAAGCGAAAAAGAATATGGAATGAAGTTTTTGTTTGATGATGCCGGGCATGAATGGTATGCAAGTCAGCGTTTATATGCTGATGGTACTTTGAAAATTGCATACGATAAGGAGGGGATAATATGGAGCTTGAGCACCGATGTATCAGAACTCTGGCCAGTTCATCTGAGTGTAGCCGAAATAACGCATGATGATCAGAGTCGTCAGATTGATAACAGCGGATTATGGAAATATATTGGTGGAAAAGTAATAAAGCTTTCGCCCGATGAAGATTTAAAGTTTTTAGAAGATAAAAAGGAATATTTAATAGATAAGGCCGTAACGAAAATTATGCCAGGCATGGCAAAACTGTTGCTGAAAAAACAGCTCTCCGCTGAAGAGTCAGAACTGCTGGAAAAACAGCTCTCCGCTGAAGAGTCAGAACTGCTGGAAAAACAGCTGCATTATCTTGACCAGCTCAATACACTTGACCTCAAAGCTGCTAATCCCCCTGTGTGGCCTGAATGGCCAAAATGAATTAATGAAGCTCACGCTGTTCAGTTTTGTGATCTTTTAGGATGTCACTTTTACGGAAGGATAATATGGCACAAATGCCCGGAGCCATTTAACACTGATTCAGAACTGATAGCCTATATCAATAAACAGACTTTTCATGTCAAGTTTACCACCCTCATAGGAAGCATGTGACCCTTCATAACCTGCTGTAAATAGGAGCTTATCGGACGCTTTTAGCATCAAGCCAGCGCTGTAAGAAAACTGATTTGATGAGCTGTAATGCATCGTCTGCGTCGACAAACCATTGTTCGTATAGGGTACAGGATTACCAATCCAGGCATGTGAAATACCAGCAAGAGCGAAGAGACTGAGATTATTCGAAACGCGATAAGTAGGACCTGCCATCCAGGAGTAATACTCTGCATGTTTATCATATGCGTGATTGATATTGTAATCTGTGCTACATTTTTTATCATGGATTCTGCATACATCACTTTCATCTTGCCAGTTATTTTTCATTTGTGTATATGAACCCATGACACCCCACAGCAAAGATGTTTCATACTGTAATTTAACATTGGAACCATGGAGATTGCTAAAACTTCCCAGTCCCCCCTTTTGAAAACCTAAGGATAAGGTGGGGTTGCTATCGAATTCATGAGCAATCGCGGTTGAACACATTAGGATTGCCGAGATGAGTGACAATAAAATTCTACTGAACAACATATTAGCTCCTCGAAAAACTCAACCGATAGGCATTTTTCTGTATGCATATCGCAAAACAGATACCCATTATTTTCTAACCATGATTCATAAAAACGAAAAAGTAGCGCATATAGCACTCTCATAAGTGAAATTCATGACAATGACATTGTTTTACAGGATGGATGCCTGATTTCATTTTATGAAATGGGTGTTTAGAAAAACGGATCTCAGGCGGGTAATACAATAATGAAGTTTGATTGAACGACTTTTATTTTGATCGGGTTAATGTCCGAAATTTGTCCGAATAGATTCGATATTGATGATAACTAATTGATTATTATAGCATGGATTGGTAAGTATTGCGACCTTGAATTCTGCGGGAATAAGGCGTAGGCACTTGATAAATAAATATTTTTTATCATTAATTCATGAATACGTTTTATATATAGGTTACGCTTATTGGGGTGACAGTGAAAGCTGAATTAACCGGTCATAAAATGCCTAAAGCGCCATTCTTCCGGTAGCGCGATGAATTTCTAACTTCATGGCACAGTCTGAGTGCGTATTTAATCTGTTCTGATCCCGCGCCTTTTATTGGCGTGCCGGGCAGAGTTAGTCTTTGATGTGACCGATCAGCAAAGTCAAACACCATTCTCTGACCGGGTTAAACTTCATAAACCTATGCGGCATTACCCAGGTTAACTTTTCATGTTACTTAGCAGATCATGAACCATAATCTACTGTTGAAAATCTGCGATATTGACGCATCACGCCTGTTCCGTCCTGGCCATCGCGCTGAGGTCTGCAATTCATGGGTTGGGTACAATCAGACAGAGATTTGTTTTTGTCTGATTGTTGCTCCTGCTTCAGTTACAGGCCGGTTGCGGATGTCCGTTGCCAAGACGCGATGTGGATTGTGCAGAGTGGCGGTAATGTGCGGGAGGTTTAACGCAGGCGGTGGTATTTTATCCGGGGCTTTACGCCTTAAAACGGCATCATAAAAGGATTACGCGTGTCCACGTTGCACTTAACCACCGGGATTAACCTTATGAGAGCACTCTTCGTCACAGGCCTGATCTTTGCGCTAGCCGCATGCTCCAGCTCAGTGGGTCGCAATGTTGATACAGCAACCGTTCAGAAAATCAGGCCAGGCCTGACAACCCGAGCGGATCTGATCGCGATGTTTGGCCCGCCTGACACGGAATCCCCGTATCCCAACGGACAACAGTTACTGATGTGGAAATACAGTAAAGCCCGAGCGCTGGCTACCTCGGCAGGTGAAACGCTTACGGTACAGACAAAAAATGGCAAAGTGTTTAACTACACCTTCAGTAAAAGCTGACGTTTTATCCCGATATCTCTGCGCACAATAAAAAACGTGATTGTATTGCCAGGTTAACACAATTGCGGATCTGTGCAGGGAGTTAACGTATTCCTCTTCGTTCAGGAGGGATGTGATCAATAAGCCCATTGAGCCAACCGGCACCGGAAAACGTATTCTGAGAATTGTCGGTATGGCCGGTGAGCTGGCCGATGCCATGGATAATATTTCGCTGTCCTCATCAACACAGGCAGGACATTTTTCAGGTCAGTGTTGCCGGTTAGCCAGATGGATGCTGCCACGCAAACGCACGCTGTGTTTGTAGAAGACTCCTCTCCTGTCTCGTAATCTTAATCTGAGCAGATGTACGCTATGGTGAAAACCTCCGCTTAGCGCGCCCGCCCCGTCATTAACGTGTTTCCCGTTGTCTCGTCAGCGATGACGGGGCAACGCCATGTTGCGCTTGCTGCACAGCGCCGCGTAAAGCCCCCACATCCTTCGGCGTGTTAAGTGCCGGGCAATCCAGTGAACACCTTATTCCCCTCTGAAAATCCCGACGGCAATGCCGATTTGAAGAAAAACGTCTCTCCTGACGAATGTTACGGGGAAGGGCAGCTTCTCTGCGTAGCGTCGAGGCGTTAACACAGTCATTGCCGTTTTACATCCCTTTGCCTTGATTCCTTTTCAGAATCAGCGTAGCGACGTCTTTGTGACTCCAGACTTAACAGGTCTGGAGTCACAGTCGGCAGAAAGGTAGAATCTGCAATACGGCTTTATTATCTGGGAAGGGCAGTGGCTGAAATCAGCATAAATACAAGGTCGCCGCATGTCGGCCATCACGTCATGGTATGGCTGGAGCAGATCAGAAAGGCTTCGCTGTCTGAAGTCGATAATTTTGGTGACGAGGGCACGGTCGAGCAGGTCATTAAGGTCTGGGTAAAGCTGTCATTACTCGTTACGCGTCGCCGTCCTGAAATCGCGATTTCCTCCCTTCTCCGGCATGTCTTACCGAATATTGGCTCACTCCCGCTGAAGAATCTGACGCGATTACGACTAAACAGACTATATAACATACTGATTTCAGAGGGTAAAAAGGGAGAGGCGCGGCGCGTGTTCGCGTTGACAAAACAGTTTTTATCCTGGGCAGAAATGCAGGGTTATCTTGAGCATTCCCCTGTTGCTTCAATGAAAAAACGTGACATTGCAGGCCGTGCGGCCTCACCGCGCAGTCGACAGTTGTCGGATGCTGAGATTTGGGTGTTCTGGCATGGGCTGGACAACTGGGCACTCTCTGAACAGGCCCGTTGGGCACTGCGGCTTTGCCTGGTGAGCGCGCGACGACCAGACGAGATCGTTCAGGCTCGTAAAGCAGAATTTAATTTACAGTCAGGGCTGTGGAAACAAGGTACGCGGAACAAATCGCAGCGTGAACATACGTTGCCGGTCTCTTCCCTGATGCGCCTGTGTATCGAGTCATTGTTAAAGGCCAGCGATCCTGCTTCGCCCTGGCTGGTACCGGCACCGCGCGATGTGATGCAACCGCTGTCAAAAGGTGCGCTTAATCAGGCTCTGCGACGCATGTTACGCGCACCGCGCGGCCTGGGACTGGAACATTTTACACCACGTGACCTGCGGCGAACGGCACGCTCAAAGTTATCTGCACTGGACACGCCCAACGACGTGGCAAGAAAAATCATGAATCATGCATTAGAAGGGATAGATCGTGTTTACGATACGCACGACTATGTCGTGCAGATGCGCGCTGCACTGGAAAAGTATTCGGAATCATTACAGGTAATTATCAACAGTGATAGTTACCATTTTCTACATCATCGTTATGAAGGCGAAAGGCTGAAATTAGACAGTTCCTCTGTCATGGTCATGAGCCTTTAACGGGACAGTCAGGCTGTTTCCAATAAAAAAGCGGTGTCCTCATCAACACCGCTTAATTATGTCAGATCAGGAAGTCATCGAGAGAACCGCCTGCATCCAGGGCCTTTTTAATAGGCGATGGTGTACGGCCCTGACCTGTCCATGATTTCTTTTCACCGTTTTCGTCGGTATATTGATATTTAGCCGGGCGCGGAGCACGTTTAGCTTTTGTTTTAGTTTCTGTAGGTAAATCGATCAGCTCAGAAATATCGATGCCGTCATTCATCAGCATTTCTTTATATTTAGCCAGCTTGTCTGCTTTTTCACGCAGCAGGGCTTGCTCAGCTTCTTCTTCTTCACGGCGTTCAGCGACAACGACAGAAAGCTTTTCGAGCATCTCATTTAACACATCAAGCTCAATTTCCCGGGCTTGTGCACGTAAAATACGAAGGTTATTTAATGCTTTGAGCGCATCCATTGATTAATCCTTAAATTACAGCGAATATTTTAAACAGAGCCATTCTACGAAAAATATTCCCAGAAGGAAATATCTCTTCAGGCCGAAATGTACAAATTTGTTACTGTAAAGATTATTACTGACTTTCAGAACCTGAGAAACGGCATAAAGTTTAGGAATACATTGATGTTTTAAACATATTTAAATCGCCTCATGCCAATGAAAGGCGAGCAGGTTCTACACAACATGAATTATAGAATCTCTTTTTTAAGTTAAAAAATCAATGAAAATCAAAACCTAATACCTGGCTATCTTGATTTGTCGTCACGTTGTAAACCTGGAATGATGTGATTTGTCTCGTCAGAGAGAAATGATAACGTATAGTTAATAATAGCCACCCTTAAATAAAAGCTGGTCTGAGCGGACGAAATGCCTTACTAAAAAAACCGCTATTGAGGATAACGTTTTGTTATGTGTAAATCCTGATTTTGATGCCAGACATCCCTCGAACCTTCCATAACCCGACCGTTGCAGCTGTTGGCTGCTTTGCAAAGATGAGAAGCGGCTTTACCCGATCTGAGAAAAATAGCATTCCGGATTTCGCAATTACACAAACCCGATAAAGCAACCTGTAACCTGTGCCAGGCTTCATGCCAGGCTGAACGTTTTCTCTGTCAACCCAACGGCCATAAGTCTGTATTATCTGAACATAAGCGAAGCGTCAATAAGGGCAATAACGTTCACATCACCGTTGTCAATAACAGCCTTTACCCATTTTTTCCATATTGTTTAAACCTGCAGTCCACCTGTCTCAGATAATGACCGCATTATATATAAGGAAAAAAGACATAAGCGAGTGTGAGAAATAATTCTGTTCACACAGGGGTAAAACGGATGGCTCAAAAATATCCAGGCCAGCTAATTTCAGCGTTACGTCACGCGCTCGGGTTCAGAAGTACTGTGCCCGACTTGCGCTAAAACATCTGCATTATCAACAGAATACACACATCGGCTTTTCTGACGCTTTTAAAGATAAATGTTAACAATAACTTGCAATGATAATCTAAATGAGTATATTTCTCATTTGTTTTTACATGTTGTTGTTTTTGTCCTTATTCCTGATGGCCAGCCCGCACGGTAGTTAACTGGGACTGATGCAGGGCAGTGGCAGCTAAAAAAAAGAAAACGAGGCGTTAGAATGTTTCTGAATATCCCCCTCCTGAACAGGGATCGCGTGAAGCCCACTTTTTCTCTGGTTCCCTCACGCTTATCACTTTTGGCAACCCTTGTGGCAGGCGTATCTTCACATAATGCGTTTGCAGAGACGCCATCGGATGTGAATAAGAGCAACCCGACGCTTATCGTTACTGCGGCTGAACAGCCGGTTTCCGAAAATACTTCCTCGGACTACAGCGTACCTGTTACCCGCGCGGGCAATAAGTTACTTTCGACCGTGCGCGATATTCCTCAGTCTGTAAGCATCATCAGCGCGCAGCGCATGAAAGACCAACAGCTACAGTCGTTAAATGATGTTCTGGACAACACCACGGCTATTCAGACCAGCACAGCGGATATGGATCGTAAGACCTATTATTCTCGCGGTTTTTTAATCGACAATTACCTGATTGACGGTATTCCTACTGTATTCGAAGAACGCTGGAATTTGGGTGATGCACAGACGGATAGCGCATTATATGAACGCATTGAAGTGGTCAGGGGTGCAAACGGGTTATTGACCGGTGCCGGTAATCCTTCCGCTGCCGTTAACATGGTACGTAAACATGCCGACAGTCATCAGCCAGAAGGCGAGATATCCGCCAGCTATGGCAGCTGGAATAAACAGCGTTACGTTATGGATGTGCAGTCCCCGTTGAATGCTGCAGGAAATGTTCGAGGCAGGGTGATTGCGGGTTATCAGGATAATAATAGCTTTATTGAGCGTTATGGTGCTGAAAAGAAATTTGTTTATGGGGTGATTGATGCCGATCTCAATGACGCCACCACATTATCTGCAGGCTATGAATTTCAGCAGCTGAATACTGACAGCCCAATGTGGGGCGGTTTACCGCGTTGGTACACAGACGGTAGTAAAACCCATTTTCGTCGCGGCTTTAATACCGCCCCTGACTGGACTTATAACGATAAAGAGAGCAGAAAACTTTTTGCCCGGCTCAAACACACTTTTGCAAGTGGATGGCAATGGACCCTTAACGGCACCCATGATCGGTCAACGCTTAACAGCAAAATGATGTATATCGCCGGCTATTTTGACAAAAATACGGGTGCAGGCGTTTCTCCCTATGCGGATTATCCTGTCGTTGCGGGCACGGGATATAATGCAGCCAAACGTCAAGTCGATGCTGTGGATACCTTTGCCAGTGGCCCTTATCAACTCTTCGGACGCACCCATGAATTAATGGTCGGTGTTAGCTACAGCAAACAAAAAAACACTTACTACGGTACTTTTGCGAATATCTCGCCAGAAGAATTGGGGAATTTTAACCTTTTTGACGGCCAGTTCCCGGAAACGGATTGGGCGGCGCGCACCCTGTCCCAGCAGGATATTACCCGACAAAGCTCGGGCTACCTTGCCACCCGTATTTCACTGGCGGATCCGTTAAATCTGATACTGGGCGCACGTTACACCCGTTGGAGCAAAAATACGCTGACCAACGATATGGAAAAAAATAACATCACGCCTTATGCGGGTCTGATTTATGACATTGATGAGAACTGGTCAACGTACGCCAGCTATACTTCCGTGTTTCAACCGCAGTCATATCGTGATCTCTCAGGTGCCTATCTGGCGCCGGTTATTGGTAAGAACTACGAAGCCGGCGTTAAATCTGACTGGTTCGACAGCCGCTTGACCACGTCAGTCTCGGTCTTTCGGGCTGAGCTGGATAATGTGGCACAGACCACCGGTCGCATTATTCCGGGTACCACCGAGTCAGCGTATGAAGGCAAAAATGGTACGGTAAGCCGAGGAATTGAATTCGAAATTAACGGCGCAATCACAGATAACTGGCAGATGACCCTGGGAGGCACGCGTTATATTGCCGAACAGCGTTATGGCACGGCGGTAAAACCCGACTTACCGCGAACGCAGTTAAACGTCTTTACGCGCTACCGTTTACCCATGTTCCCTGATCTGACTGTGGGTGGCGGAGTGAAATGGCAAACGCACGTCTGGAGCGATAATTCGGCACCGGAAGGAAACGGAACGTGGCGTGCTGAGCAGGGCAGCTATGCGTTAGTCAATTTATTTAGCCGCTACCAGGTGACGAAAAATTTTGCTGTTCAGGGCAATATTAATAATCTCTTTGATAAAACCTATGACACGAATGTTGCGGGGGATATCGTTTACGGTGAACCCCGTAACGTCTCTGTGACTGCCAGCTACCGTTTCTGAAGACGCCGGACTTTCACCAGTGAGCGCCTCACCCGGGGCGCTTGCTCCCCTGCTTTTTCCCCCTCGACCCGGCGCAAATCGCTGATCCATCACGTTTTGACGTAATTGCCAGGCCAGAAAGTCGGGGATTTGCGCTACACTGACCAGCGTTAATCCTCCATTCTGCCGCTATGATAGCGCTGTCTGAGGCAAACTAATTAACCTGGAAGAAGTATGAAAATCAGATTCCTTTCGGCTAATGAGCAAAAACTGGCGGAGGTGCGTGAAATCCTGGAGCCAGTGGGCGTCGAAGTCTTGCCGATCGCTCGTCGTATTGAAGAAATTCAAACAGAGAATGAGCTGGATTTGGTGCGGGACAAACTCACAAAAGCCTTCTCAATTATTGGGCGTCCTCTCTTCGTTGAGCATACCGGACTTTATCTCGATGGGCTGAATGGCCTGCCTGCGGGGCTGACGCGCATATTCTGGAACCGGCTGGATGCCGATCGTTTTGCCTCCCTCGTTAATGGCCTCGATAGCCAGGGCGTCACGGCCAAAACCGTACTGGGCTATTGTGACGGGCGCAAAATGTATCAGTTTTACGGCGAATTACGTGGCACTATTGCCTCAAAACCGGCGGGCCCGCGTGGTTTTCAGTGGGACTGCGTGTTTATTCCTGAAGGCTACGATCAAACCTTCGCTGAAATGGGCGACAAGAAAAATGAAATCTCAAACCGTCGCATTGCACTGGACCGCTTCGCGTCCTTCTTAAAAACAGCACGAGGCGTGGCATGAAACCTGAACTGAAGCGGGCTTATGACTCCGGTAAGCTGATACTCTTTGCCGGTGCAGGCCTGTCCCGCAATCTTGGCCTGCCAGAATGGCATGAGCTCATTGCCCATCTGGCCAACGAGCTGGGGTACGATCCCAAAATTTTTAATACCTATGGTACGCACCTTTCCCTGGCCGAATACTATAAGCAAAAAAAAGGATCGCTAGGGCCGTTAAGAAGCTGGATGGATCGCGAATGGCATCGGCCGGATATTGATGTTCGTAGCTCTGAAATTCACACCATGATCACGCAGGGCAATTTTTCGCGTATCTATACCACCAATTATGACCGCTGGCTGGAAGCGGCACATGAGGCGCACGGTGTGCCTTACTCAAAAGTCGCGAATGCGGCCGATCTGGTGTCATTAACTGAAGACAAGCGCCACATCATTAAACTGCACGGCGACTTTGATGATGATACCTCCATCGTTTTAGATGAAAGCAGTTACTTTGAGCGCCTCTATTTTGATTCGCCGCTGGATATCAAACTGACCCATGATGTCATGGGGAATTCGGTGTTGTTCGTGGGCTACAGCATCAGTGACTTTAATATTCGTCTGCTGTTTTATCGCCTGACCAAAATGTGGGGGCGCACGGGCCTGGCCACTGCGCGCCCCAAGTCGTACCTTTTCACTAACCGCAATAACCCGGTGGCAAAAGAAGTGCTGGGTCAGTGGGGCATTGAAATGATCGTCTCTGAAGAAGACGATCCTCGAAAAGCCCTGGCCGATTTTATGCAAGCGCTTCTGGCGTGATGCGCGGGGCGGGGCTGACCACGTCGTTGTAAAATCTGAACCGCATGTCAGGTTTATCGGGCGTGGTGATTCTTCTCTGGAAAATGCGGATTACTGTGGTATGCTGTATAAATACACAGTACCTGAGGGCAAAACTATGGCTGTTGAGACAAAATTTGTAGTGGTCAGAAAAGGTGAAGAGAAGATGACATTTGCCAACAAAAAAGAGGCTGATGCCTACGACAAAATGCTGGATATGGCGGAAGCGTTCACCGACTGGTTGCTGACTCATCAGGCGGAGATGGATGAATCTCAGGCTGAAACACTCGGCCTGTTGCTGGCAGAACAAAAAGACGCCGTGCAGCACATTCTTCGCACCAGTAAACTGCCTCAGTCAACCTCAGGCGGTAGCGCCCCTGAAGCGACGGATGCTGATCATGCGCCGCAAAGTGACAAGAAAGTCCGCGCCGTCAAAGCCGCCTGACCGGTTTATGCTGGAAGCCTGCTTCCAGCATAAACACTCTCTTTTCCCATCTTTTATCCGTCAATGACCGACTCAGCGGTGGGTTTTTGATCCTTCTCAGCGAATCAAATGCGTCACGGCAAAAGCATAGTGATGAAGGTATCTGGCCATGCACGTCATGCAAAGTACATAACCATGAAACCAGCCTGATTTGTTTAGCATGAATGGGTTCCCGGTTCAGTTATGCCTGGTTAGAAGAGGGCACAGACTGCCATTTAATCCCCGCCTATGTATTGTTTCATATCAATACTATTCAGATCAGTAACGGATTCCTGCGTATTATTATGGCCATGTTCAGGTCAGATCGGTACGATCGCCTCGGGTCGTCGGATGGGAAATAACTAAAAAAGTGACACTGTCATTTCCGTCGTTACGTGCCTGATGTTTCGCACCCGGTGAGATCTCAATGCCTTGCTGCGCCTGCAGGAGATGGACGATGCCCTCAATTTCCATCGTCAGCTCTCCCTCTAAAACGAAAAAGAACTGGCGAGACTGAACGTGAAAGTGTCGGGTTTCAGCAGTCGCAGGCGGCATATGTTCATGAATAATGCTTAAATCCTGGCGTTTCAGCAGATGCCAACCATCACAGTTATTTCCCCAAACATAATGTTCTGCGTTGTCTTTCGAAATCATAAATCCTCTTTTTGCCCGCAACGGATAATGTGAGCCGATTCTGGCTTTGATTCATCTTATTAAAGTTAAATTCTGGCGCGCCGATAGTTATTCCAGGGACATGAAAGAGTGTATCTGACAGGGTGGTCAACCTAGCCGGTGTATTCCAGGGGAATCAATATGACCACTCAACCCAGTAAAAAAACCATGAGTACCCGCACGCAGATGCTTGTTGCGGGCGGCCTGACGATTACGCTTGGGTTTACCGTGACGATTGGTGTTCTGAGCTGGCAGTCGGCAAAAGAACAAAAAACGCTGGCCGAACATTATCTGCAGCAGATCGCTCAAAGTCGCGGGCTGCAAATTCAACAAGAGCTGAGTTATGCCCTTAATATGGCGCACAGCTTAGGCCAAAGTCTGATTGCTCTGCCCAAAGCGGGCATTAACGATCGTAAAGTCGCTGACAGAATCATGGAATATTCACTCAGAGCCAATCCTGATTATCTCTCGATGTCTGTGATTTTTGAACCCAACGCGTTTGATGGTCGTGATGCTGAATTTGCAGGTCAGAGCGGACAGCCGCCACAGGGCCGTTATGCCTGGTTTGTTGACCGCGATCAGGCCGGTAATTACGCCATGCATCCGTTACTGTCCTTTTTAACGCCGGGTCAGGGTGATTATTATCTGGTTCCCCAGCAGACAAGAAAAGATACGCTGATTGAGCCCTACAGTTATGCCTACAACGGTATACCAACGTTATTGACCTCTGTAGCCTCACCCATTATCGATCAGGGTAAACTTTACGGCGTGGTGACTTCCGATATCTCCCTTGCCTCACTACAAAAGAAAGTTAACCAGATAAAACCCTGGCAGGACACCGGTTATGCCCTGTTGCTCTCTAACACAGGCAAAGTCGTTTCCTCGCCAGATAAAGATGAGGCGGGCAAAGCGTGGAAGGGGGAAAAAGACAATTTCACCCAGCAAATTGTGGAACATGACGACCCGGTGCTGGGCGAAAAAGCCATGTATACCTGGTATCCGGTCACGGTAGGCAATAGCGATAAGCCCTGGTACGTTGGAATTGTCGCACCGGTCAGCCAGGTTATGGCTGCGGCGAATCGCCAACTCTACTGGGCTATCGGACTGATGCTGGTAAGCATCCTGTTGGTCGGCGCGGTACTGGGGCTCTTGTTCAATCGCAAAGTCATGCGTCCGCTCGGCGGCGAGCCTGCAGAGGCAGCCAGAATAGCGCTGGCGGTTGCGGAAGGTAAGCTCAGTAACCGCTTTCACGTTGCACCGGGCGACAACAGCAGCCTGTTTTATGCGCTGCATACCATGCAAAGCCAGCTGCAATCTATTGTGGGCCAAATCAAAGATGCCAGCGCGTCGGTGCGAGAAGGGGCTAGCGAGATTGCCAGTGGTAACCTCGATCTGGCATCGCGTACCGAACAGCAGGCGGCTGCGCTGGAGGAGACTGCAGCCAGCATGGAGCAAATCAGCGCAACGGTTCGCCTGAATGCCGATAATGCTCAACAGGCCACGAATCTGACCGAAAATGCCACCTCAATCGCCAGCCGGGGCGAAGCGCTGGTTGGGCAGGTGGTGCAGACCATGTCACAGATTGATGACAGCTCGAAGAAAATTGGTGACATTACTACGATGATCAACAGCATCGCCTTCCAGACGAATATTCTGGCCCTTAACGCTGCGGTTGAGGCGGCGCGCGCTGGCGAGCAGGGACGAGGCTTTGCTGTCGTGGCCTCTGAGGTGCGTAATCTTGCTCAGCGAAGTGCGGGCGCGGTGAAAGATATCGCTGCCCTGATTGAAGAATCGAGCGTTCGGGTTCAAAGCGGCGTGAAACTGGTTAACGAAGCAGGCAAAACGATGCATGAGATGACGCAGGCCGTATCGTCAGTGCAGAGCATCATTGATGAAATCGTTTCTGCCTCTGATGAACAGGCGCGCGGTATCGGTCAGGTCACTGTCGCAGTTAACGAGATGGACGGTACGACACAACAAAACGCCGCACTGGTGCAGCAAATGTCGGCGGCCGCCAGCTCGCTGGAAGATCAGGCGCAGCAGTTGGCGCAAACGGTGGAGCAGTTCCGCTAACGCGCGGTAAACCGCTAAAACACAACCCGCACGGTGCGGGTTGTGTTTTCAGTCATTAACCCGGATAGATACCGCGATCTTTACGTGCCATCAGGATACGTTCGCAGGCCACGATATAGGCTGCGGTACGCAACGAGCACGCTTTCTCTTTGGCTTTTTCCCATACGTGAACCATGGCTTCCGTCATGATCTTGTCTGAGCGTTTATTAATTTCGTCTTCGCTCCAGAAGAAGCTGGCCATATCCTGCACCCATTCGAAGTAACTGACTGTCACACCTCCGGCGTTACAAATCACGTCGGGTACAACAATCACACCGCGGTTTGCCAGAACATCATCAGCATCCGGATAGGTCGGACCGTTAGCGCCTTCGAGCACCAGCTTACAGCTCAGGATCTCAGCACGCTCCCGCGTGATTTGTCCTTCCAGCGCGGCAGGGATCAGAATATCCATTTCCGTATGCCAGAAACGCTCTTTCTCGATGTTTTGTGCACCAGGGAAGCCTGCGATCTGCTTGTTTTCAGTCTGCCATTGTGTCAACGCATCCATATCCATGCCGTCAGCGTTGAACAGCGTTGCAGTGTGATCCTGAATCGCCACAACGCGCGCGCCCGCCTGACTAAACAATCGGGCGGCTTCACTGCCTACGTTACCAAATCCCTGTACGGCGACACGTGCGCCTTCAATCTGGATGCCGGCTCGGCCAGCAACCTCACGGCCAGTGACGAACACACCACGGCCGGTCGCTTTTTCACGGCCGAGGGAGCCGCCAAGGTGAATAGGTTTACCTGTCACCACACCCGTCACCGTGGTGCCCAGATTCATGGAGTAGGTATCCATCATCCAGGCCATCACTTTGCCATTGGTGCCGACATCGGGGGCCGGGATATCTTTTTGCGGTCCAATGATGATACCGATCTCGCTGGTATAGCGGCGCGTCAGACGTTCGAGTTCGCCTTCAGACAGTTTAAAAGGATCGACCCGAATCCCACCTTTTGCTCCGCCGTAGGGCAGATTGACAGCGGCACACTTGATGGTCATCCAGGCTGAAAGGGCCATGACCTCATTTAAATCGACATCGGGATGATAGCGAATCCCGCCTTTACCCGGACCGCGTGAAAGGTTGTGCTGAACACGATAACCCTCAAAATGACGAATGGAGCCGTCATCCATTTGCAGAGGAATATCAACAATTAATGCACGCTTAGGATGACGTAAAGTATCAATCCAGCGCGTAAGGTCGCCCAGGTAAGGCGCAACGCGATCGATTTGTTGTAGGTAGGTGGACCAGGCTGAAGTACTACTGTCAGACGCGTAAGATAACTTATCCATACAAAACCTTTCTTATCGAAGTTATTTATTGTGTTGAGCCGTGGAATGACGCGCGCTTAAGCGCGCCGACATAATTTATCATTACCAGAGAAAATATGATGTCGACCAGGCGGTCATTATCCCCATGCTATTTCGATTAACGGTGAATAAGAGTGAATAATATTTCGACTTATCTGCCCCGGATGCGGCTGTTTCGTGCATAAATAAGGCATTGTTAGTGCATAAACCAAAAATTTTATGATTTATCAGTTCTTTGAAGGGGGTCAAAAAGTTAATGAATTGTTTCAAAGGATATTGACTTTGTTGCACCGCCAGGGTGCATAAATAAAAGTAATGCGAAGGTTACTTTCACTTATGCGAAGAGGCTAACGGACAATATCTCACGCTTTTTTCATCGACGGCAGAGCAGAAAATAAGACGTGCCAGCAAAATGTGTTTATTAAAACGGGATGGAACTCAACCGCTAAATTTTTACCCTGAATAAGGAAGACGGCCATGAGCGGATGAAAAAGGCTGCGAACAGCAGTGCATCAGTTTACGCTGTGACCTTCTGAAATCAGCGACAACAGATGGTTAACCGCTTTAGACGCATTATTCCGCCGCCAGGCAAAAGCCACATCGGTAAAAAGCGTATTGTTAGCGATTTCCCGGAAGCAAATCTGCGGATTCTGCACGCAAACCATCGATTCAGGTATAAGGGCTATACCGCAACCTGCGCCGACCATACCTAGAGAAGAACTGATTTGCGGAGCCTGCTGAAAAGACGATGAGGAGAAACCCGCGCGCAAACAGGCACTGACAATAAGCTCATACAGGCTGGGTGAAACGTCTCGCGGAAAAATAATTAAGGTTTCCTGCACCAGTTCGCTCAGCGCGATGCTGGATTTTTGTTGCAGAGGATGCGCAGCAGGTAAAGCCAGCAGCATCCGTTCGGTAGAAATGACGCGCAAATTAAACGATTTACTGCTTTCGCAGGGAAGACGAAGAAATGCCGCGTCCAGCAACCCCTCCTGGAGATCCTGAATAAGCAATGACATGTTCTCTTCCCGCGTCATCAGCTCCAGGGCGGGATAGCGATCTTTAAATCGCCGTATAATCTCAAAGACGTTGGGATCAAATGCCACCGAACTGGCAAAGCCCAGCGACATTTTGCCAGAGATCCCCCGGGCAACGCCTTTCGCCTTTTCCAGCGCATGATCGGCGAGTTGAATGATTTCAATCGCATCCGCCAGAAATGTTTTTCCTGCATCCGTCAGTTCCACACCGCGCGTCAGTCGTTTTAACAGCGGCGTACCGATTTCATGCTCCAGTCGCTGAATTTGCTGACTGAGTGGCGGCTGCGAAATGCCAAGCAGTTCGGCCGCTCGGGTAAAGTGCTGCGTTTGAGCGACAGCAACGAAATAACGTAGATGGCGCAGTTCCATATTAAAAACGTCTCAAAGTTTACAGGTTTTGCTATTGGATTCTGTCCGCAAACAGGGTCACCATTATGTTAACACGGCTTAACAGTTAACCTACGAGGCATCCGATGAGCAATTTTGTAACTGATTGTTCCTGCGAGGATCAACTAAAAGATACCGTTCAAAAGCTGCGAAAAAACATGCCAGAAAGTGTTATGTATCAAACCTCTTTGATGAGTGCGCTGCTGAGTGGTGTTTATGACGGTGAAACCAGGATTGCTGACTTACTGCGCAAAGGTGACTTTGGTCTGGGAACCTTCAATCAGCTGGATGGTGAACTCATTGCGTTCGACAGCAATGTGTATCAGCTGCGCGCCGATGGCAGTGCCCGGCCTGCTGATCCTGACCAGAAAACGCCATTTGCGGTAATGACCTTTTTTCAACCCCAGCATAAACACGTTTTTGAACGCGCGGTTCAGCGCGATGCGCTGCACCAGCTTATCGACAGTGAAATCACCTCCGACAACCAGTTTTGTGCACTGCGTGTAAGCGGACATTTTTCATCCGTCCAGACGCGTACCGTTCCGTGCCAGTGCCGGCCTTACCGATCGATGCCTGAAGTTCTGGGAAACCAGCCCATATTTGAATTCATGCACCGCCATGGCGAGCTTATTGGCTTCCGCACGCCGCAGTACATGCAGGGTATCAACGTCGCGGGATATCACGAACATTTCATCACAGACGACAGAACCGGCGGTGGGCATATCCTGGATTATGTGCTGGAGCAGGGCACGCTGACTTTTGGTGCCATCAGCAAGCTGGTGATCGATTTACCTGAAAACGCCGACTTTCTTAATGCCAACCTGACGCCGGAAAATCTGGATGATGCCATCCGTTCTGTCGAAAGCTAATCACGAGGCCTGAAATATGAAAACTCTCTCTGATACGACACTCTGGCACTGCGGTGCAGACCTGGTTGTCGCGCAACTTGAAGCGCAAGGCGTCAGCCATGTGTTTGGCATCCCTGGTGCAAAAATTGATAAGGTATTTGATTCCCTGCTGGATTCTTCCATTCAGACCATCCCCGTGCGGCATGAGGCGAATGCCGCCTTTATGGCCGCGGCAGTAGGCCGTCTGACGGGTAACGCTGGCGTGGCGCTGGTCACATCCGGCCCGGGCTGCTCAAACCTGGTAACCGGTATGGCTACCGCAACCAGTGAGGGCGACCCGGTGGTGGCTATTGGGGGCGCGGTCAAACGCTCCGACAGCGCCAAGCAGGTTCACCAGAGTCTTGATACCGTATCCATGTTCCGCCCGGTGACAAAATATGCGGTTGAAGTCACCGACTCGTCGGCACTGGCGGAATGTGTATCAAACGCGTTTCGTCACGCTGAACACGGTCGCGGCGGCGGTGCGTTTGTCAGCCTGCCACAGGATATCGTTGATCAGCCGGTCACGGGTAAGGTGCTGAGCCATCACGGCCGCATCACGCTGGGTGCGGCACCGGATGTGATGATTGATGCGGTCAGTCGTGAGATCGCCCACGCAAAAAATCCCGTGATCTTGCTGGGCCTGATGGCAAGCCAGCCTGAGAATAGCGAAGCCATTCACGATCTGTTAAACCGCAGCCATATCCCGGTAACCAGCACGTATCAGGCTGCGGGTGCCGTTCGTCAGGAGCACTTTTCCCGTTTTGCCGGTCGCGTGGGACTTTTCAACAATCAGGCAGGCGACAAGCTGCTGCAACAGGCCGACCTGATTATTACCATCGGCTACAGCCCGGTTGAGTATGAACCTGCCATGTGGAACAGCGGGAATGCCACCTTAATCCACATTGACGTTGTGCCAGCGGAAACGGACAACCGCTATTTGCCAGATGCGGAGCTGGTCGGCAACATCGCCGCCACGCTGCGTAAACTGGCACAAAAGGTCAGCCAGCCGTTACAGCTCAGCAAGGAGGCTGCCAGTATCCTTGAGGACCGTCAGCAGCAGCGGCAGTTACTTGCATTACAGGGCGCGAGCCTGAATCAGTTTGCTCTTCATCCGCTGCGCATCGTGCGTGCAATGCAGGACATTATCAACAGCGACGTCAGCCTCACCGTTGATATGGGCAGCTTCCATATCTGGATTGCCCGCTATCTCTACAGCTTCCGCGCGCGCCAAATCATGATTTCTAACGGGCAGCAAACCATGGGCGTGGCCTTGCCCTGGGCGATTGGTGCCTGGCTGGTCGATCCACAGCGTAAAGTCGTCTCGGTTTCAGGAGATGGCGGCTTCCTGCAGTCAAGCATGGAGCTGGAAACCGCCGTCAGGCTCAACGCCAACATTTTACACATTGTCTGGGTCGATAATGCTTACAACATGGTGGCGATGCAGGAAGAGAAAAAATATCAGCGTGTTTCAGGCGTGAACTTTGGGCCCATTGATTTTAAAGCCTATGCGGAAGCATTCGGTGCGGCGGGATTCGCGGTGAACAGTGCCTCCGAACTGGAACCCACGCTGCGCAAAGCGATGGATGTTCAGGGGCCTGCTGTTGTGGCAGTGCCAGTGGATTACGCCGATAACCACTTGCTGATGGGGCAGCTTCATCTCAGCCAGTTACTTTAATTTCAACGGAATAAGGAAACGATGATGAAAATGCGGGTTGCGCTTGTGACAGGTGCGGGTCAGGGCATTGGTGAGGCGATAGCCTTACGTCTGGCAAAAGACGGATTTGCCGTGGCCGTGGCTGATTACAATATTGAAACCGCGTCGCAGGTTGCGGAAAAGATCAAGAAAGATGGCGGCCGTGCGCTGGCCATCAAGGTGGATGTAACAAAACGGGATCAGGTATTTCATGCCGTTGAAGAAGCGCGCAGCGTATTGGGTGATTTTAACGTCATTGTGAATAACGCAGGTGTCGCGCCCTCAACGCCCATTGATGAAATCACCGAAGAGGTCATCAACAAGGTTTACGACGTTAATGTCAAAGGCGTGATCTGGGGCATGCAGGCCGCGATAAAAGCGTTCGCGTCTGAAGGTCATGGCGGAAAAATTATTAACGCCTGCTCTCAGGCCGGGCATGTCGGCAATCCCGAGCTGGCAGTTTACAGCTCAAGCAAGTTTGCTGTTCGGGGCCTGACACAAACTGCCGCACGGGATCTGGCACCGGCGGGGATCACCGTAAATGGCTTTTGTCCTGGTATTGTTAAAACACCGATGTGGGCGGAGATCGACAGGCAGATTTCCGAAGCGGCAGGCAAACCCGTGGGTTATGGTACTCAGGAGTTTGCGAAAAGAATCACGCTTGGTCGGTTATCAGAACCCGAAGATGTCGCAGCCTGTGTCGCATTTCTTGCCGGCCCGGATTCTGATTACATCACCGGACAGTCGTTACTGGTAGACGGTGGCATGGTGTTTAGCTAACCGGAAAAATGTCTGGCGCTACGGCGCCAGACTGCCCGGTATTCTGTCACCTCGCATGAGGTAGGCTGATATCCTGCATGACGTTCTGTGAAAAAATAACGCCGCTTACTTTTTCCCTCATTTCCTGACAATTTTAAGAGCATACCGAGCGTTTCCGGGCTTCCATCGTTCAGTGAAACGGCTAAAATAATGCGTTCATTTGCCAGGGAGTAAGACAGCTATAATGCGTTATCGTAATCTTTTTACCGCACTTGCGGTCGCCACAACATTAGCCGGATGCGCCCGGCATCCCGCCGCCAATCCCCCCGCTGCGGCAGCGGATGATTTTACGACCGGACAGACCCAGATCGATGTTTCACACGTGATTACGCGTGCGGATGACGGTTCACATATTTATCTGACGGTAGATGGTAAAGATGCAGGCGAACTGCCCAATGGTGAAAGCAAAATCCTTCATGTTCCCGCGGGTAAACATGAAGTCGGCGGTTATGTGCGCACGTTGTTTGGCCTGGGGCGGGTAACTATTGATCCACTTGAAGTGACAACGTCACCTGAAGACGTTAAAAAAGTGGCTTATACCGTGACTCGTAATAAGGCGACCTTTGTTGAACAACCTAAACAGAGAGAACCCCAGCCGGCACAGACGCAGGAACAGGGCTAATCTGTCCTGCTAACGCCAGGTCGTGAATTTCACTGCCTGGCGATCGTTCAGATAGCGTTACGACGGCAGCAGGTTATCTCTCTGCTGACGTCGACCTGCCGTGTAGTGCCCGTGACCTCAGTGCTTTATGGCGTTAATCTCGCCCTTGACGACAGCCGTTGTGCTTTTGATGACACATGACACATGAGGCACGATGGCAATTTGGATCACCCATAGCGCCTGTTAATGAATGCCTATAGCCCCAGTTCACTGAGAGAGGGATGATCGTCCGGTCGGCGGCCCTGAGGCCAGTGAAACAGTCGCTGACTGTCGGTAATGGCCACGTCGTTAATGCTGGCATGGCGTTTCACCATGTAGCCATTCTCATCAAATTCCCAGTTCTCATTGCCGTAGGAACGGAACCAGTTTGCCTGGCTGTCATGCCACTCATAGGCAAAGCGCACGGCGATACGATTTGAATGAAAACTCCACAACTCTTTGATCAACCGATACTCTGCTTCCCTTTGCCATTTGTCTCGTAAAAACGCCACAATTTCGGCCCGGCCCGTAATAAACCTATCGCGATTTCGCCATGCGCTGTCGGGAGAATAGGCCAGAGAAACACGTTCGGGATCCCGGCTGTTCCAGGCATCCTCTGCCAGGCGCACTTTCTTTATCGCATCCTGTACATCGTTAAACGGGGGTAAAGGCTGACGTGGTGATTCCATAAGGTCTCCTGAAACGCTGGCAGACTCAGCGGCACTTCAGCATTGGAGTGCCGGCTGATGACATTCATGGACGGGCAGGTTTTAGAGCGAAATGGCGTGAACCTGACAAACGGCGCGTGCCGCTTCTTTACCTTTTTTCACAAAATGCTCGGTATAAAAACGCACGAATTCGTCGGCAGGCTGAAAATTATGCGGCGTCAGTGAAACAGAAAACACGGGAACATTGGTAGCCAGCTGAGCCTGCATGAGTCCACTGACCACGGCCTGGGCCACGAAGTCGTGGCGGTAAATGCCACCATCAACGACCAGGGCCGCACAAACAATGGCGTCAAACTGACCTGTCTGCGCCAGGCGCTGCGCCAGTAAAGGCATCTCAAAGGCACCAGGCACGTCCCAGGTTTTAATTTCGTAAGGCGTGCCGCTGTTTTCCATTTCCTGATTAAAGCCAGCCAGAGTTTGAGAAACAATGTCGCTGTGCCAGTTTGCCTTGATAAAGGCGACTCTTAACGGTTGCATAACTTACTCCAGTAAACGTGACATCCGGTGCACGTGAAATCGCAAAACGATCGCATTCTTCCGAATCAAAAATAAAGCTGTCTGATGAGCAGCACAGTAAATTCGCTCAGCACTTCTTGAATCACCTGGCTACCTGAGCGCCGGAGCCGGATGACGTCTCTTGCTTATGGCCGACATTATAAACTGATGTCAATAATCCGTGCTTATCTTTAATCCGCTTTTACCGCCATCCACCGTTACGGACGGCACCGATCTTGCGCGGATCATCCGCCAGAGCGCTGTCGTGTTTTATCCGTCTGGCCAATGCTCGCTTTTTGCGTAACGCTTTCCATTAATATATCAGCTTAAAAATAGTACTGGATATTTAAACAGGTAATTGTATAATTATTCCACTGCCCGTTGGGTGTTGTCTGGAATGATTAGGGGGTAAAGCCCATGATGATATCGACAGAAATCTTCAAAGCAACGGATCATGCCATTACGATGACAAGCCGTGAAATTGCCCAAATGACCGGCAATACGCACGGCGAAGTTAAACGCTTAATTAAAAGTCTTGAAACGGCGCAGCGCCTTTCTCAGCCGCTTTCAGTCAATCTCTATGAGCGCGAAGGCCAGACGCGTGAGGAGTTCTGCCTGAATAAACGCGACTCTCTGCTGGCTGTCGCCCGACTTTCGCCGGGTTTTACGGCCGATGCGCTCGATCGCTGGCAGGCCCTTGAAGAGCGTGTTCATCTGCCAGATTTTACGAACCCTGCTGAAGCCGCTCGTGCCTGGGCTGAACAGTTTGAACAGCGACGCGCAGCAGAGAAACAACTGGCAGAATCGGCACCAAAAGCCGCTTTTTTTGACCACTTTGTCAACGTTGAAACGTCTCTGGGTTTCCGTCAGTTGTGCAAAATGCTGAAAGCCAAAGAGCCAGATTTTCGCCAGTTTCTGCTGGAGCGCAATATTATGTTCCGTGACAAGGGAGCCTTAAGGCCCCAGCATTACCATCTGCAGGCGGGTTACTTTACACTGCATTCAGGTACGGCGGACAATCAGCATGCTTTCTCGCAGGCTCGCTTTACCGCCAATGGTGTCAGATGGATTGCCAGCCTGTGGGCCGGACATCTCTCTGCTCAACTCAAAGGTGCGGCGGCTTAGCCTCACTTCTAGCGTGGAACAGGCCGCTGACGATGCGGCCTGTTTCAGCCAGCCTTTTACCAGCCTTTGATCGCATCACCTTTGTAAACTTCTTCTGCTTTGGCCGCGACTTCCGGAGACTGTAACGCAGACTTCAGCTTTTGGATTTTATCGCTGTCTTTGTTGTCCTGACGTGATACCAAGGCATTGACGTAAGGCGATGAGGCGCTTTCCATAAACAACCCATCGCGACGCGCCGACAGGCCAGCCTGGGCAGAGAAGTTGGTATTTATGATTGAAAGCGTGACATTTGGATCGTCAAGAGTACGGGTTAACTGCGGCGTATCCACCTCAACCAGCTTCAGATGCTTAGGGTTTTCGATGATATCCAGCGAGGTCGGCAAATAGCCCACGCCGTCTTTGAGCTTAATTAAGCCCTGAGCCTGCAACAGCAACAGACTGCGGCCCAGCGTTGTGGCCTCATTAGAAAGGGTAATAGTATCGCCATCTTTGAGTTCGCTGATGTTTTTAATCTTGTGAGAATAGGCAGCGATAGGGAAAACAAAGGTTTTACCGACAACGGCAAATTTGTAGCCACGCTCTTTAGACTGTTCTTCCAAATAGGGGAGGCTCTGAAAGGCGTTGGCATCAACTTCTTTATTGTTCAGCGCTTCGTTTGGCAGTACGTAATCGTTGAAGTTAAGCACTTCAACATCCAGCTGATACTTGTCTTTGGCAATTTTCTGAACTTCCTGCCAGATAGCTTCGTCGGGACCGGTGTTGATCGCCACTTTAACTTTATGATCGTTATCAGGTGAGCAGGCGGACAACAGTAATACGGAACTGGCGATTAGCGCCGTAAATAAACCTTTCATTAGTAGCGATTCCCATCAGTAAAAGATGTCAAAAGCCTAATACAATTTATCCGCCTTGCGTACTGACGCGGCGATATAAGATATAACCATTACTGCATGATTTGTCTAAAAATTCACCGCATGGTCATCAGGCGCTATCCTGGCGTTTTTAACCGCTGGCAGGGTAATTGACGTCGTCGAACACGATCATAGGCTACGTTTAAACACGTTATTCATTTCAGTATTGCCGACGCGAGTCAGGAGAAACCATGTCAGGGAATCATTAAGATAAATCATCAGAGAAAAAAATCGTTGCCGTACAGGTGTTAAAAAGTAGTGAAGCATGGAACGGTCAACACATTGACGCTTATCCGCAGGGTGAACCCGAACTGACCGTGATGCGCCTGACCATTCCGGCTCATTCTTCGTTACCCTGGCATACGCATCCCATGCCGAATGCGTGTTTTATCCTGTCAGGTACGCTTGTAGTTGAGGATAAAGAAACGGGTGAGCAGCAAACCTTTCAGGCTGGCGAAGCGTTAAATGAAACGGTGAACAGCGCACATCGCGGCTTTACGCTGAACACGCCTGCCGAGTTGGTGATTACCTATGCGGGGGTGAAAGGGATGGAGCTGACCGACCCGCTTCCCGGCGAACCTGAGGAGTTCTAGCGTGAGAATGCCTACCGGTACAGTTTCGGGTTAAACACTCGCTGGAGCCAGTCCTTTGCAGATCGCGTGAACGGGGCAGAAAACCTGATTCAGAGTGCGCATTTGGCATCTGGAATACTGTGTAGGGTCATGGCGCAAAAAAACCAGCCGGTGAAGGCTGGTTTACGTTTGTATGCAACTTTCATTACGCTTTCAGCGAGGCGCCGCCGCAGATAACCAGTTCCTGGCCCGTAATGGCTGCGGCGCGTTCGCTAAGTAGATAACCCACTAGCGAGGCGACTTCTTCTGGTTGAATGAGCCGGCCAATCGGCGGAACCATAGGGGCCGACGACGTACGTTCAGGTCGGGTGAGCATGGGGGTTTCGGTCGCACCAGGCGCAACAACGTTAACAGTGATGTTACGCGGTGCCAGCTCCATTCCCCACGAGCGAACCATGCCAACCAGCGCCGCTTTGGTTGCAGCGTACTGCGAGCGGTTAGCGGCACCTCGCGACGTGCGGCTACCTATAATGACAATCCTGCTGCCAGGCTGCATCATCGGCACAAAGTGGTTCACCAGGACTTCCGCCGCCTGAACGTGCAACGACCACAGGCGCGTGCCGGCAGCGCTATCAAGTTCGCCTAACGGGGCGGCCACCATCATCCCTGCTGCATGTATCAACGCATCCGGCGTATCGAGTGTGCTGATAACCGACTTAAGCTGTTCCGCATCCGTTAAATCCACGGCAACCCAGTTAAGGTTCGGTGAGGCCATCTCTCCCTGGGTTCTGCTAAGTCCCGTCACTTTCCAGCCGTTATTTAGCAGATGATGGGTGATGGCCTGGCCGATACCGGAACTGTATCCCGTGACGATAGCGTGACGCATCTCAGTCTCCTAACATAGATTTTGGCACTTTAAACACCGCTTTGCGGACCGTCATCGGTTCGTTGACCGCACACAGCGCCTGATGAGGCTCACCGGGCAGAAATACCGCAAAGTCCCCTTTGCGTAGCGTTATGCTCACGGGCCATTCGCGGGGGCGGGTGATGAACAGATCGGGTTTCTTCTCTTCATCATCCGTCTTCGCGACGGACTGCGTACCGGCGTTGATAATCTCTTCGCCTTCCAGCATCACCTGAATATCCGCCCAAAGATGGTGATATTCGGTGTGCCGTAACGCGGCATCTTCGGTAGTGGCCTGCTGAATATTACAAAACCACGCAACATTTTCTGGCTGCCATTTACCGATATCTTTTGCTGCCAGTGCCTCAAACGTGCATGAGGGTAAACGGAGCAGGGCCAGTAAGGGTTCAGGTAATCCTGCCAGGGCCAGGTTGTTCAGGTTTCCAACAATCATCAGATTACTCCTTCACCCACTCAGGCGTGACGCGCGCGTATTTAATTGCCTGACGAAAATAGGTATAAGCGATATGCAAAGTCCCCCCAGCATCCTGCTTGATGCTGGGATAGGAAAATTCACGGTTGCGTTTTTCCTGAGAGTTATTGGTCATACAGTATCCATCGCCTTCATCGAGGTTTTTCTGCCATGGCCAGGTCTTGCCCCCATCCGCTGAAATAGCCACGGTCATGGGCGCGCGCGGTGCCCCCCAGAATGCGGTACGGCCTGTCGTTTCCGGCTCTTTTCTGCCATCACCGTCATCGATCTCATCATATAGAGAGGCACGACGTTCTGTGGCCCCGGCCGCACTCATATTGTTAAATACCAGCGCCAGCTCGCCGCTGTGCAGCGTCGTCACCTGAATAGAAGAGTTGTTGTTAGGTAAAACAGTGGCCTCGGGCGATGACCAGGTTTCTCCGCCATCGGTGGAGCGGCTCAGATAGATATGATCCGCCCAGCGGCTGCGGTAAAGGGCAACCAGCGAACCATCCTGCAAGGCGGTGATATTCATGTGTACACACCCCAGGCTGTCTGGCACGACCACATCTCGCCAGCTTTTGCCCTGATCAGACGAAATTTTCACCGCGCTGATATCATCATTACCTACCCATTTTTCACCTGGCTGGGTACGGCAGTAGAACACGGGCAGTAACCAGTTACCGTTATCCAGAACGGTAATGGGCTGACGGATAAAGGTGCCTGGCTTATCTAACAGCGTATCGATCGGGCCCCAGGCTTGGCCAAGATCGCTGGACTGGCGGTATCGGACAATCGCCGTATCCTGATTGCCGGAGATCTGCGCCGTCCACAATAGCCAGAGAACATTATTGGGCGCGAGAAACAGCACAGGGTTTTGCTCAGACCGCGTGGGATTGTCAGACAGTTTGACGGCTTCGCTCCAGGTGTCAGCGCCTGCCGGCAAGCGAGAGCACCAGACGGAGATATCGGCAATCCCTTCCTGTGTTCCGCCAAACCAGACGCAGAGCAGGGAACCGTCCTGCAGTGGCAAAATATTGGCGGCGTGGTTTTGCGGGCATGACGAAGGCAACATTGCCGTCATTACTCGGCCATCTTTTTCCCATGGCTTCAGATGGCCATCACGAATTACGGTTACGGTCATTTTATTCTCCTTTGCTTGCTGCATTTTTTGCCTCTTCAGCGGCCTGGGTCCGGGCTTTACTTGGGATCATATGGTCAATAGCCATAATCAATGCTGGTGTCAGTAGCGCGATATACATGTTGTTGATACCAAAAGGATCGCCTAACAGATACCAGATGGAGGTCACCACACAGGCGCCCACCAGGCCCGCATTTGCCCCACGCGTACTTCTGTAGAACGGCGCGTAGAAGGCAATCACCGCAACAACGGTAATAGACAGACGAATAGCACGTGTAAAGAAAGAGAGTTTTAAGACTTCAGGCACGAACAGAACAAAAATCAACGGCAGGAAACCAATCAGCAGTGATAACCAGCGCGTTGTTTTAAATTCCTGATCGGGCGTCGGTTTGAAATAAGGCACATAGAAATCTTTCACTACCAGTGAGGCGATCGCCAGAGCGACGGTACTGACGCTGACAAAGATGGAGGCCACCAGCGAGGTCGTTACCAGACCCGCCAGCCAGGGGTTCATGTCCTGCAAAAACACCGGCATGGCGTACAGGCTGTTAATTTCTGGATGCAGGTACTTTGCGGCCACACCGATCACCGCAATCGCCAGCGCAATCGGCATACAGAACAGGAAAGCAATCCACGTGGAGCGCTGGGCAGATTTCACGTCTTTAGTTGAGGAGATAGCCTGAATAACAAACTGTGTGCAGAAAATCGAACCAATAGTACCGATGAGCCAGGCAACGATGGTTGATACGCCGATATTACCATCCCAGGTCCAGTAATAGGCGGGCATTTCGTCGATCATAGGTTTGAAGCCGCCCGTTTGCGACAGTGCAAACCACAAAATAGCCAGAATACCAAAATACTTCAGCGCGCTGTGCAGCATGGTGACCCAGGCAATTCCCTTTAAACCACCAAACGCAAAGTAGAAGGTACTGACGATAGCGGTGATAAACGCAGCAATGGGCAGGGTAACGTGTAAGACCGTCGCGATAGCTGCGGCACCACTCACATAATTACCCACGTTTACCAGCAGCAGGGCATAAATCATAATCAGTGAAATGATATTCTTGGTACTGCTACCGTATTTTTCAGCGATGGCGCCCGAAATGGTAATTTTGCCGGTGTTATAAATACGTTTAACCAGAATCATACCAAATAACGGAAAACCGATTGCCGCACCAATAACAGACCATGACGCGGCAATACCGCCTTCAAAAGCGGCCTGCGCGGTGCCGATGGTCGACTTTGCCCCTATATATTCTGACATCAGCAGAATACCAACAATAAAGGCGGGCATGGCGCGTGAGCCTTCCATAAAATCGCCAGAGTTTTTACTGCGTAAGCGAAACGTTAGCCAGGTGGTAAATAAAATATAAGCCACCACGATGCCAATAATTATCAGGGTGTCCTGAGCGTTGAAAGTTTTCATTATAGCCTCAGATATAACAAGATAAATTCGGGGAGCACAGCGACTCCCTGTCTTTACGTTTTATTACTTCTTATTATCATTTCAGGTACAGGTTGATGATTCTGCGGATTTCATCTTCCTGTGCGGTATCAAAGTGAACGGCATAACGGCTTTCGCCCACGTTATAACCTAAAATCTGCAACGCTTTTTTAACTGCTGCGGGTGAAAATGCCACTTTATAAAGGTCTGTGCGTAAGCCCGTGACCTGCTCTTGCGCCAGCCGCGATCCTTCACGATCTCCGGCATGGAAGCGGGACCAGATAGCATTGATTTGACGCGGCGCGACGTTAGCCAGGCCTGAAATACAGGCTGAGCATCCCTCGACATAGCCCTGGTGAATCAGTGAGTCCGGACCGTTCAGCACATCGAAGTCTTTACTGTCCTTAACGGCATCCAGATAACCTTTCAGGCTTTCATAGCTTCCGGCGCTGTCTTTCACGCCAACAATATTCGGGTGTTCAGCAAGTGTGCGGGCCGTTTGTGGCTCGATCGTATTACCCGTCCTGGCCGGAATGTTATACAAAAACACCGGAACGGAAAGGGCATCCGCAATGGCCGTGTAATGATGAATAAGTTCGCGCTGATTAAGCGGCACAAAATAAGGCGTAATCACCGAAACTGCGTCCACGCCCAGTTTTTCGATTTGTTTGCCCAGCCGAATGGTTTCGCGGGTGGAAATCTCACCAATATGCGCCACAACGTTTCCGCGCCCCGATACTTCATTAACACAGGTTTCAGTAACAGTGAGTTTCTCTTTCTCATTAAGAACAAAAAACTCACCGTTAGTGCCGCCACAGAAAATACCGTTGCCCGCATTAAGTTGGCGAATAACCTGACGCTTAAGTTCATCAAGGTTAAGTCCGCCTTCTTTATCAAAAGGGGTAACAATAGCTGTTAACACACCTTCAATTTTCTTACGCATTACCCACTCCTTTTTTAAATTAAATCCTGGGGAAAAGTGTCCGGTAAATTGCAGCCACATCCTGATGGCTGACTACGCAAGGCGAATTGTTCATCAATCGCTTCACGTTCAGAGCCGCTTCACTGAGGGAATCGATATCATCGGATGGCACACCCAGGGCTTCCAGGTTATCAGGCAGGTTGAGGCGTTTGACTAATTTGGCCAGATAGTCAACCAGCGCATGTGATTTCTCTTCCTGACTCAGCGTGGTATCGGCTTCCGGGATCAGATCCCAGACGTTGGCAAATTTCTCCACCGCAAAGGGCCGCACTACTTTCATGCAGGGCGCCAGCAGAATGGCGTTAGCGACACCGTGAGGCAGATGCCAGGTACCGCCTAAGGGATAGGACAGGGCATGAACAAGATGGGTACCGGCATGGGCAATGGCTGCACCGCCATAATAAGAGGCCCACAGCATTTCCAGCTTGGCTGTCAGGTTATGCGGTTCATTAACGGAGGTTTCCAGATGACGGAATAATTTATACAACCCCATGAGTGCAACATTGTCACCGACAGGGTTCGAAATCGTTGCAGTGTAGCACTCAAGTAAATGGCACAGCGCATCAATTCCCGTTGATGAGGCGATATGCGCGGGCATGCTGGTTGTCAGCTCAGGTATCAGGGCAACATAATCTGGCAGCATGACAGGCGAAATAATACCGACTTTGGTATTTTGCTCGGGAATGGCCAGAATGGCATTTGGGGTCGATTCCGATCCTGTGCCCGCGGTAGAAGGAATGAGCAGCGACGGCAAGCGCGCTTCAATTTTCTGACCGTCCAGCAGAGCCTTGAGCGAAGGACGGGACGCATGGCATAAAACCGAGAGGAGCTTCGCCACATCCAACACGCTTCCGCCACCAACACCCACGACCAAATCATAGGCCTTACCTGCCGTGCGCGTCAGCACCGTTTCAACGTCAGTATGCGTCGGCTCTGCCGGAACATCGTCAATGAGCTCTACCTGACGAGCATCCTGCCCCAGTAGTGTGAGGATTTGCGCTGTTGCCGGCAAATTCACAATGTTTTTATCTGTTAAAACCAGCAGTCGTTTTCTGCCCGCCACGACGGGCGCCAGTGCGTTTATCGCATGAGAACCGCTTAATATCGTGCTGTTAATTATGGCCACATTCTTCTCCCCGGTTATGACTGAAATTCATCATGCTGCTGTAGCGCAATCACTCAGCGACTAAATTTATAAATAAAATGGCGCTTTATTAAATTGATCTTGCTCACATATAATCGATTGTGATTGAATATAATCAAATGATCGAGCGGGTGCTTTGCACACCTGGTCGCTGTGTGTAAACGCGCCTTTAGCTGAAGCCGTCAGTGAGCAGCACGCGATTTGCTGCCTGGTGCGTGTTCCGTTGGTGATGCGCAGCGCACCGTCAAATGCGGTATTACTCAGGTGCGGAGATTGCGACGGCATCGTGCGCGACGGGATTCAGAATTGAGGGCCGGGCGGGTGATTGTGCGCCATACAGATACTTTCCCGGTCGCGGCCGGAGTCTGACTGTATTGATTAAAGTCGGTGTTTTCGGAGATGAAACCACCCTTTCAGAAATATTGAGCTTCGTTGAGGAGAAAACAGGTGACGAATACTGTTGCTATAACAATGGGAGATCCTGCCGGGATCGGTCCTGAAATCATTATTAAAGCGTTAGCCGAAGGTGCATTGAATGGTTCACCCGCGGTTGTTATCGGCTGCGCTGAGACTTTCCGCCGCATACTGGCCATGAACATCACACCTCAGGTTGAACTCCGGGTGATCGACCAGGTTTCTGAGGCACGGTTCACGCCCGGCATCCTTCATATTATTGATGAGAAGGTGGCGCATCCCGAAGCGTTGCAATGTGGTGTGGTTCAGCCAGAAGCCGGTGACGTGGCCTACCGTTGCATCAAGCGCGCGA
The DNA here is from genome assembly GCF_024793925.1 of Pantoea sp. B566. Lineage (NCBI taxonomy): Bacteria > Pseudomonadati > Pseudomonadota > Gammaproteobacteria > Enterobacterales > Erwiniaceae > Pantoea > Pantoea sp. B566. The sequence goes on from NZ_JANUQL010000002.1 coordinate 346,108, forward strand.
CAGAAATGGCGCTGCGTGGTGAGGTAAAGGCGATTGCGACTGCGCCGCTGAATAAAGAAGCGCTGCATCTGGCAGGGCATCATTATCCGGGCCATACCGAATTACTCGCGAAGCTAACGGACACCAAAGATTATTCGATGGTGCTCTACACCGATAAACTGAAAGTCATTCATGTCACCACACATATTTCCCTGCGCAAGTTTCTGGATACGCTGAGTCAGGCGCGGGTGGAAACGGTGGTGAGGATTGCCGATACCTTTTTACGCCGGGTCGGTTTCACCCAACCGCGTATTGCGGTGGCAGGAGTAAACCCACATGCGGGTGAAAATGGTCTGTTTGGCGATGAAGAGATCCGTATTCTGACGCCCGCTGTCGAAGCGATGAAAGCGCAGGGCATGGATGTGTACGGCCCCTGTCCACCGGACACCGTTTTCATGCAGTGTAACGAAGGCATGTACGACATTGTTGTCGCCATGTATCACGATCAGGGGCATATTCCGCTTAAGCTGCTTGGCTTTTACGACGGGGTGAACATCACGGCAGGATTGCCTTTCCTGCGTACTTCAGCCGATCACGGTACGGCATTTAACATCGCCTGGACAGGTAAGGCTAATCCGGAGAGTATGGCGATATCAATTGATATGGCCATGAAGATTACCCGGGAGTAATAATTTATCGAAAGCTAATGCTTTCTGGTCACTCAGGCGATGGCAAGACATCGCCTTTTCTTCACCGGGCTGAAGCGTCATCGCTGTCCACAACCCATCCACCTCAACACGTTACCTCCACTTCGCTTCCAAATGACTACGAGCAGATAGTCATGCTCTATTACATAAGTTCTCTTTATTTAAGTTTTGATCGGCAGCGACCTGCCTCAGTGGGATAATATGAATGGATTGTCTCAGTGCTGTAGCGACTTTCTTATTTCAACGTCATTAACATTCGCCGCTCAGTTAATAACTCGGAGATGTACATTGAAGTTTACGGATTTTAAGCAACCGCTGTGATTATTCATTTTTTAGGTGATCGCTGCCTCATATTATCTGGTTAAAAATGTCACATTTATTACCTATAAAGAAAATGGAAAGATAAGTTTTCATTGTTATCAACCTTAACCGACTTTTCTGTTTCTGTATGACCGACGGCCGTTACGCTAACGCTATGAATATTCAGCATACATGGCCGATCTTTTTTGATGTTTAATCATTTTTACGTTTTATACATTGTCAGAAAGGCGCGCATAGTGACGCGGCTATTTTCATCGCATGATAAATCCCGCATGATGGTGTCGTATTATTTCCACCTCAATTCTGAGGTTATTGTTATATCTTCCTGTGCATTTCATCTATGCACCAGACTTATTCGACGCGCATTTTTCTGCGTATGAAAATGGATAACTGGAGAAATAAACATGAACTATCCTGCCGAGCCTTTCCGCATTAAAAGTGTTGAAACCGTATCAATGATCTCACGCGATGAGCGTGTTAAAAAAATGCAAGAAGCGGGCTATAACACGTTTTTACTGAATTCAAAGGATATCTACATCGATCTGCTGACAGACAGCGGTACAAATGCCATGAGTGACAAGCAGTGGGCAGGGATGATGATTGGTGATGAAGCCTACGCAGGCAGTGAAAACTTCTACCATCTCGAAAAAACGGTGAAAGAGTTGTTTGGTTTCAAACACATCGTTCCAACCCACCAGGGACGCGGGGCGGAAAACCTGCTCTCGCAGCTGGCCATTAAGCCCGGTCAATATGTCGCAGGAAATATGTACTTTACAACAACCCGCTTCCATCAGGAAAAAAATGGCGCAACCTTTGTGGATATTGTCCGCGATGAAGCACATGACGCCAGCCTGAATCTCCCCTTTAAAGGTGATATTGACCTGAATAAATTAGCGACGCTCATTAAAGAAAAAGGCGCCGAGAACATCGCCTATATCTGCCTTGCGGTCACCGTGAATCTGGCGGGTGGGCAGCCTGTTTCAATGGCAAATATGCGCGCCGTACATGAAATGGCCAGCACGTATGGCATTAAGATCTTTTACGATGCCACCCGTTGCGTTGAAAATGCCTATTTTATCAAAGAGCAGGAAGCGGGCTACGAGAACGTCAGTATCAAAGATATCGTGCATGAAATGTTCAGCTATGCCGATGGGTGCACCATGAGCGGTAAAAAAGATTGTCTGGTGAATATCGGCGGCTTCTTGTGTATGAACGATGAGGAGATGTTCTCAGCGGCAAAAGAGTTGGTTGTCGTTTATGAAGGTATGCCGTCATACGGCGGGCTGGCCGGTCGGGATATGGAAGCGATGGCTATTGGGCTACGTGAAGCCATGCAGTATGAATATATTGAACATCGGGTCAAACAGGTGCGCTATCTGGGCGATAAACTCCGTGAAGCCGGCGTACCCATTGTTGAACCGACGGGCGGACATGCGGTATTTCTTGATGCTCGTCGTTTCTGTCCACACCTGACGCAGGATCAGTTCCCTGCGCAGAGCCTGGCAGCCAGCATCTATATGGAAACCGGCGTGCGAAGTATGGAACGTGGAATTGTTTCTGCCGGTCGTAGCAAGGAAACGGGGGAGAACCATCGCCCCAAACTGGAGACGGTACGTCTCACTATTCCACGCCGTGTTTACACTTACGCGCACATGGATGTTGTTGCCGATGGCATCATTAAAATGTACCAGCATAAAGAAGATATTCGTGGTCTGACGTTTGTTTATGAACCTAAACAACTTCGCTTTTTTACTGCGCGTTTTGACTTTATTTAATACAACCCTGGCCCCGCAGGGGCCCTGTTTCTCTCCTATCACCCTTCCTTTATTTCAGACCTGCCGCCATGGCAGGTCTGCAGTAGAACCGTTATTATCCAGCGGATTCAGAATGACGCCAAAATGATAATAAAGAGTCAACAGGAGAATTTCTCATGGTTATTAAGAAAACAACACCCGGTTTAATGAGTGGAACGATGCTTATCATTGCCACCGTCATAGGTGGCGGAATGTTCTCACTGCCGATTGCTATGGCTGGCATATGGTTTCCAGGCGCATCAATTATTTTAACGCTCATTGCCATAATGATGCTGTTAACCGGACTGATGCTGGTTGAAGTCAATCTCCATTATGGTGGTGGTGCGAGTTTTAACACCTTCACACAGGATTTATTAGGTCATAAATGGAATGTTGTGGTGGGTATCGCATTTGGCTTTGTCTTGTATATTTTAACTTATGCTTATATTTCTGGCTCTTCTGCTGTCATCTCTCAGACGGTAGAAAAATACAGCGGATTTTATCTTCCAGCCCGCTTATCTGTGATCATCGTAAGCGTGTTGGTCGGTGGCATCGCATGGTACAGCTCGCTTTTGGTTGGCCGTATTACAACGGTGTTAATTATAGGGAAGTTTGTTGCCTTTTTTGCTACCTTCTCTGGCCTGATATGGCATGTCGAAGGCGCTAAACTTATTGACAGTGACGCCTGGGCGCTGCCTGATACGCAATATCTGCCTTATATTTTAATGACGCTACCTTTCTGCATCATCTCTTACGGTTTCCACGGCAACGTGCCCAGTCTGGTGAAGCTGTATGGCACTCAGGGGGTTAAGAATATCACCCGGTCGATTTTTATTGGCACGGCTTTCGCTCTGCTGCTTTACATATTCTGGTTGGTCGTCACCATGGGCAATATCAGCCGCGCCGATTTTTCGCCCATTATCGCCAAAGGGGGGAATATTGATGT
>NZ_JANUQL010000001.1:0-5852 GCF_024793925.1 Pantoea sp. B566
GCCCGGTTCGCGGAACGGGTTGATGGCCTATGGCTACGTAGACGTTCAGGGAGATAGCAAATTTGCAGACTGCAAAATTCGTTAAGAAAGCGGCGGGGTTCGCTATGTGCTTTGTAGTGGCGTTTATGATGTCCCGGTACGGGATGCCGCTCTATTCGTTGACAGCATGGATTGTTGACCATTCTCATCAGGCCTTTGGCCGCTACCAGGCTGATGTTTATGAGGCTGGCACCGATCCCCTGACCTTCTTTGCTCTGCTTGCGGTTATCACTTTCTACGCCGCGATTCTGTATGGCCTGATACGTGTGATGTTTAGGAAGCTAAAAGGCACCGCATGAACCACTTACTGTCGGGAAATCTTCGCCAGTAAGTGCCATTTCAGGTCACTTCATTGCTAACGGCTGTGACAGAGTTAGAGTTATCAAAGCGGGGTATGGTGAATTACCACAAAATGATCTAAACCTAACCAGATCATCATATCGATAACTGAGTATTAACTAAATAATTCTGTTAAGATAATCAATTATAGCTTCCTCATTTTTATAAAATAAATCGGTAGATGGTCAAGATGGATCTAATTAATTTTAATTTTATTAACAAAATAGCAATAGAAAGAAGACAGTATTGGATAGATGAAATAGTAAAACTTAGCGGTCATTTTGTTAATGACTCGGGGCGGGTTGAACAAGAGATTATTAGTGAAGTGGCAGCTTCTGGCTATCAAGCTTTACTCGATCATCTTAGATTATGCACTGCTATACCAGAATCATATTCCCATGATTCAAGTGAGGAAAAATTATATTCAAAATACACAGATGCATTAATTTCTGAATGTTTTAAATTTATGGGGTTAAACAGTGTTGTTTTAACAGAACGTGCTGATGCAGCTGATGTAGAAGTTGTTTGCGATAATTATTCTTTTGTCGCGGATGCAAAAGTTTTCCGTCTTAGCAGAACAGCGAAAAATCAAAAGGATTTTAAAGTTCAAGCAATGGATGGTTGGAGGAACACTAAAGACTTTGCAATGGTGGTTTGTCCAATTTATCAGCTACCGGTTAAATCAAGTCAGATATATCAGCAGGCAATCGTTAGGAATGTTTGTATTTTTACTTATACACACTTGGCTGTTCTTGTAAGGTATTCAACTATTACTTCCAAAGAAGATATAAAATTCTTGCTAGAAAAAATATTTAGATCAGTTATTTTGCTTAATCCGAGTAAAGATAGTGTTCAATACTGGTCTCAGATAAACAGAACCATGCTAGAACATGATGAGAGAATACCACCACTTTGGTTGGATGAAAGAAAGGCAACTACAGAAGGTATTTTAGCGTCAAAAAAAATAGCTATAGAGTATCTTTCACGCGAAAGAGATAAAATTTTAAGGATGAGCAAAGAAGAAGCTGTTAATGCATTGATAAAAATGCATAAAATAGATAGCAGGATAGATCAAATAAGCAAAGTGACAGAGAATAACATTCTGTCACTTAGTTGATTATTTTTTCAATCTTCTGTTGCTGATTTCCACATATGCTGGGTTAAGTTCAAAACCTATGTAATCCCTACCCAGCTCTTTGGCTGCGACAAGTGTAGATCCACTCCCACTAAAAGGATCTATTACTAACTGTCCTTCTTGAGTTGTTAACTCAATTAGTGTTTTCATTAGAGATATTGGCTTTTGCGTTGGATGCAACCCACCCTCACGGCTAGAAAAACCTGCGGATATTACATTCTCTGGTTTTCCATTCCTGGCTGTGAAGGCATCTTGATTATAAGCACCAACGCCATGTAAAATTGCATTGTCTGCTATGGTTCCGCCTATTTTATAAGGTTTTGAAAACCATAGTATAGGCTCAAAGGTTGGTTGTAGATTTCCTACTCTCCAGCCATTCCATTTTTCTGTATTAAAAATATCGCCGCGTCTTTCGTAAACACAGCTTAATCTTTGTGCGCGATGCGGTGCTTTCGTTCGCATCCAAGCAATAATATCACGCAAGTTAAAACCAGCATCTTCCATTGCGCATATGCACCTATGAGAAAAACGGCGACCAGCAAAAACAATTGCACTAGCTCCTGGCTTCAATACCCTGAACCATTCACTAGCCCATTCCTCACACCATTTCTGATATTCTAAAGGTATTTTTCTGTCCGCGTCAGACCATCCGTTTATTGGCTTTCCTCTTTTTTTAAATATTGCCCCTGCGTTTTTTTGTGCTGGACTAGATCCCAAGTAAGCATTGTTTGAATTTTTATGTAGTACATCCCAATCTTCTGCACCAATACCATATGGTATGTCACTAAGTATTAAGTGTGCGGATTGAGAAGGTACTCTTTTTATTAACGAAATAGAGTCACCGTTAACGACAGAGTTATTTTCTATTTCGTTAAATAATGATGTTTCTTCAAACATTTCACTTCCTGCTATCTTACGGTTAAAAACACGCTTCATTGTACATAATAAAGTGTCTTGACGCAGGATAACCTTTCGTCGTAGCCTTCCTAAAAGAAAAAACCGCCTGGGGAGGCGGTTTTTTCAAGGTTCAGCAAGTTGGGGAACTTCTGGACCGTGGTAACTGGCTTAAACGGAGCGCAGTAACCAAATCTGTCCTTTCAGTGTAGCCGTAGACAGGCTATCACTTCAAGAACTCTTGTAAAGTCTATTAGACAACCTCGCTCCGTAATCCAGCTACCAATGGCTATCACCAGTGGCGATTCGTCGTGTCTTTAGGGTTTGGATTCAAGAGATAAGTTACCCTGAATTCGTGGTAGTCGGGCTGAACGGGGAGTTCGTGCATACAGCCCAGCTTGGAGCGAACCACCTAACCAGACCCCAGCATCAGGCGTGGTATGAGAAAACGCGGCCATAACAGCGGAATGATGTGGGTAATCTGCAGGGTGGGAACAGGAGAGCGCACGAGGGAGCTACTCACCGGAAACGGTGGGGATCTTTAAGTCCTGTCGGGGTTCGCCACTTCTGACTTGAGCACCTGAGATCTGTTGATTTCAGTGATGTTCGTCAGGAGGGCGGAGCCTATGGTAAACGGGTTCCCCGCGGCCTGTTCTTTCCTTACCCTCATTCTGCATCTGTAAGCCTACGTCCCTGAGAGCGTAACGCCCGCCGCAGACTCATGACCGAACGGAGTGAGCGAATGAGCGAGGAGGCGTCATGTCATCTGTCCGTGCATAAAGCACGTTACGCCCGGATTTCCATATTCGTTGGTGCCGTTTTCTTCAGGCAACAGTATGCCCGGTCACGGCTTTCATCGCCTTAACCCGTATTTTTTTCAGACTTGATGCATTGGGTTACAACAATCCTGGTGCGCGGTCTGCGCCGGGTCCGTGGCGTCGCTTTGCGGCTGCAATCAGGACGAAGTGTTGTTGAGTTATTGCCGGGGACGGTTTGGCACTCTGTGCCTCCGCCTGCTGTCTGATAACAGGTAACCCCCGAAATTCAGAGCCGGTTGCCCGGATGAATCCCCTTCGCCGCACGAGTAAACGTGTCTTCTGGCTGCGAAACCTGAGTTTCACTTTGTAGCCCGATGCTGCATCCCTTTTCTGGTGCGGCTTCCGGGCCGTTTTTTCGCCGTGTCACTTGGTAATCGCTTCGCGCTGACGCAAGTGACACGGCTGCCATCCGACCTTTCCGTGATGTTTGCAGCCGCCCTAAGGCGCTCCTCTCAGGCTGCGGGAGCATTGGCAGGTGATCACCCGAAGGCGTTCCTCTCAGATCACCGGAACATTGGCGTGTGACCGCCCGAAGGCTCCGCTCTCAGGTCACGGCGGTTTTGGCAGTTGCGGCACGCAACGGTTTTCACGGTCAGCATAGCGCAGCGGGGATAAAGGACTCAAGTGGCAGCATACTACCCACGAAAAAAACGCTGCCAGAATCCCTTACTTTTTTCCTGCTTAAGCTCATCATTAAGGCGTGTTATCTCCTGCTGTAGTTTATGGTGTTCCTCTTCTATCTTTACCCGTTCAGCCTCACGCATAGTCTTGTCTTCCAACATTAGAGTAAAAGCCTGTTTCAGCTCTTTTACCTCTTTCACCAAGGAGTTAAGAACCTCGGGTGTAAAATTGTCCTGTGTATTTTTACTATGTAAAACACTGGGAATTTTTTTTACAGGAAGACTTATATTTCCGTATACCCTAACAAGTTCTGATATGTCTATGACGGGGTTGTTTTTCTTATCGCGTGACGCGGTAACTTTTCCTTGATTTATATGGTTATAGAGTGTTCTCCGGGTCACACCTGCAGCTTTCGCTGCTTGTGTAAGATTCAGGTGTGTTTCTGCCACTGTATACCTCGTTTTTTCATTGGTGTGTAATGTGTGAAATTTTACACCTGAATTCAGGCCGCTTCTTGATGACCATATCAAATGCCCTGTCAGTGTTACTATACGGTGAATGGGTATCACGAAGACCAAGAGGAGGCAATAATGAGCGTCTCAATCATCGCTGCAAATTTTAACGAGGGCTTCATGTGGCTGGAGCTCAGCGACGGAAGAATACTGGGTATCCCGTTAGCCCTTTTTCCTGCACTCAGGAATGCCAGCGCGGAAAGACTGGCTGATTTTGAGTTGAGTCCACAGGGTATTCACTGGGATGCCCTAGACGAAGATTTATCTCTGAAAGGGCTTCTTACCCCAACACCGCTGCAGCCTTAACATGCATGCCCTGGTGAATAAACCGGACAGGAAATGTTTTGTGTCCACCGCTACCTCAGTGACGGCTCACAAAACGCTGGTCAGGGCTGCGCCCCGACACCCCGCGAACGGCTCACGGCCGCGAAAAAATTCCGCGCCCGTTCACCGTTACCACTGAACCCCTTCATCTTATGTCCTCCCGGTTTCGCTCTCAGAATGGCGCCAGTGAAGTACGGGGTTTAAGCCGCCACAATGAGGTGTGGCGGAAACAGAACGTGAGGGCGGTGATGATGCGGTTTATGAAGCAGGTAAGACTGGTGCTGGAGTGCCTGAAGCTGGCGGCAGACCTGTGGGACCGGTACGGGGGGAAGTGATGGCCTTTTAGCGGTTCCGGCGGATTTTAGCCGCTAAAACTGCGGCCAGGCGTTTCCGTGCATAGCCATGCAGCCGGCCTGAAATTATCTCCCCACTGGTGGCGTTTTTTGCGCATGCGTAACACCGCTTTTTGCGCGTTTCGCGGCAGATCCGCGCGGAGGACGCCTGCGGCGGTGCGGCCAAGGGGTGTTATGGTAAATCCGGGCGTAGGGCAGACACGGGTGATGCTGGGTGACAAAGCCGGAGGCCGATCGTTAATTTTTCCCTGCAGGAGTGATAGCATCGGCCTGACAACTTACAGGGAGCGTTTCATGCTAAAGATGACAATGAGCTACAACGACCTGGCAAAGGGGGGCGGCGAGGCAAAGCTGCAGGTCTACGGCGTGGGTACATTTCCGGTCTTTTCTGGCCAGAAACCTTACACGAACGATCCCAACTGCGCTTACCTGCCGAACAGTGCCATTCCGGTTGGCCGTTACTGGATTGTTCCGCGCCCCGAAGGCAGTATCGCAAACCAGATCAGGGGATGGGTTGTTGATTTCTGGAATAACTCAGACCATTCAGAGTGGTTTGCGCTGTTTAATTCGCAGACCATGACTGACTCGATATTCATCAACGGCGTGGCACGGGGCGGTTTTCGCCTGCATCCTCTCCGGCCGGACGGTTCAGGAGAAAGTGAGGGATGTATCACCTTTGTGCGGCGCACTGACTTTTACACGGTCAGGCACGCGCTGTTACGCACACCAAAAATCCGCGTGCCCGGTTCGCGGAACGGGTTGATGGCCTATGGCTACGTAGACGTTCAGGGAGATAGCAAATTTGCAGACTGCAAAA